>JBEBGH010000123.1:0-13594 GCA_040081565.1 Pirellulaceae bacterium
GTCCCCCGTCTCCTGCTGAAAAAGCAAAGCAATCGCGAAAAAAAACAAGGCAAATTGGCGAACCATAGTTTGACTCCTTGCTGTAACGAATAACTTGAACACACCAAGTTTAATGGAATTTAAATCTTAAACCACATATTCAGTTCATTTCTAATGTCTAAAAAGTTAGGTCAATCCACCTTTTTTATGTTGGAGATTTCGCAAGATTGAATAATGCCATCCGCGATTACGTTGTCCGTTCTGGCAAGTTCAAACATTTCGCCTGTCAAAATCCACGCAAAAAAGCTATGCCTAAGTTCTGTCTCCCGAGGCGTTTTCCCCTGCTTCAGGCGGCTTTCGAATGAATCTTCAAAATCTTTCTTTTCGATTCTTCTCATTTGTATCAACCTTTTGTTAGCTGCTAAAAATTTGCCCCATAGTGGAAACGTCCTCTATAGTGTTAAGCACCAAATCCATCGCTAATATCCAAGATTTTTGAAATCTAACGTTTTTTTCACGAACTGGTCTGGGGGGTCTGGGGGCTAGGTCAACATTGTCATTCATCGAGAAAGCGAAACACCATCATGACCAGAGCAATTGCGATTACAGCCCACCACGACGACGCCGTACTTTGGTGCGGCGGTACGATATTGCGTACCAACCAGCTCGGGTGGAAGTGGACCGTGGTTGCACTGTGCGTCCCGGATCGGCAAAAGCAACGGTACTTCGACGAATATTGCAATGCTGCGAAGGTCGAGGGCCGACGATTCGGGTTTAAAGACTACCAAGTAGGCCCCACGTTTTCCCAAAACTCTAAACAATCAATGAAGGACGAAATTCAACAAATCATGAACGTTTCACCGTTTGACTTTGTTTTCACGCACAGTCGTGACGTAGGCGGTGAATACGGCGGACATGCAAACCACGATGAAGCGCGAGACGCAACGTTCGAAATACTGTCACCCGACAAAGTCATCTGCTTCTCCTATAATCCCGAATTTGGCTACAATGGCAGAGCGACCACAGCGCGGCGAGATGCGGACTATCACGTTCAGTTGAAATATGAAGAGTTGATCCACAAAGCAACTTGGTGCCAATTAGCACCGGATGCTGAAAGCAGTTTGCAGGCGATTGGATTCCCTTGCCCTAACCCAGAAGGCTTCCGCACAGCGAAACACCTTTCTGCGCCGTTCATACCGCGGTAAGAAACGAAGCAATCCGCAACCAACAAGCCAAGGCGATTCGAGAATGGGCCATGATTTTGATTTTCCTACATGCAAAGGGAATGAGAGTTTCGCCGAGTTGGTTCGTGATAATGTTCTGGAATGGGTTGAGCCGAAGCCGTTGGTTGATTCGAATTGGGCAGACCGCGACAAGGATGGAAAAGACGACTACCCCGATTCGATTCTAGACGGTGCGTTCGTTGCGGGGGCAGTAAAGACGTGGAAGGCATCCAGTAGCGTTATCGTCACCGATGGTGACTTCCCAGACGATGACAAGACCAGCGATCACAGGCCGATTGTGTTGAGGATTGAAAAGTGATGACAACTGAAAACAGCGTCGTGCAGGTTTTGAGCATCGACGAAGGCTTAGGAGTTATTTGCGGCGGGTACATCTTCACTGCTACCCATTGTCTTGACGTGGATTATGAGGGCGGCATCACATTAGGTCAGTTTCGCTACCAAAAGTGCAAGACCTGCGACGGAGAAGACTTCTTAGCTGATCTTTTATTTGTCGATGCGGTTTCCGATTTAGCAGTTTTGTGTTGCCCGGATCGGCAATCCTCGTTTGAACAAGCTGAAGCCTACGAACGAGCAATTGACGGACGCGGAATCGCGTTGTTCCGAGGAGAAGTGCCGTCCATCGATCGTGAGCCAATGGCGGTCCGAATACGAAACAAACACGGTTGGGTCGAGGGAAGTGCAATTTCCACAAGTAACGGCAGGGTATTTATCGATGCACCAACGCAGATTTTTGGTGGGGCGTCTGGTGGCCCAGTTATTACCGTAACCGGCGATGAGTTAGTCGCGATCAATTCGGAATACAGCGAAACCGGGATGGCCTGTGACGGAGTAGCGCCGTGGGCTCTACAAGCCTTGCCGTATTGGTTTGCACATCACCTCTTGGCAGAAAATGGAACGGACTAAGCAGCGTTATCGTCACCGATGGCGACTTTCCAGACGACGACAAGACCAGCGATCACAGGCCGGTTGTGGTAAGGATTAACGGGGGGCAATTGCGATAGGGGGTTGAAGGGCGATGACCGAAAAGAGTTTCACAGTACCACGCGGCGAACACGCTGACGCAGAACTGGCAAATCGTCTTGAGCAATTCGCGAGTGGGAGCGTAGATTATCATGGAGTTTAAAGACCTAAAGGCTGCAAATTCGCTCTTGCCTTAAAACACCTTCTGATCTGGTAGAAAGAAACAATGGAAATTTACATCATTATTTGGTTGTTATGGGCGGTTGTGGGCGCGATTATTGGCAATGCTAAGGCGCGGCCAGCAGCCGGAGCAATTTTGGGGCTGCTACTTGGCCCCATAGGTTGGTTGTTAATGATGGTTGCATTAGATAATCGCCCAAAATGTCCAGAATGTGGTGGTCGCGCAGTACAGGGAGCCAGAAAGTGCATTCACTGTGGAAGTATTCTCGCTTGCAGTAAACCGTCAAAAAAGGATCGGACGGATTCAACAAATCTGGCAAAAACGGAACAGTTAGCATTTCAGGGCCTTGTGGAAGCGCGGAACTATCTTAAGGCTGGAAAAAAAGAAGTGGCAGTCCACGTATTGAAAGACATTATTGAAAAATATCCGGACACCGATGCAGCAGCTAAGGCAAAAGAAATCCTCAAGTGACCTCGCAAATTCTGTCCCAAGACTTACTTCGGTTATCTGTTTGCGCTGATCTATAGCTCGATTGAATCAAGGTGTGGTTTCAAGGCCGTTTCCAATCTTGTCATGGCGTCAACCATTTCAGTTTGAATCGCTGGCCATTCGGACTCCGGGCTGCGGTAGCCGCCTCGTTCGATCACGTGCTTGATGCGGCACGCGCGTTTGGTGTCGAGACGCTCCCAAGAGAGCGTCCCTTTGAACTTCTTTTCGATATCGTCTTTACGACCATAGAGTTGGTCAAAGATTCGCTTGTTCTCGTCGGCATCGCCGCGATCGATGTACAGTTCGGCAACGCCGTATTCCTGAACTATAACGTAGTTGAGGCCGAGGCCGCGAATACCGTAGCTCGCGCCCAGCCAATGATGGGCTCCCGGTTTGATGTTGGCGTGTCGCGTTTGTCTGCTGCGAGCTACGGCGACCAATCCCCCCCAGAACTTCAAACGCACGTCGTAGCGTTCGGCTCGCTTCTTACGGCCCACCTGCTCCTTTTCTCGAAGCTGCACTTGGTATTCATTGGCTTCGGGAAGCGGGATGATTTGTTGCACATCGATTAACCGCTTCTCGTCGTCTTGATAGGGACGCAAGCGAACGCAGCGGATGTCCATGTCGTGTTCACGCAGCCAAAGCACGGCCGTGGTGAGTTCCTTTCCAAAATCTTCGGAGACCAACACGATGCGCACATCCGGAGCAAACGACTCCTCATCAGGCTCCTCCCAGCCCAAAAAGGAGAGGATGCGGGTCCGGGCTTCTTCTGCCGGTTCGCCAATCCGGGTTAGAAATTCCCCGTGAATCTGCTCGGCCCGTTCAAAGGTCATCGCAGAGACCATGCTGGCGTAACGGATGGCTTGGAGTTCCATATGTCCGCCATCGTTGGTCCGCTTCAATTCGATCACCACGAGATTCGCAAGCGGATCGATGGCAAGCAAGTCGATGCGGCGGCGGCTATCGTCCCATTCGCCGAACTCCTCGGTGAGCACGTAAAGATCGTCGCCCAAGACATCGATCTGCGTGCGCAATAATCGTTGAAGGTCATCGCGCTCCCGCACTTTTAGATCGGCAAAGGAAGCCTTGTTGATGGGCCGAAAGGCATCGGAAGTCATTTCGTAAAGTGGCATGCTATGTATCCGGTACTGTGATTTGGGCCGCCAACACATCTTGAGGGCAAATAGTTTTTGGAGGTGCGACCTCACAAAATTGACTTTCCAACAGTTCCAATGTTGATTCACCCGTTAAATTGGAGCGAATATTGTGATGCTGGAACCGAGGGGAACAAAATTAGCGGACATTAAACCTTCACCAAGAGCCAATAGTCTTTTGAATATAGTCCAGCGTCGCCTGCTCATCCAATGGATCATCAATATCATTCTGGACGATTTGTATCATTAGTAACATGGCGGCTTCCTGCTCAATCCTTGATTTGTTGCGCCAACCCTCATTGCGCCACGCGCTTCGCAAAGTGCTGACCATAGAATAGTCAACAGTGCCAGTGCGCGTTCTAGTTGGGATGTCACGTGTTGGCGCTTTTATTAAAGTTTGGTCCGTTGTTTGATATGGGGGCTTCTTATCGTCTGTCGGGATGGTCGGAGATTCTCGATTGCCTGACATAAACATCGCAAAGACAAATAAGAAAGCCAGTGCTAAGACTAAACCTATAAACCCATCTAAAAAGGATACGGTTGTCTCTCCCGATGGAGATGCGCGCATCGGTTCTGGATTCGAATGCTTTCGTATTGACTCTGGTTCAGGTACGACGTTGTCGCCACAACGCAGTGAAAGCTTGCACTTCGGACAGTCAATAATTGTGTCCACGTCGTAACGGCTGATCCCAAAAATGTGGGCACAAGTCGGACAAGCGATGTGGACCATTGTGATGCGCCTTGCTGCGAACAGGTAATCAGATGTGGAAATTAGGCGGTGAGATGATTATGCCTCCACTTGGAATCGAACCTAGAACGTAGTGATTAAGAGGCGTCCCGGAAAACCCGCGTTTTTCAGCACATTCACGCGTGTTTTCGACATTCTAACGGCCACGTTTGCTTTTGCAATTCGTCGCAAGAAATGCATTCTTTCCACACGTTTTTTGCCGTAGTCGATTTTCAGAAGCTGTAAATACGGTTCTCACTTTCGATGGAAGAACAATCCGAACATTGGTTCTCTAGCGTTGCTTTTTCGGAGTCGTTGGCCGAAGGCTCTCCCACTTGTTTCCAATACCAGCGCGTCATTGGAGTCTCAAGTTTACTCATTCCGCATCTCCAAAATTCGATGAGAGCATCGCATTTTCAATATTCCCAATTCTCGTGACGGACGGGCAAGCGGTTGAGTGATTGACGATGCTGTTGCCAGTGCGGCATGTAGCGGTCCATCAATGCGACGAAGCGGTGATTGTGTGTTGGTTCCAGCAGATGGACCATCTCGTGGACCACGATGTATTCGAGGCATTGCCGGGGTTTTTTGGCAAGGTCGGTGTTGAGCCTAATACTGCCCGTACGGGGATTGCAGCTACCCCAGCGGGTTCGCATTCGCTGGACGAAGAAACGCCTAACCTTAACCTTCAAGATCGGCTCCCAGCGTTCAATCAGTTCGGGCATGGCTCGCCGCAACTGTTCGCGATACCATTGTTCCATGACCTCATGCCGTTTCGCGACATTGCTGCCTGGTCGAACGCTTAGAACCATCTTGCTGTGCTTAAGCATAATTTTGGGAGGCGAGTCTTTTTCCGCGACTGAGAGCAGATATCGTTTACCCCATAAATAGTGGCTTTCGCGATCCAGATACTCGCGGCGTGTCTCGCGGTCTTGTTCCGCAAGTCTCTTTTGCTGCTGCCTAATCCAACTCAATTTTGAAATTGCAAACACGCGGATCGTGTCCAGTTTCATCCGTTTAGGCGCAGCTATGCGAACTCTGCCCGAGGGTGGATGGACGCTCAAATGGACGTTCTTGATGTCCTTGAGCAAGACCTCGGCTTCGATTGAGCCCAATTTGATGACGGTCACCATCAGTACTCGCTCTGGGCTTTGATGATGAGAAAGAGGCGCTCAACTTCCTCGATGTTCTGAACGATGCCGTACAAAGCCGCTTTGATCACCTGCTCCTTCGCCTGCACGCCCCGCCAGCCGTCCGGTCTGGCCGCCTTGACGGTTTGATCGATTCGCAGCACGAGTTCCAAATCGTCAGAACTATTGTTGAATTCCGCAGGTTTTTCCCTACCTACGGTTGGATCCCTAAGTGGCCGGATGTTATTGAACAACGCCCGTTTGCCCGGCGAGTCTAACTCGGAAGGCAGAGTCTCCGAGTGACCAACAGCAACTTTCTTAACCAGTTCTGCGATTCGCTTCAGGTACTCCTCGTATTCGATCGCTTTGGCCTTTCGAGCCACGATGATTTCGTCCAACAAAGCCGACATTTTCTCGTAGTAGGCCGGATCGTTGAGATGTTCCTTGATGATCTTGCGACGGACATTGTTTTCAATCGTCTCCGCAATGGCACCCTTGTTCCCTTTCATTCCGCCGAGTTGTTGGGCAATGGCATCTGCGATCCCGGTTTTCACGATCAAGTCGAGAAGCCCCATGTTGTCGAAAGGCGAAATCTTGCGCGGCTCGTCCGCTTGGACATAGGTATCGATCAAATGCCGCATGTCGGCTTCGTAAGCCTTCAAGTCCAGCATTTCGCCGCTGGCACGTTTGACGATTTCTCGAACCTTGAGATAGTGATCCTGCTGTTGTTTGATCCATGTGACTTCTTGGCTGTTATAGCCCGCGGCTTCGAGTTCATCGGCGATATTGGCGTAGGCACGAATCAAGGCCACCGTCGCTTTGTACAGGGCCGCCCGCTGCGGCTCCCGCTCTTGAAGATCGGATTCGATTTCCGTATTTCCACAGAAGTAGTGGATATGCTCAAGTTCGCCCTTCGGTGGTTCCACCGGCTCGCAGAGTAAAGCCAGAGCCTCGATGGCATCGTCGAGGCGTTCTTTGCCTTTTTCCAAACGATTTTGAATCAACACTTCGGGAGAGGCACCGCCATCGCTGTAGTCGATTTCCGAAGTGTAAACGGAAATCGTTTTCTCGACCTTCTTGAATAGGTCTTTGTAATCGACGATATAGCCAAAATCCTTGTCAGCGCCATCCAGCCGATTGGTGCGGCAGATCGCTTGGAACAATCCGTGGTCCTGCATCGATTTGTCGATGTACAAGTAAGTGCAAGGTGGCGCGTCGAAGCCCGTCAGCAGTTTGTCAACGACCACCAACAATTTCATGTTCGCTGGCTCTTTCGTGAACTTCAGCTTGACGGCATCCTCATACGTTTCAGTTTTGGACTTTCCCGATGCAGCAACGATATCCTCCAGCAGTTCCATGTAGGTGTTGTAGATGAACTGTTTGTCGGTTTCCGTGTTCGCTCCAGTTTCCTCCTTAGTGATGTCCTGGGCCTGCGGATTGTAGGACGTGACGACCGCACATTTGCCCTTGAGAGGCGTCTTTTGGAACAACGTAAAGTACTTGGTAGCCTCGTAAATGCTGGAGGCAACCAGAATCGCATTTCCTCGCTGGTTCGATAGCCGCGGCTTAACGCTGAAGTCAAAAACAATGTCGGCGACGACTCGTTCCATCCGCGATCGGGAACTCAGCACCGCCTGCATCGTTCCCCATTGCTTCTTGAGTTCGTCCTTTTGCCAGTCGTTGAGCCCTTTGGTTTTTGCATCAAACCATTGGTCGATCTTGTCCTGCGATCCCAGCCGTTGGTCGATATCGCGAGCCTCGTAAATGAGGTCCAGCACTACCTCATCCTCCACCGCTTCGCTGAACTTGTAGGTGTGAATGTACCCGCCAAACACTTCCAGACTGGTCGCTTTATCCTTCTTGAGCAGCGGCGTGCCGGTGAACCCAATAAACACCGCGTTAGGCATGATTGCCTTCATCACGCGATGCAACTTGCCGCTTTGGGTGCGATGACATTCGTCAACGAATACAAACACTTCGCCCACCGTCTGGCTGGGTTGGGATTCCAATTCCTTAATGAAAGCATCGAAGTCATCGACATCATGTTTGCCAAACTTGTGGACCAGTGAGCAGAGCAATCGCGGCTTGGCTTGTCCGAGTTGCGTCATCAGATCGCGACCGCTATTGGTGCGTTTGATCGGTTCACCAGCCGATTTAAAGACGGTCGCGATTTGTTTGTCCAGTTCATCACGATCGGTGATGATCGCCACGCGGGCGTTGGGGTTATTTTCCAGAATCCATTTCGCCAGCAGCACCATCACGATGCTCTTGCCGCTTCCCTGCGTGTGCCAGATGATCCCGCCCTTGCGCTGACGCACATGCTGCTGGGCCGCTTTGACACCAAAATACTGATGGACGCGCGGCAGCTTCTTGACTCCTCCGTCAAACAGGACGAAGTCGTGGATCAGTTCCAGCAATCGATCCTTGTTACACATTTTCAGTAGGTACTTATCCAACTTGTATCGGGTGTTATCCTGTTCATCCTCTTTCCACTTCAGGAAGAATTTCTCCGGCGTCTCGATCGTGCCGTATTGCAATCCCTCGGAGTCATTGCCAGCGAATACAAATTGAACGGTGCTGAAAAACCACTCGTTAAACTCGGGTTGCTGATTAGACAGGTTCTGGCGGATACCATCGCCGATCGTGACTCGACTGTTCTTCAGTTCCAGCACGCCAATGGCAATCCCGTTAAGGTACAAGACCAGGTCGGGACGGCGTTCGCTCCCGCCCTTGAGTGTGACTTCCTCGGCAATTGCAAAGTCGTTTTTTGCAGGCTCGTTCCAGTTAATCGGCCAAACCTTTTCGGTTTGCTTGCCTGCTTCGGTTTTGACATCGATGCCATACCGCAGGAGTTGGTAGACCGCCCGGTTGTTTTCGTAGAGAGATCGATGATGGTTTTCGGCATCGAGTTTGAGCAAGTAGACCGCTCGATTGACTTGATTCTTTGCATAGCCCTGCTTCGTGAGCCACGTTGACAAGAGTTCCTCGTCGATATTGCTGTTGCCTAGTCGATCGGACCAATCGCCCAGATAGCGGTAACCGAGTTCATCGTGGAACAACTTGATCACACGATGCTGAGTCGCTCGTTCTGATTTGCCAACGCTCATTTCAATACCTCCCAATGGCCGCCTTTTGCCGGACCGACTCGACCGATTATTTCTTGTTCACGCAGGTTTCGAATCTGTTTTTCGACAGCGCTCTCGGTGACTCCAAGGCTGGTGGCCATTTCCGGGGTCGTTATTTGGGGATTCTTTTGAATCAATTGCAGAATCTTTTTAGCAGATCGACCGAGCTTTTTCCCCTCAGTTTTCCCCTCAGTTTTCCCCTCAGTTTTCCCCTCAGTTTTCCCCTCAGTTTTCCCCTCAGTTTTCCCCTCAGTTTTCCACGAACCTGGGGCTGAAACGTTGGCTTTTCCGGTACCGGGGCGTCCGATCGTCAGCACAAATCCATCGCGGTAGGAGAACGCTGGTTCTGGCAATCCGGCATTCTGGCACAGGCGGATCATGTCGCCGGTCCCGGTACCCATCCGTTCGATGTATTGGGTCAAATACATCGGCTCAGCGAGCAACGGGTTGTGGGGGATCGAGGCATGGGAATGGCGCAGTGATTCGAACGTCAAACTATCAGGAAGTCGGCCAGGGTTTGTAATCTCCAGTCGATCTGCAAACAGCATCACTTGAACGCTGGCATTGCTGGTGTAGTCACGATGCACCACAGCATTGACGATCCCCTCGGCAATCACATCGCGTGGAATCTCGTAAGTGACAGGTGCGTGAGCACTATCGGAACGCGTGCCCACATGAGCCGCAATCTTCGACATCACAAAGTCGATCGCCTGATCCACCAACTGAAATACGGTTCCTTTATAGGTTTGGTAAGACGGAATCGGTTTCGCAACCTCAGTGCCATGGAAATGAGCACACTTGATCTCAGACGAGGGAAAGAATTTTTGAGGCTTCTTCCCGAAAAGCATCACTGCCGCATTGGTCGGGCGTCCGTCATCAAGTAAATCCAAATGCGCCAACAAATCCACTGGCGTAGTTGATTCGGCCATGGGGAAATTGCGCGCATAACGTGCTTGCCGAATGAAGGCACGCATCGCTTCCGCATCGAGGTCCTGCAACTTCGCCTTGAGGCACGGAGCCGCATCCCAGGGGCCGACGGTTATCAATTGGTGTTCCACAAGATAGTCGACCAGGGATGCATAGACGGCGGGAGTGAGCGTGGCTAGATCGTCAAAGCGGCGGCGGATCAATTCGTATCCAGCGCGACCGATGAGGGCTCGCATTTTCGGATGCTTGACTTTGTCATCGGCACCTTTGACGTAAATCAGTCGCGTCTTGCCCAAGTCCGTTGCAACATTAAACTCTCGCTCCGTGGGAGACAGACCATTTGAATCTTCCCATCCGTACTCGTTCCCAAATAGACCGAGGTAAATATCGCAATCCGTAACTTCCTGCAAGTAGACATTGTCAGCCCGTCGGTCAGCAGCGGGCAAATCTTCGAACAGAAAGACATTGAAGAATTTTTTAAGCAGCGGATCAGCACAAAGATAATCGCGCAGGCCGACACGCTCGGCGGCGAGTTCCTTTTGTACGCTACTAATGAAGATGCGCTTCATGAAATCTCCATGGCTCGTTCTGGTTTGCCAATATCATTCATGCCAACCGTTTCTCCTTCTTTAACTTGCAACTTTTACGAGTATCGATCGAGCCACTTCTGGATTCGAACGTTGGTATGATCGCTGGCCTTCGAAAACACTCTATTACGAATCAGAGCAACAACAACTTGCCGATCTATATTCGGTTCTTTGCGATTTTCAGCGTCTGCGAATCCCCAGTCTTGACCTTCTTCAGTTTGGAACCATATTGCTGCAAGTTCATGCTCAGGCAATTCATTGACTTCTTCTTCAATGGCCTGATCAACCACGCTCTCAAACACCTCCCAGTTCAACCATTCTTCGGACTGAACTTGTGCGCAGATTTCCTCCCACGCATTCCTTAAGGGAGAATCTTCACCGGACGTTGTACTGGTAATACTGCGAACGTAGCGAACCACACGATTGCAAATTCGAATACCGACTTGGTCTGCAAATTTTCCAATCACCCACCACTCATAAATTAACGGGTTCATATCAACTTCGTCCTTCCGGTGAGGAGTTCCTGCATCATGCCCTGCTTGAGGGCGAGGATCTTGTCTCGCGGCGGAGCCACATGTTCTGATTTGCCAACGTCATTCATTTCAAGCCTTCACCAGTTTGAAACTGACTTGGTAACGATAAAAATGAATATTCTGCACCATCGCCAATGCACGACGGATTCGTTGATCGTCCTCGAGAGCGATAATGGCTCCGGTAACGGTTTGGCCTTCTTCTGCCAGCTCCTCTTGCACATAGCCCATGTATCTCAGGATTTGGCCGACTACGTTATCGCTTGCCCGACCTTTTTTCAATTCAACCACCAATAGTTGCTTCTTATCCTTGCTGATCGCCAGAATATCAATTGGACCAGTGTCGCTGGGGTATTGTTGACCAACTTGTTCACCTTCCAACTCAAAAATGTCGTAGCTTTTTCCGAGGTCAGTCTGTGTCCAGTTTTGCACCAAAAACTCCTCCAAGTGTTTTTCCATTGCAAAAGCCGACGGATCCTCAACGGTTTCGTCGGTCGAAATCAGTCGAGGACCGGCAGCATTCCCAATCAGACGCTCCATCTCGTCCCGGTAACTTGGGAGAGAGACGACCGCGCCGCTGGCAATCGACCGCTTTAGCTCGTCGCTCATGTCTGCGCGATCAAATGTCTGTTCAAACCAGCGGACTGGCCGACGATGTGGTAAAACGTGCCCAGGCTTGTAGTAGAAGTCGCCGTTGACCTCACCGGCATGAAATTTTCCAGAGTCGTCTTGGCATAAGACGATATCGCCGTTCTTGATGCCGAATGCGATATGCCAGACAAAACCGCCAGCTAAGCCCGCTGCAATTTTTGTCTTGTTCGGATAGACCGCAAGGAACTTGGGAATAAAGATTGTGGAATTGAAATGCCGCCAATCCTCCGGTCGTAATTTAGAAAAATCCTCGGCGATTCCATAGTCGGCTCCAATGAAGCCGCCGTTCAAAGCCTCTCCGCTGTGATCTCCCAACATTACCCGAAAATAGTTTTTCATCTTAATCTCATATTGATCGAGCGATTCTTAAAGGTTGTTGCGTCAGCTAGGGTTGGAAACCTATTTGTCCCTTTCCGCCATCGCTTAAATGTGCGAGCGACGACACTCAGTCCGAGCATTACATTTTCAAGTCTCAAAGACCCCAACCCTGAGGTAATCTGAATCATCCATAAATTTTTTGACGCGTTGTCTAAATGATTGAATTTGATCGAGCAAGACTCTGCCGTTATTGTCTAAACGGGCGGTTTCCAAATTTGTAACGAATGACCTAAGGTTATTGCCAAACACTGGAGAATTGATGTTTGAATCACCTAATTTTTGGATAGCTGACTCTATGCTTGTTTTTAACATTCGAAGATCTGTTTCATTGAGTTCACTGTCACGTGTTTTCTCCTGCCGCATTCCAAAGTTATCGTCTTCCATAACGGTCGTAGACATCACACGAGAAAGGATCTTGCGGCACAAATCTATTTGAACGGTCAATTGCCTCCATTGATCTAATTGCTGCGCAATCCGGTCGGTTAAATTCGAGGTATCGCTACCGCGCAGAATGTCTAGAATCACTCCCTCGCGAAGTCGCTCGATCATTTTACTTCGACTATCAGCATCTTTGGGGCCATATAGTTCTGAACTCCGAGACGACGCCGAAATTCCATCTAAAGCAGTCAGAATAATCCCTTGAAGGTTTATCTTGGCTTGTTTTGCAAGTTCCACTTGGCTATCCCTTTGAGCATCCGCGCTTTTCGTCAGCTGCCACTGTGTGATAATCAGTTCTTTACGTTGCTCGGCTAACTCCTCGCGTTGATACCAAAGCGCCACGATAACTCCGGCCATCGCCAGTCCAGAAAATAGAGCATTAACAAATCCAAAACTGTCGCCAAAGACTCCGGCATCTTTTAAGCCCCATGTAAGTTGCCACGGAAAGCCATTTTGCGAGAACCAAGGGAGAAATCCTAAAACTCCCCACAATAAAGCCACAATTATCGGAACGAAAACCAGCGGTTTCAGGCTTGGCTTTTTCATTTCGTCGATAATTGCTTGCAATTCTGGATCGAGTTCGCGTTTGTAGGTCGTTTCTGTGTCATTTACGGATTGATTTGTCATACGAGTCTGGTCCTGCCGGTGAGGAGTTCCTGCATCATGCTCTGCTTGAGAGCGCGGGTCTTCTCCCGTTGCTCCAACGACGCAATCTCTGCGTCCCTGTTCACTTATGTTCTAGTCATTTTCTCAAATAGAATTTCCTAACAGCCTTTTTGGCAATTTCTCGCTGTTCTTCAGAAATCACAATTTGGATTACTTCAGTCTCATCAACGCGGAGCCCAATGTCTTTGTACGTTACCTTGATCTTGGCATCCCGTAAGATTTTCAAAAGTTCGCCAACATTGTCTTTTTTGACAATAACGACGTTCTTAATCCAATGCGGATTTTCAAACACGTGCATTTTTCATCTCCGTAGAAGGGTTAGTTAATAGTCTGGTCCTGCCGGTGAGGAGTTCCTGCATCATGCCCTGCTTGAGGGCGCGGGTTTTCTCCCGCCGCTGCTCCAATGCCGCAATCTCCGCGTCCATATC
>JBEBGH010000124.1:0-13544 GCA_040081565.1 Pirellulaceae bacterium
ATTACGACCCGCGAACTAACGGCCCTGGAAAACCTCGACAAGTCGCATTTTCAAATTGCCGCCGACAATCTGACCGCTCAAGACATGACCGCCGAATATCTCACGCGGATCAAAATGTTTCTCTACCAACCGGCAAACTAAACGAAACGGCCGGTTCAGCAGCTAATTACATGTCGCACTGGAAGCGGTTGCAAAATGAAAAAGTTAATGACTCGCTTGCGACTCGCGAATCAATCGGCTCCGTTCGAAAGCGGCGATCGCCATCTTGAGGAGAATCGTAAAGATCATCAATCCTCCGGCCCAGATCCCGACAGTGACTTTCCATTCAACCAGACTCGGAGTGTACTCAACGATTTCGTGCAATGTGCTGGGAATGAATCCGGGAACGACCAAGCCCATTCCCTTTTCAATCCATGCGCCGATAAATGCCATCAAGCAGGCGACAATCAAAACAGTTTTACTTTCTAGAATCCAGCGATTCAAAAAAAGTATCGTCGCAATCACATCAAAGGCAATCGCGGTCCAGATCCAGGGGACCAGAGCATTCCGCCCATGCAGTCCCAGAAACAAATAGCGAGCCGCAGAGGTGTGTGCGCCTCCTGTGTAAAACTCGGTAAACACTTCCGAAATCACCATCACCAGATTCACCAGCAAGGTTACCCGCATGATGTTGACCAGCAAACGCCCTGGGGCTTCATCGATCGGCAAATGCGCAATGCGCCGGAGTACCTCTAGCGTCAACAAGATAAAGGCGGGGCCCGCCACGAACGCACTGGCGAGGAAACGCGGAGCAAGCAACGCCGAATTCCAAAACGGTCGACCACCCAATCCGCAATACAGAAAAGCAGTTACCGTATGAATCGAAATCGCCCAAAAAATTGAGATCATGACAAACGGAACATACCATTTCGGATTGGGCCGCTGCCCCAAGTAGCGCATGTAAAGCAAATATCCGCAGATATGTAAATTCAAGACAAGGTAGCCATTGAGCACAATCACGTCCCACGTGAGCATCGACATGGGCCAATTGAATCGACCAATCCCCGGAATCAAATGCCAGAACCTTTCGGGTTTTCCGAGGTCGGCCACCACAAACATCAGGCACATGACAATCGCCGCGATCGCCAAAAGCTCGCCCAAGATTACGATGTCATGCATCTTCTTGTCGTGGTACAGGTACGCTGGAATGACCATCATCACTCCCCCGGCAGCGACGCCAACCATGAATGTAAAGTTGGCGATATAGAGTCCCCAACTCACATGATCCGTCATGTTGGTCACGATCATGCCCGTGGAAACCTGAACTGCCCACGCGTTTGCGCCCACTAGGAAAATTGCAGTCAGCGCGAACATCCACGTGTAAAATTTCCAACTGCCATTGGTTGCCTGACCGAGGGCCCACCACAGAAACCCCGGATAGCTACGGACTTGGTCGGAAAAGTTGGAATTGGCAGTGCGAATCGAGGTGGCCATGGCTCTCCGTTTCAAGAATCAAAGAAGTAAAAGAAACTTGGCTTCGTTCCCAGTTCTTCTTTCAGCACAAAAACTCGCTTGTTCTGCAAAATCCAATTGATATCAGAGTTGGGGTCATTCAGGTCGCCAAACACACGAGCGCCCGTTGGACATGCTTCCAGACAGGCGGGCAAACGACCCGCACGGGTTCGGTGCAGGCAAAAGTGACATTTCTCCATCGTGCCAGCCGGCCGCATTCGGTTCGACAGATAGCCTTGGTCCGGGTTTATTTCTTCGGCAGTAATTTCCGGTTGTTCCCAGTTGAATCGTCGGGCGTGATAGGGACATGCGGCCTCGCAATATCGACAGCCGATGCACCAGTTGTAATCGACGACTATGATTCCATCGTCTTCTTTCCAAGTCGCTTCGACGGGGCAAACCGTCACGCACGGTGGGTTGTCGCACTGTTGACACTGCACGGGCATGTAATATTTGTCTTCTTGAGGAACGGTATGGTTGAAGGTCGTATTACCCTTCTCCATGTCGAAAGAGCCTTTGGTCATCTCGAGCACGCGAATGTAGGATTGGTCGACGCCACGATGATGGTTGTTTTCAAGGTTGCAAGCCTCCATGCATTTTCCATTGCCGTTACACTTGCTGAGGTTAATTGCATAGGCAAACTTCACGCCGGGAATTGCGGGAGCGTCACTAATGGTGACCTGTGCACCGTATGTTTCCTGTGTTTCTGCGGCGAGGCGGGCAAAGACTTTCTGCTTATCTTCCGGCGAAAGTTCCTTGTAATGCTGCTGCAGAAATTCATCCAGCGAAACATTTTCGGGAATCGAGATCAGCGGCCAAACCGCTTTGCCGAACGCCGCCAAGCCGAGTGCAACGGCGGCGCCCTTTAATGCCGTTCTGCGGGTACTGCCCGAATCCAACACCGGTAGCGGCGTCGAAGACTTGGAGGATTTGGTTGTCTCTGGTTCGTTATCGCGCATCACTGTGACCTGAATTTGATTGGCTCGTCGTTGAATGATCGGATGGTGTCAAAAATCGATCGCGAGGCTTGAAGGTGGGTTGCATGTGAGGGAACTTTGGCACATGGGGATCGTGGCAATCTACGCAGTTGTTTCGAGTGCGAGGCCCGCGGCTTAAATCCCAATAACCGTTCATGCCGCCGTGTGCCCCATGATCAAAATCCCGGCGCTGCGTCCCGTGGCATTGCGAACAAAGAGTCATGACCTCGGTATATTCGACGCGACTCTGATCAGCCAACTTCAACGAGTCATAGTCCTCGTCATTGTGACAAGAAAGGCAACTGAGATTTCCATGGGAAAATTTTAGACCCACGTGGAACTCATTGAGATCGTCCACTATTTTGTTTTCGGAATTGGGTTTTCGTGTTGAATGACAGGTTTGGCAAGCGACGGTGACCGGTTTTCCTTGGCTATCCACCAGCCCAGTGTGAACTTTTGGTCCAGACTCGGGCTTGCGGATGTTTACCGAAAACTTTTCGCGGAGGACCGGCGGCTCGTCCGAAACTCGAGTCGGAATGTCTTTGAGCGAAGGCGAATTCCTCCAGTAAGTCGACAATCCGAGCATGATGGCCGCGATGATGGCGATGGCGACAGTGAGGAAAATCAGCGTCGACCCAGTGCGCGGGAAACGACCTTTAACGTACTGTTGGAATTTGTGAGCCACTCGATTTAGCTTTCCAAAGCAGGGAAGTCACAACCATGTTTACCGCGAACGACTAAATCGGCGATCATCGTTTTCTTGAACGACTCCTCAATAGTTCTCGAAGCGTCGTCAAGCAACTGATGCAAGGGGCACAACCGTTTGTGATTCTTGATTCCCAGCGGACAGGTCGTGATCCGAGGAATTTCGTCAACCGAAACGACAACCTCATAAACCGACAACTCGTCAGCCGGAATCGCCAAAATGTATCCGCCCCCCGGACCACGACGTGATTCGACGATATGTGCCAACTCCAATCCTTTGAGCACTTTCAAAAGATAGTCGGCGGGCACCATCGTTCCTTCCGCGATGACCGTACGCGTTACCGGAGATCGCTCTTGGTTCGCCAAAAAAACGACCGCGCGCAAGGCGTATTGGGCAGTTTGAGATAGCATAGCAAAAATAGTGGACTTGAGTATCTACAATTAAAGACCCGAAAAAATGGGCTGAACCTCTGCCTTGTCGAGTACCTGATCGCACGTGGCCGTCCAGGTACAGGCAGTTATTATTATCGAGGTCCATGGATTGTAGACGATAGGCGCTGACCTGAAGTCGAAGGCTGCGAATTTGTTCCGCAGTTAACCAGTGTCACGATCGCTTAGGGCAAAAGTGCTAGAAATTTACCGTCCACTGGGCGTAATAGAAGTCCGCATCGTCCGAGTAGGGCACGCCGGTCGTTGTTCGATAGTAATCCCCCGCGAAGAAGTGGGAATAACCCAAGGTTACTGCTTGGCGTTTTGTCACGTTGATGTCGAACAAGAAATCCAGTTCTTGGCCGAGATCGCGGCTGCCAGGAGCATTTGCCGCATTGAACGGAGCCATAACCACGGAGTAGGGCGTATCGGTCAGTTGAGCTAATGCGAAGTAGTGATACCAGATGGTGGCGTTTACTTTTTTCTGTGGTTGAAATGTCAGCATCAAGTTGACATCGCGAATGTTGTTGCGACCGAATAAATCCATGAATCCATTGTATTTGTGTCCCAGCGGAAACTGGTGGTGAAATCCTTTGTTCGCCCCTAACGCGTTGCCTCCAGAAGCCCAGTCGTAGTAAGCCCACAGGGTTGGCTGCCAAGCGGGATTGGACCACTTGCGCCCGAGTCCGGCCGTTATCATCGCCGCCGAATGGTCCGAACTGTCGTTGTTTTCACCGTATTGGTAGGCTCCCTCAAGGTCCCAAAGTTGACCATCGATGTCGCCTTGCGAACGCATCCCGAGCGTATTGAAGGCAAATTGATTTGCACCTCGTCCGTTCAAGTAACGCAGTCCATACATATCAAAGGTTTGTTTTTCAGCAGTTTTGTAGGTTGAATACAATCCCATGAATTCCTGATCTCGATCGGGTGAATCGAACCGATTTGGATTGGTGCGTATTGGGTTGGTCCAGAATCCGTCGAGCGTCCATTTTTTGGTGGCCCAAGAGACTTTGGCACCCTCGAAATTTCGTCGCGTGTTTGCCCAATCGAGCGGAGAAACGACTCGTTGAGCTCCATAGACTAATTCTTGTCGGCCTACGCGAGTACTCAAAGTTCCATTTGCATCGTGCCACAAGCGGGCGTCAACAAATAGATTCTGCATGTCGGCACGATTCACCTCGATGCCGCGAGGCGTGAAGTCTTCGTAATTGCTTTCGGCATCCAACATTTCTGCAAAAACGCGGATATCCGGCGAGAAATGAAAATCTCCGTACAGCCGAGTTCGGTGCAACAAGAATTGATCATCGACACCCGTCAATCCCGTCCCACGCATGTTTTGTTCGAAGTGGGAGCGGATTCGATATTGCCCGCCAATATCAAACCAGCCATTGCCGGGCAAACAAAGACGCTTGAGTGAATCGCCCGGGTACCACTGGCAGTAATTTGGGTCGCAAAGATACGAAAAGTCGTTGTCAAAAAACATCAACTTGTGAGCCGAGCCGATTTTCTTATCCAACGCCTCAGCCGCTTTCTTGGCCTTCTCGGCCGCTTTCGCGTCATCTACCGGATTTTTTTGGGCCTCGTCAGAACTCTTGTCCTCGATTTGAATATTGTCCGGTGCCGCCGCTATCGGTGCGGGTTGAACCGTCGCCTGATTGTCGGAAAGATTGATCGACGTTTGTTGGGCTGCGACGTTCGTCGTCCAATTTGAACAGACAATCAAGATCACGCAACAAATTGATTTCGATAAACGAATCATGATCAAACTGCGAATTGTGGACATGTTGGTAATCCTTTATAATCGTAGTTCAGTTATCGGCGGTCACTGCGAATTGCTAAATTAGGTGAGTTGGATTTTTGCCCATTTTGCAAAATCTTCCCCTCCGCCTTTGAACAATGCATAAAGTGAAAAATGATCGCTAGCGTCGTTGCTCAAATTGATCGTCAACTGACTGATAGCATTCGCCTTGGCGATGCGGTTGAAAGCCGTGTGGGAATTGAAGTGGGCGAAGCTTGCGGTCCGAAAGTGCCATTGACCATCGAAGCCATCGACGGACGTGAACTGGAAGTTGCAACCGAATGGCTAAGGTCGCTACCGGGTGTGATGTACGTCGACGTGATTTATGTAAATTTTGATGAGGAGAGTGCCTAGGCAATGAAACAAAATAAAGTTTCGCAGGAACAACGTCGCCAGTTCATGAAAACATCGGCGATGGCCATCGCCACCGCCGCGGCCAGTGGATCTTTCAGTTTTCCGTTGCCAATCATTGCCGCCGACTCGCAGTCGAACGATGCCGCGGACGATGTGAGTTGGAATAAAGCTCCTTGCCGTTTCTGCGGTACAGGCTGCCACGTGCAAGTCGGCGTTCAAGGCGGCCGAGTCGTGGCGATTGCTGGCGACAAGAATGCGGAAGTCAATAAAGGACTTCTATGCGTGAAGGGTTATCATGTCAGCGGTGTCTTGTATGGGGAAGACCGACTAACGGTACCTTTGCTCCGCAATGGCGATGGCTACAAGAAAATTTCTTGGGAAGAGGCGATCAAAATCATTGCCGATCGCATCCAAGCTGCTCCAGAACGATTTGCCTTTTATGGCTCGGGCCAATGGACGATTCCGGAAGGCTACGCGGCGCAGAAATTCATGAAGGGTGGTTTAGCCAATAACCATATCGATCCGAATGCGCGATTGTGCATGGCCTCCGCAGTGACAGGGTTCCTGGCAACTTATGGTGTCGACGAGCCCGCAGGATGTTACGACGACCTTGATAACTGTGATGTGCTCATCATGTGGGGCAACAATCCCGCTGAAATGCATCCCGTTTTGTTTTCGCGAGTGGTTGACCGACGTTCACGCGGCGAAAAAGTCACCTTGATCGACATCGGAACCCGCCGCACGCGCACGACCGAACACTGTCAGCATTATTTGGAGATGAAGGGTCATGGCGATCTCGCTATCGCCAACGGCATCGCCCACCTTTTGCTGAAGAACGAAACCTATAGCAAGAAATTCGTCGAATCGTATTGCAGCTTCAAGATGCCGGACGAAGGTAATACGAACATCAACGGTCGCTCAATCGACTTCGCTGAATTCCGTAAGCATCTGGAAGAGTACACACCTGAGCGAGTCGAGGAGTTGTCGGGCGTTCCCGCCGATCAAATCCGAATGCTGGGCGAATTGTTTGGTAATCCAGAATTGAAAATCACTTCGTTGTGGTGCATGGGGATGAATCAACATACCCGAGGCACGGCAGTCAATTCGTTGGTCCACGGAATTCACCTGTTGAGCGGACACTTTGGAAGGCCGGGCGATGCTCCGACGAGCCTGACCGGACAACCATCGGCTTGTGGTACGGTTCGTGAAGTCGGCACGCTGGCTCATGGATTGCCGGGCGGATTAGTCGTCGCCAATGAAGAACACCGTCAAAAGGCAGAAGAGATTTGGCGTCTACCAGCCGGGCGAATTAATCCCAAACCAGGCTTCCACACCGTACAAATGTGGGAGTCTTTCTGCACCCCGAAATCGGCTGGCGGGCAGATCGATACGATCTGGGTTCAAGTGACCAATCCCGGCCAATCGCTGCCCAATCTGAACAAATTGTTCAACGGCAAGAAAGGCCAGGACGAAAAGTTCTTGATCGTCTCGGATGTTTATCCAACGGCCACGACTCGTTTGGCTGACTTGATTTTGCCGTCGGCAATGTGGGTTGAGAAAAATGGAGTGTTCGGCAATTCAGAGCGGCGGACCCAACAGTGGTTCAAAATGGTCGATCCCCCAGGCGAAGCGCGAGACGATTGCTGGCAAACGATTGCGGTGGCCCATGAGTTGTTTGACCGCGGTGTGCCGGGCATGAAGGATCGCGACGGAAATTTCTTGTTCAACATCGTCGATCCCCAAACGAAACAATCGGTGCCTGTTTGGGAGTGGGAGCACTATTACGACGTAAACGTCGATGAGCAATTGTTTGAGGAATACCGGAAGTTCACACGATTTAAGCACAAAGACCTCGCGCCGTATTCAGAGTACGTCAAAGCTCGTGGACTTCGATGGCCGGTCGTTGAACGGGATGGCCATTGGCATGAAACGCGGTTACGTTTTGCCGAAGGGTTTGATCCATATGTTTCGACGGGCAAGGGAATGCAGTTTTATCATTCCACGACAAAGGACGACCGGGCTCAAATCTGGTTCCATCCGTGGATTCCGCCGCCGGAAGTTCCGGATGATGAATTTCCTTTCATGTTGTGCACCGGTCGCGTGCTGGAACATTGGCATACGGGAACGATGACACGGCGGATTAAGGAACTGAGTCGGGCGATGCCCAAAGCCTATATCGAAATGAACGCAGCCGACGCAGCCGACGCCGGGATCCGGAGCGGCGATAGAGTAATCGTGGAGTCGCGGCGCGGATCCATCCAATGTGTTGCCTGGATTGAAGGACGAGGAAAGCCGCCGCGCGGCACGGTTTTCGTTCCGTTCTTTGACGAAACGATCATGATCAATGACTTGACGCTGGACGCGATCGATCCTTTTTCGAAACAGCCTGATTACAAGAAAAGCGCAGTGCGCATCCGCAAGGTTTAACAAATGAACAGTGAACGGAATGCCGGTTTTAGCGCGTTGATGGCCTTCGTGGTGATTTCGATAGCCGTTGTTGGGTACTTTGTCGGCATTCAATCACCCATGAACCCGGTGACGCAGCCAATTAAATCCGATTCGCCACTCGTACCGCATCATTCGGCGACGACAGCAATCGATAAGGTTTCGGTTTTGCCCGCTCCGCGCTATTCGGAAATGCCAAACTTGAAATGGGGAGCAGCCCTGGATCGGATGACTTCGGTTCAAAACGCATTCACCCAACGAGTGGCATTCGACCCAACTGCGGTGATTGTTGTAACACCTGGAGAAAAAGAATTTGCATTGGCGATGCGTGCGCTTAATCGAGCCTACAACGGAGCGCCGCCGACGGTGCCTCATCCGGTAGATCAATTTTCCCAAGCGTCTTGTGTGGCTTGTCACGAAACTGGTTTCCAAGGTGAATCGTTTCGAATTCCGAAAATGTCTCACGCGTATTTACAAAACTGCCTGCAGTGTCATGTGGAGTCAAACCCGGGTCACATGGAGGCGAGTGAATTCCGGGCTAGTACTTTTGTTGGATTGCCGGCTCCGACCGAAGGCCCTCGGGCCTTTCCCGGAGCACCACCGCAGATCCCACACTCCACTTGGATGCGTGTCGAATGTTTAAGTTGTCATGGCGATTCAAGTTACCGTGGGCTTCAATCCACGCATCCCTGGCGCCAGAATTGTCAGCAATGCCACACGCCAGCCTCTAGTCTTGAGCAAGCACAGATCGGCGAAGAACCAGAGTTTCTTCCACCTCTTAAAATCGAAAATTAATATGGACTCAAGAAATCTGACTCGTCGCGATTGGTTTCGACTGCGGACTCAACCCGTGGAATTGCCTCGTGAAAATGAAACAGTAACGAGACCTAATGTAATGGGCGAGTCTTTGTTGGCACCAATTGAGTTGCCAGTCAACCATGACGGAATGGAACTATCGCAGCTTCCTCCGATGCGTGAGGCGATCTTGAACGCTTCGCAGATTGAAGCGTTGTTTGCCGACATCGCTAACTTGGCAACCAACGTGCTGTTAATGCAGCGAATGGATGGGGCGCAACGGGCCTCGGCAGCTGCGGTTTCCGCAAGCGACCAGTTGATGGCCGCGCAGCAAGCGCTCCTGGCAGGAAAGGTCCAACGAGTTCAAGTTCGGTACTCTTGGGACAATTCAGCTTGGATTGATACTTTGGAAAAAAAGACCAGTGAGTTCCGTTTGGTGCGAATCGCACACAAAGTCGGCTCTTCCGGTTCGAGCTAATCAGCAAATAGTAGACTGCGATTCGCGGCCAAATAGGCCGCAGTGCGAATGGCCTCCAGCATGCTTTCGCAGCGGGCAACGCCTTTCCAAGCGATATCGAATGCCGTCCCGTGGGCCACGCTGGTCCGGATGATCGGGAGGCCGAGCGTAATGTTGACGGCGCGTTGTAGTCCCAGCAGCTTCAAGGCAATGTGGCCTTGGTCATGATACATCGCCACGATGGTATCGAACTCGCCATCGGCGGCGCGATGCATGAGAGTATCGCAGGGCAGGGGACCTACTACGGGAAAGCCAAGTTTCTGAGCCTGCGAAACGGCAGGTCCGATGATTCGGATTTCTTCATCGCCGAACAAACCATTCTCACCGCCATGCGGATTGAGAGCGGCGACCCCGATTCGCGGCGGTCTTTTTATTTCCCGAGCGGCCAACATGGCTTGCGTGAATTGAGTTGCCAACTGACATTTGTCGACAATCGCTTTGCTGGTCATCTCGCTAAAAACATTTCGCAGAGAAGTATGGAGAGTCACATGAACAACGCTAATCCCGACCTCACCGGCAACCGATGGTCCGTGAGGAATGTGAAGCATCATCGCCACGTTCTGCACGCCACATTGTTCCGCGAGCAATTCGGTGTGACCGGGTAACGTGATTCCTGCCGCGTGTAACGAAGCCTTGTTGAGCGGTGCCGTGACAATCGCATCGATTTTCTTTAAGAGCGCCATTCGCGTTGCGATCGAAAGGGCCTCCGCTGCGGCAGTTCCTGCTGCAGAACTGACTTGGCAACGCGGAACGCGACTCGCGTCCGTTTGAATCGGCCACACCGACAAAACTTCCGGGTTGTCTTCGACCTCAGCCAAATCACTAATTGCGCGGATCTTGATCGGCAATTGATAAAGGTCGATAGCCGCTTGCATCACGCGAACGTCACCAACGACAAAACGACGAACCAACAATTGCGTCTTCGTATCTCCCCAGCTTGCGGCGATTATTTCGGGACCGATTCCAGCGGGATCACCCATCGTGATGCCAACTAGTGGCCTTCTGGTTGTTTGATTTGACACGTTGAAAAACCGTTGACCACAATCTTAAATGCCGCGGTGTGAAGACCAGTTCAGTGTTTGTCAGCCAACGACCTGAGTCAAGACGGCGTTACCCTATTGTTGTCATGGCCAGTGCACTTTACGCTGACCGACGTCAGCAAACGATCCTCATCTCTCCTGGTTTGCAGCATATGCGAGCAGTTATTCAGCGCAGTCGACAGGCCTCGGTCACGGTTAACCAACGATTAGTCGGGAGTATCGAACATGGTCTGGTTGTACTTTTGGGAGTTGCCGCCGAGGACACGCCAGCCGACGCCGATTATTTGCTCGAGAAAATCTTGGGCCTGCGGATCTTCGACGACGCGGAAGGAAAAATGAACCTGGGGTTGGCTGATGTTGGCGGCGAGTTGTTAATCGTCAGTCAGTTCACCTTGTTGGGAGATGCTCGAAAGGGTCGGAGGCCAAGCTTTATCAAAGCCGCTGGGCCGGAATTGGGGCGATCGTTGTACGAATATTTTGTTGGGCGAGCGAAAGAGCAGGGGGGGCGCGTCGCCACCGGCGAGTTTGGAGCCGATATGCAAGTGGCGCTGATCAATGATGGCCCAGTGACGATTCTGCTAGACAGTCAAAAATTGTTCTAGCGAGACGTTTGCTGCTGCGCAGCTTCGTTTACAAATTCAGCGGTCCGGCCCAAGGCGTCGGCAATCGATTGGAATCCGGCCGACATGTTCTCCGGCTGGATCTCGGCAATCATTCCGCGGTCAACCAACACCAGGTAACCCAACCCGACTAACACTCCATAGGCCAGGACGTTAGCGATCATGTTATCCCCCAAGAATTTCATGGCTGTCCCAGAGGATTTCTTGATGCGGATTTTTTTCCCGTTCAAGTCAACTGAGTAGATCTCGTCCAAAAAGAGATGCGAGACGAATCCCAGAACGACGGCCCAAGCCTTGAACGCTCGGATTCCGATTTCGGGTGATAGACACAAGAGATAAGTGATCATCCCCGCAATCAATGCGGCGGGGAAACTGTGCCACATGCCGCGATGTTTCGTAAAGCGTTTGAACAGGAAACCAATTCCAAAACGAATCGCCACGTACATCACGCCCGCAACGAAAGCCATCGTCTCCGGCGTCCATCCGAATTGGTAGAAGCGGCGCAGGGTTAACATCGGCACTAGCACGGCGACAAAACACATTGTCTCCCGCAAGGGTACTCCCGAGTCGCTGTCGAGATCAGGCAACATTCCAGCCACACTGCACAACGTGCCCGCTACAACCGAGTGGGGCAAAGAAATACCGTAGAGGTAAAAGCCCGCCGCGCCATAGGTAATTCCTAAAACGGTACTGGCGGTAATGTGTGTCTTAAAATCGGCCAAGGCACGGCCTCTGGAAACGGCAGTTTCAGGAACGCGGCTCGTATAATGAAGAGAACCCCCGAATGCTCCAAGACCAATCTCCTTATATTCAGGGGCACGTCCAACCATCTTTGCCCATGCTAGCTGCTTGGATGCTAGCAGCACGGTCGGCTCACGATTCCTCTTGAGGCCCCCTACCGATTCCGCTCTAATCGCCCACCGTTTTCAATGACGGGATTTTTTCCCAATACGAATTGGAGCACGCAGTGGCGCCTTACGACATTTTGATGGTCATTGTTTTTGCTGGGGCGATTTTATTTGGACTTTGGAAGGGGTTGGCTTGGCAAGTTGCATCGCTGGCGGCTTTGATCGTCAGCTACTTTGTCGCCATCCAATTCCGTGAGCCATTGACGCAGTTACTGGGGTTCAACCAGCCTTGGGCCCCTTTCCTGTCTATGCTCATTTTGTATTTGGGAACCAGCCTGGCGATTTGGCTGGGTTATGGTTACGTACGCCAAACGATTCAACGAATGCATTTGAAGGAATTTGATGCTCATGCCGGAGCGGTCGTGGGTGCCGTCAAAGGAGCCTTATTATGCATCGTCATTACCATGTTCGCAGTGACTCTATTGGGCGATAACGCCCGACGCCTAATCGTTCAATCCCGTTCGGGTGGATTCATTGCCCGTTCCATTAACCAATTGAACTCGGTGGTGCCCCAAGAGATCCATGCCATGCTGGATCCCTTCGTGAACAAGTTCAACAACGAGTTGGCACAACCGTTACCACCGGAGGATCCAAATTCATCTTGGTTCGGCAAGCTATTGCCAGGCCAAGGCCAAGCGAATTCTGAATCAGGGTCGAACCAACAATTCGGAAGCTTTACGAGACCCCAATCCGACCAATCAACTAGCTTCGAAATCGCACCGGGAATGAAGGTCAAAATCGACGGACAAAAGGCCATCGAGAACTTGAGCAAGGGTTGGAATCAGCCGGGGGCGCGTCGGTAGACTTTGGGCGGTGCGGCTGAAATTGGCGGCCGCAGGGCAATCCTGCGAGTCGCCAATCGAAAACGCGAAAATCCAAAAAAGCCCGCAAAACACAGGGTCCAAACCGAACATAAGAAACATTATCGGACGTTGGAAATTGGTAAAAATAGACCTCTGATTTCCAGAAGCCCTTTCCCTCGCATGAGTTCGAACTAACTTTGCACCGCTTGCGTTTGCTCGTTCGGTTCCAGGAACTGACCCATCCGCCGAAACTTTTGGTAGCGGGCTTCCAGCAGTTTTTCTACCGGAGTACCGACCAGCTCTTTAAGATTTTTCTTGAGGTAACTTCGCAGCGTCGCGGCCATGTGATGGTGGTCGCGATGGGCACCGCCGAGAGGTTCGTCGATGACGTCGTCGACGATCCCGAACCCTTTTAAGTGCTTCGACGTGAATTTCAGGCTCTCCGCAGCCCGCGGCGCATGCTCGTGGCTTTTCCAAAGAATGCCGGCGCAGCCTTCCGGGCTGATGACCGAATAGTAGGAATATTGCAACATTGCGACGCGGTCGCCAACGCCGATGCCGAGTGCGCCGCCGCTGCCGCCTTCACCGATTACAACGCAAATAATGGGGGTCGGCAGCCGGGCCATTTCGAACATGTTTTCGGCGATCACCTGAGCCTGTCC
>JBEBGH010000125.1:0-13542 GCA_040081565.1 Pirellulaceae bacterium
CAAACGACCCTGCACATCTCGTAACGGAAGCAAGTCTTGCGTTCGAAAAGATCCCAGCAGAGTTTGGTCAAGCGAAAGTGGGGGACTCGCCTTCGACCAGGCTTCGTCGTCTTCACCTGATTTCAGTTTGGCCATGGAGGCCGGGCCCAAGCGACGAAATTTGTAGCCATCGTTGCCTCCCGTCTCAACGCTTAATCCGCGATTCAAGACGGCGATGGTTAAAATCACGCTGAAGACGACCAACAACGAACCCTTGAGAAATTGAACCCAAGTCGTCGAGACCATGCCGGCGGTCACCACGATCAAGATCACCACCGCGCCGACAATCACCACGCCCGCCCAATGAGGCCAGCCCAACAAGGGCTGCACAAGAACTCCGGCTCCCACCATTTGCGGAATCAAATAGAAAATGCTGATGACCAACGTGCTCATCCCGGCCGCAAACTTGATTCCCCGCGAATTGAATCGCGAGTCAAGGCAATCGGCAAAGGTAAACTTGCCCAATCGTTTCATCGGTTCTGCAATGACAAACAACGCCACAACCCAGCCAGCCAAATAACCAATCGAATAAAGAAACCCGTCGTAGCCGAAAAATGCGATCATCCCGCAAATGCCGAGAAACGATGCGGCGGACAGATAATCGCCAGCGAAAGCAATTCCATTGATAAACCACGGAATCTGACCATGCGCCGCGAAATATCCTTGGGCAGTGCCCGCGCGGCGACCAAGGTAAAAACTCAGACCCAATGTCACGCCAACAAATGCGATAAAGACAATCGTTGCGAGCAGCGAAAATTGATGAATCATCGCGAAGGGCCTCGTTCGCTGTCGGCGTTTTCCGACTTGCACATCAGGCCGTAGATCATAGCCAGCACGAAAGCGGAAACAATCAAGCCCATTCCGTAACTCACGGCCAGGCTGATTCCGGCAAACGGTGTCGCCTCCATTGCCCTTGGAAAGAAAGCATTAATGAGCACAAAGCCCAAATAGATGGCTCCGTAAATCAAAAAAAGAAAAATTCCGAGACGGGCGTTTCGATTCATTTTTTTCCTTCTTGAGTGTGCCCTGCAACGTCTGCCGCAGTGGCCCCTACTATACACGCTGGAATTCGTCCCCCCAAGCGACCCGATCCACCGGCAGCTTGATTGAATTCTCGGCCAATAGAAGTCAAAATAGCGTAACGTCGTGTGATGCCTGTCCTCGGCGACTAATCAAGATTTCGAATCAACATCCAGGAGCAATCTAGTGAGTTCACAGAATAAGCAATCTTCATCCAGACGAGAATTCCTAAAGACCAGCGGCGCGACCGTTGCTGCCGCGTCCGCGATGGCCTTGACAGGCGTCGCTCGCGGCGGCGTCCACGTTTTCGGATCCGACACGATTCGAGTTGGCCTGATCGGTTGCGGCGGTCGTGGCACCGGAGCCGCCGTCCAAGCCATGAATACGCAGAGTGGAAACGTTGAACTTGCCGCAGTTGGTGACGTCTTTGAATCGAGAACGAAACAAGCCATCAAGGCTTGCCGCGAAAGCCATGAAGCGAAAGTCACCCTCACCGACGATTCGATTTTTACAGGATTCGACGCCTACAAAAAAGTTCTCGCGTCGAATGTCAACCTCGTAATCCTTGCGACACCCCCAGGATTTCGTCCCCTTCAATTCGAAGCGGCCATCGATGCCGGAAAACATGTTTTCATGGAGAAGCCGGTTGCCGTTGACGCGCCCGGCGTCCGGCGAATTCTGCAAGCGACAGAAAAAGCCAAACAGAAGGGACTCGCAGTTGGTGTGGGACTGCAGCGACGACACGAGCGCCTCTATCGCGAAACCATCGGCGCAATCCAGGAAGGAATCATTGGCGACCCAGTTCTCGCCCAGGCTTACTGGAACCAAGGCAGTCTGTGGGTCGTTAAAAAAGATGAAAAAGAATCCGAGCTGCAACATCAGATTCGCAATTGGCTTTATTTCGCTTGGTTGTCGGGCGACCATATTGTTGAACAACACATTCACAACCTGGACGTTATCAATTGGGCCAACGACAGTTTCCCCGTAAAAGCTCAGGGAATGGGTGGTCGCCAAGTGCGTACCGGGGCCGGACATGGCGAGATCTTTGATCATCATGCGGTCGAGTACACGTATGCGAACGGCCTCGTCATGAGCAGCCAATGCCGACAAATTCCCGATTGCTGGAACGCCGTCAGCGAACACTTGTACGGCACCAAGGGTTACTGCGACATCTCTGCAGGACGAATTGTCGATCGCACCGGCAAGGAACTTTACAAAGCGACTGGTTCCCGAGATGGTCACCAACAGGAGCACCATGACCTGTTTGCCGATTTGCGTAACGGCATCATTCCGAACGAAGGCGAATTTGGTGCGAAGAGCACGATGACCGCAATTATGGGTCGTTTGGCCACATACACCGGACGCGAAATCACTTGGGATCAAGCTCTCGCTTCAAACATCAAGCTGGCGGATTTCGATTCGTTCAAGAGCTTGGCCGACGAAGCTCCAGTAAAGCGAAATGAAAACGGCGAATACGACTTCCCACTTCCGGGTAAAGACTTCAACAAGTACATCGATTGGTAACCGCCCAGTTGCGGCGGCCGCTAATTTGTCATTCGACCACACGGGATACGAGTTGTTCGTATCCCTTTTTTTTTCGTCGACCTTGTCACATCGGATTTGAAGGCCTACCAACCTCAGCTAGCACTGTTCGGGTTAGGTAAAGCGGGGAAGTCTAACCGCACTGCGCGAAAATAGTCGATTTGCGTAGCATAGCGGTTCGATCAATTGTTCAGCGAAATATCTCGCAAATTTTAGGTTGAACGTTGAGATTCGAGTCGGAGCCTTTAATGTCCATGCAAGCAGTCAAATTTATTGCCGTCATTGTGACAATTGCGATGTCCAGCCAAATGTCCTTTGGCCAAACAGGGGGACGCATTAGAGATCCACTTTCCGCAATCAAGAACTCGTTCTCACGCAAGCAAGCGACCGAACAAAAAATTGCCAAAGCTGCTCCACCGAATAACGAACTGAACCAGCAAGAGCCGACCTCAACGGACGCCAGCTTAGGTTCCCAAACCCAACATTCGGAAGTAGCCCAAATCAAAGCCATCGCTTCCGCCGCCAAGGCACGCGAAGAAGTCGTACTTGTTCAGACTCCCGCCGTCCCTCCGACTGCTCCAGTTCCATCACAACAATTTCAACAAAAACAATTCGAAGTCGAACGAGAAATCGTTATCAACCCAGGCTTGAATTCTGTAGGACCAATGCAGGGCGTCATTCCGGGCATGCCTTACGAAATCGATGCCGATCCAACTGCCCACTACCCTAAATTCGGCGAAACAACCGGCCATTTGCCAGTGGGTTCAGCTGGTCTGTTCACCTTCTCTAGTGCCCGCAACAAACGAAAGCCTTTTGGTACTTCTGACTTCGATGCCATTCCAAATGCTCAGTGTGCTTGCGATGAATGGTGCAACTTCTGCGATTGCGGAAAATGCAGTAATGATCTGGGCTTGGACATCTACCGCCGCAAGCCTTGTCACCATAAAGGCAGCTGTGAAGGTTGCAATGATTGTCCTCCGCTTCCTCGCCATCGCACGAATGGAATCAACCGTTCTTCACTTGGCCCTAGCCAATAGGCCAAACGGCAAAGGGTCAAGGCAGCTAATCCAGACCATCACGGGTTCGCTGTTAGCCTTGGTGGCAGGATCAACTCATCAAACGAATTTTCGGCAGCAGGGGCAGTCGTCTTCATTACGTCAGGCAGAAGATGCCAGGCGATTGTCAACGTCAACAATGCAGTCGCCCCGGAAGCGATGAACTCAAAGGCAACATTCTCGGCCATACCGCTCAGAAACAGGCAAACCAATAAGCTGTCCGCAACTATCGCGGGACGAACAATCGCCCGCCAAAGTCCATAGACCACCTGCAACACCAGCAGCCCGCCCGCAAATACGCCTGCAGACAACGCCACGTTAAGAAACATGTTGTGCGTGTAATGCGAATACTCCGCCAACAGGGTTTTGCTGGTTGCAGCTCCGTAGCCGAACACTGGACGTTGCTGAATTAGAGACGCGGTTTTTGCCCAGATTACGTCCCGCCCTGTGGCGCTGGTTAATTCGTCCACCGAGCCAGACTTGGTCACCTTCGAAAGTAGTTTCTCTGCCAAAGAATCAGGGCTGGAAACCGAAGCAAAAAACAGAAAGAGCAATCCAAACCCGAGACAGCCTGTCAAAAACAAAAAGGCGATCCGACGTTCGTTCATGATCGAACTTCGAAAACTCCACATTAGTGCAACGCCTGTCGCCAACATTGCCGATCGACATAGCGAAAAGTACAACGCGGAGACCGTTATCATGACGATGGGTAAACCCCACCAGAGGAATGTTTGCCGCGACCAACGTCCGGAAACAAATAAGCTGAGAACGGCAACCAATACGAAACCACTCAACTGGCCCAAGGTGTTGGGATGCGCCAAGCCCCCCATGCGTGGAAAAAATTCACCGTTTTCGATCGGTTCCAAGAAAACGCCAATACTCGGCACAGCAAGGTAAACAAACCACGATCCTAAAACAAAAATAAACTGGCCCCCGATGATGGCAGAAAGTGCAAACCAACGGCTCGCATAAACCGCAACGCTAATCGTTAACGCCATACAGACAAGCGCAGATCCAGATGAGACCGCGGACTCTCTCGGAGAAATAGAAAATGGGGAGGCCAGCAGCATCAGGGTTCCAACGCCGATCGTTGCCACACAAGGGAAGGAGAGAAGTACCCGTCGAACTTCAGGATTGCTTAGTACTGAATAGACGCAAAACAGGCCGCTGAAAAATAGCACAACCAGCTTTACCAAAACTTGGCCGTCCAACTGAATGTCCGCGTCCACCGGATCCAAATTGACCAAGTACAGGAACGAGGTCGAGAACAAGAGCAGCCAACCGAGCAAGATCGACAACGGCAGTCTTACGATCTGCTGGAAATCAATTCCGAAGAGAGAAAAAGGCGGGGCGGCCATAACGTTTCAATTACACAAGAGTTCTACCGCGGAATGGCGGTACGACCGACGTTGCCCTCAACGGATTGTCCGCTTGGGAATCCTGACTCCGACTTAGTCGACACCAGCGACCCAGCGGCTTGGCTCGTACGACTTGTCGCCGGAACACTACTCGCCGCATAACGTCGCCATAGGTCCGAAACCAGCGCCACAAAACCACCGCAGGCCAGTGCAAAAAATCCACCGAGAATCGCCAGCAGGGGTCGATTGGGCGCCGAGTGTTTCCAACGAACGGTTGGGGGCGTCACAACAGACACGTTTGAGAGCGAATCATTGTCCATTTCCGCCTTGATGCGCGACTCCTCCAGTTTCCTCGCATAGTTCGCGTGGTTTTCTTTGGCGATACTAATTTGCCGCTGCAAGTTTTCCGCATCGATTTCAATCGAATTAAGGGAGGTGATGCGGGCAGTCATTTCATTGTCCAATTCCGACAACTCGGACAACTTCGTTTTGAGCGATGCCACGTTCGCTTTGGCTACCCAATATTCTTTTTGCATTTCCACCCAAATTGGATTTACGCCAACAACGCTATGGACACGATCGGTAGGCTGTTTTTCCATAATCGCCTTGGCGTCCGCCAATTGTTTACGGATCTTCTTTAATTCCGGGTGGTCATCTTGCAGTTGTGCGGCCAAAGATTTTTCGGCAATTTCCAGCGCATACAACCGGTCTCGCATGGAATCGGTAGCCGCCAACTCAATTCCTGATATTTTCTCCGATGCCAGGCTTTCTGGCAGCTTGGACATGCTGGCTTCGATGTCGGCCATGCGGGATTCGGCAGCCGAAAGATCGGCTTGTGTTTGAATTTTCAATTGCTTGATACTGTCGGCTTCCGATTGCAAGGAAGACTGTTTGCCTTGTAGCGTCAGCATTTCAGCCTGGTTTTTGACATCTCGAAATTTCTTTTCAGCGTCATTCAACAAATTCTGTTGGGCTGTAAATTGTTCCTGGAAAAACATGACGGAACCATCAGACTTGGTCGCCATCACGTGCATATTTTGATAGTTTTTGATGATCGACGTAGCAATTTCGAAAGCCAGTTGTGGATCGCGTGCAATGTAAACGAGCCCGATGGAAGTCGAGCGTTTGGGTGAAGCGACATCGAGATTCTTCAGAATTTCGGCCGCCGCCATTTCTTCAGCTCGAGAAATTCCTTCTCGGCTAGTTGCACCAACCGCACTTTCCTTATCGCCAAATGAAATCAAACTCGACAATTTTTCAAGTTGCAAATCAAGCCAAGCATACTTTTTCAGAATTCGTTCAGCCCCTACCTCCGCAACCACTCGATCTGCCAGACCACGACTTTTCAACATATCGACAATCGAGTTCATTTCCGTTTCGCGAGATTCTTGTAACGAAATCGCATTGCCAATCATCACCGGGTCGATCGACGCGCTATTTCGACCCAGACGAACAAAGAGCTTGGCTTCTGATTCGAAACGTTTCGGCAACAGCACAACCAAGGCGGTTGTGCCAATCACAACCAACAACGAGGTCAAAACAAATCGAGTTCGATAAACCCAAAGCGCCTGCGCGATGTCCAAAAGTGTGTACGGTTGAGTGCGGGGGTCTGGCATGGGATCAACGCTTGAGCGACCTCGAAGGAGTGCAAAAAGTCAGCCAATTACGGCTTGGAGAAGAACCTGACGATTTGCCAAGTGGAGGTTTTATTATAACCCAACGACCCTAATTCGCAACGAGATCCGTGGTTCTTCCGCGTAACCGCTACAACCGTAACGCCCTAGGCCAGAACACGTTGTATGGTCGTGCCTTCTTTGGTGGTTCGCACTTCAAACCCCGAATCCTGCAGTCGCTTGCGAATTTCATCGGCCAACGCAAAGTCTTTGTTTTTGCGTGCAGCATCCAATTCGCTGCACCATTTCTCAGCCTGTCGATAAGCGTCGTCTTTTTCGTCATGTGATTTGCCGCTCGACTGCAGGCCTTCATCAATCGGTGCGATTGCCAGAACCGAGTTCATTTTCTTCCACACCCCGAGCGCCTCATGCGGATCGGCGTGATCGGTTCGTGCGAATTGATTGACGAGCGCCAGTACTTCGGCAATGTTCAAATCGTCAGCCAGAGCCTGGGCAAAAACAGCCAGAGTCGGATGAGTTAAGTCAACTTCCGCAGCTTGACCGTTAGTCTTTTGTTCGAGTGACTGGCGTTTTTCAATCAGGCGGCGAACGGTAGTCGCCGAGTCGCTCAGCCCTTTCTCCGAAAAATCCAGATTGGTTCGATAATGAGCTTTCGTCAATTCGTACCGCAGAACGGCCGGGTGCACAGGTTTTCCGGTTACTTTGCCTTCGAAGACATCGCGGGCGGTGTAAAATGTGCCCTTCGATTTCGACATCTTATCGCCGTTGACGAACAAGAATCGAGCGTGCATCCAGAAGTTGGAAAATCGTTTTTGTCCGGTTGCGCCGCACGATTGAGCGATTTCACATTCGTGGTGCGGAAAAATCAAATCCTCACCGCCGGTGTGGATATCGATGACATCGCTATTCAAAAGCTTGCGGGCCATGACCGAGCATTCGATGTGCCAGCCGGGGTATCCCTCTCCCCAAGGCGATTCCCATTTCATGATGTGATGTTTGTCCGGCTTCCACAGCATGAAGTCCGCAGGATGGCGTTTACGCGATTGGTTCTCATCCGAGACACGCCCTCCAGCACCACTTTGCAGATGCTCAAGCGTATTGCCGCTCAATTGTCCATAATTGGGAAAACTCTCGACGCTGTAATAGACCACGCCGTCCTCAGCGACATACGCGTGCCCGCGTTTGATCAAGTCGCCGATCATCTCAATCATTCCGGCGATGTGGTCCGTCGCCTTGGGAACACGTTGAGGATATTCGTAGGCAATCTTGTAGGCCAGTTTACGGGCATCGTCGAGGAACGCCTGGGTGTAAAACGCCGCGATTTGGTAAGGGTCATCGGGATTCTCCACTGCCCCCTCGGCCACGCGTCCGGATTTCTTGTTTTCTTTCATCCGGGACGCAGCTTGCGTCATTCGGTCCTGTTCGCCATCCGTCATATGACCGACGTCGGTGATATTCATCACGTGCTCGACCCGATAGCCGGCAAACTCAAGAAACCGACGGAGCAAATCGCCAAACAAAAAGGTGCGAAAATTTCCAATGTGAGCGAGGTCATAAACCGTGGGACCGCAACTGTACATGCGCACCACACCCAACTTGACCGATTGGAATTCTTCGAGCTTTTTAGTGAGAGAATTGTAAAAACGAATTTGCATGATTGTTGGACTTGGAACGAGTGTTGTTTAGTGAAAAAAAGAAAATTTCTAGCGAACTTTCTACGTGCCGCAATTTACCCCTTTTTCGCCGATTCATACAAGGCTGAAGAGGTCGCCTTCATCCACGAGGTTCGGAAAAAACAACTTTGCCGACGATCTAAGTCAATCTGACACGCAAATTTCCCTGTACCTGCCCGTCTCAAAATGAATTGCTAAACCAAGTTTCAAGGGTTGGCCAAAATTCGTACAGCCACGGATGAATCCATGGGTTTGCCGTTGAATAGCGACAGCTCAAAATGCTCGCCAGCAGCAACACCAGGCAAATCCATCGCCGCATTGCTGTCGATGCCAGCCACTGGACCACAGGAGTCATGGAGAGTAACCAAATTGGAATCAGCCAAAACATCCAGCGCAATCCGCTGGTTTGACCGCCAAAGTTGCGATCGTGCATCTCGCGCGAAACATAAAATGAAAAAACAACAACGGTGATTACCGTAGCAACCCATCCCAGCCATTCAGATTGATACCGCCGATCAAAAAGCAAAACGATCATACCGGCTAGCGACAGCACAAAAAGCGGCGTCAAGGAAAAGATGCCGTGGTGACCGAGGGTCATATGAAATGCGTACACGAGCCGTGATGGTTCCCCCAAATCGATCGCTGAACGACGACCCTGCGAAGACCAATAACTCCCCGGAAAGTCATACCAGTTTTGCCACTCGCGAACCTGAAAATTGCCTTCGACATTTTCGACTACGGCAAATTGAACTGTCGTGACGGCGTCGCGAATTACCCACCGCCGCAAAACTCCGTCGCCTTGACCCATCCAGGTACCGGCGGCAACCATCGGGGCGTTTAACTCAGGCGCTGCGTTTTCGCGAATCCAATTTTGGCAGACCTCGTTGATCTCCTGCGGTAACACTCGTTGGTCGAGACTGCTGCTGAAATCACCCCGCAGCTCGCCGATGACTTCACCATCCGATCGATGACCATACGCCAATTCCCATTTGCCATGGGCTGCGGCGTTGGCTCCGACAAAGGCCGCTCCCACCAACACCGCGCCAACAACATACCAAACCAATGACAGCCCGATCCGCCGGGTGAGTAACAACCCGAACAGCATGACCACCAGACTCAACGCAGGCAACTCGTTGGCGGCAGCGAACGCTGCAAAGAAACCAGCCGCGAAAAGGCTTCGCGAGCTTATGCGTTTCTGGTCCCGGACCATCCGATCAACAAAATACAAAGCGATCATCGTCGAGACGGCGGCGGGAAGATGGTTATTCAGCGTGACGCAAAACGTCGACAGAAAAGTACCAAATCCAGCAGCACCCAAAATAAAGTAACGTACCCAGTCGGCAACGAACCAGCGCTCCAGCATGGCCGCCAGGAGTATCAGCAATACCGCAAAAGGAATTACATTACTGATCAATAGCATGAGTCGAGCAACCATGATTGGTTCTTCGTCCAGATCCCAGCCGACGAATTCTCTGATCAGCCAGTATTCCCCAGCCAACAGAGTGGGCAAAAGTGCCGGCTTGCTACTGTACTGGTGCAGCTGACCGTCGGGACCGACATGCATCACTTTGTCGATTGTATCCCAGTGGATTGGTGACTTCCGAGTAACGACTCGGTCAATTTCATAAGTGCCGAAATGTACGAGCGAATAGATAGTGCACCAGCGGCTGCGGTCGTTTGCGCTGAAAAACGGAGACTCGCCGCGCGTCGCGGGATTTCTCAGGCTTAAAACGTTGCTTGCAACGGAGGCAACTGCGAGACTAATGATCAGCCAGTAAACGGCCCAATGCCGTCGAGCGCAAATTGAGCCCATTTCGGCCGGGCATTCAGATTCTGCAGATTTATCGGTCATGGCCCTTGACGCTCGCCTTGGTCAGTTCGTTCGCAGATTTCGTATCGCTGCGGTGGCTTGGATCTATCGATTCTGCCTTTTCTCCAAAAGGCAACACCCACGAGATCAATCATCGCCTCGGGAATCCGCTTCCAACCGTATTTTGATCGACCATGCAGCCGAGGTCGATGATGGACTGGGATTTCGGCGACACGAAAGCCATTTTTTGCCGCCAAAATCGGCAAGAAACGATGCATCCCGGGGGCCAGATCGACATCCCGAAAAACGTCGCGTCGGAAGGCCTTGAACCCACTGTTGTGGTCATGCAGCCATACCCTACTGCACGTGCCGACAAAAAAATTAAATCCACGCGACAAAAACCGTTTTGATATCCGATCTTGCCGCTTTTGTTTCCAACCGACGACGACATCATGATCTTGGGCCAACTCGTCCAACAATCGCGGAATCTCCTGCGGATCGTCTTGTAAATCTCCGTCAATCGTAACGATCAGGTCGTGCCGGCTATTGTCGACCGCTGCCGCGAGTGCCGCAGATTTTCCAAAGTTTTTTGTCAACTTTAATCCAATTAACTGAGCATGTTGACTCGCCAGTTTTTTGATTGTCGACCAAGTTTCATCGGTTGAGCCATCATCAACGACAACGACTTCCATATCGATGGCTCGCGTTCGGCTAACGGCGTGAAGCTCATCCAATAATTGCGGCAGACTGTGCGCTTCGTTGTACACCGGGATAAGAATGGAAACGAACGGCATGAAAACAAACTTATCGGGAATTCTTGTAGCGGTACAACAACTCGATTGTACCAGACACAAGCAGTTCCGACATGATCCATACCAATCGAATCAAGAGTGCTGCGACCAAGGCAACGGCGGTCGAATAACGGGGTGCCAATAATGGAATGATAACTAACTCGCGAACCCCAATACCACCTGGAATCAAGGAAACAAACCCACCTACCGTGGCTAATGCTACGGTTGCCAAAATCAACCAGAAATCTGACCAAACAACTTCCGTGCCGGGAATCGAGCCAACGACATACTGAGCACTTAAACCGGCAATCATCCAGGCAATCGACAAAACGACGATGCCGCGCAGAAAGGTCGCCCAAGTCATCTCGGGAGCATCCGTGATCGGCGCTGATTTTTTCAATTTGCCAACAACGCGCGCCAACTTTTTGAAGTTCGGTGGAATCGTAACCAAACCGGACACAATCATGATCGACAGTGCCAATAACTTCAACCAAGAGCCCCCGTTTCCTGAGATCAAGAAATAAGCGGACGCAATTTGCGCACCGACGAATATCCACATCAGTGTTTCGATAAATACGCTGGCAACTGCTGCACCTAATCGAGTTTGCTCGGAACGCACCATATCGGCACGGATCACCACCACCATGGCCTTGCCTGGCAAGTACTTGCCCAATTGGCTGAAGGCAAATGCGCGAACGGCCGCCAGCGGTTGGACTTGCCCCCCCAGAGAAATCAGCGCCGATCGCCAATAAAGGGCAGTTACGACCAACGTCAAGGAATAGAGTAGTACTCCTATGACAAGCGAAAGCCAATCCAACTGGCCTAATGCAATGGGCTCATTTCGGAGTTGTTGCCACGCTTTGTAAACGACTACGATCAGGCCGATTCCAACTGCGAGCACAACGATCGCTCGAATGGCAGGCAACCAGCGACGAATTCCAGAATCCGATCGGTTCACTACGGAGAATTCCCAAAAAGACTGCAACCACTCCGAGGCGACTCACTGGCCCCTACGGCTCCGAATTGCTGGCCGAAACGTCTGAACCCAAGTTCTTCCAAATCATCGCCCGCCGCATTGGTTCGACACGAAGAACGACCTCGCCATTTTGAAACAAGCGAACCGTCCCGCTTGATTCACTGACGACCACGGCGATTGCTTTTGTATTTTTACTGATCGCCGCACCCGCATAATGCCTTGATCCCAACCCTGTCGTCATTGTCAGCTCAACTGGTGTCGTATCGATGATCCGACAACAGGCCTCCACTGTTCCGTCTGCCGCAATGACGAACATTCCATCCAATTGGGCGATCTCTTTCAGATTTTCGCGGACACGGGGGTCGGCTAACGATCGCTCGCGCCGCGGGTAACCTTTGACGAAATCGAAACCTGCGGGCTGACTTTGTTCAAGAACCTGGCGATGGTCTCCAACGACAAACATTGTACCAACCGGTTTGCCTTCGCGACCCTCGCGCCCGATCTCGACAGCAAGATCAACGACTAACTTCAACGTATCGAGCGGAACATTAGTTTCCAGCTTCTTTAGATCGCGGGCCGTCAGTTTTCCAAGCCGTTCATTCAATTCAATCAGGCTGAGAGTGTCTACGGATTCATTATCGAATCCGCTGTAAACTGCAACCACGCGTGCTCCAGGCTCGATCCATTCGTTCGCTACGGCCGCAAGGATCGCCTGTGTAATTTGATCATGAATCGTGGTGTCCGTCCGTTCCAATTGAATGATGCCAATACCACTCTCTTGGGCTCGGGCAACGACGGAATCCAAGTGACTGGCGATGATGATTTGTTTGTCGCCAGCGACGCGAATGATCGGTTCAAAGTCAGCAACATACTCCAGCAACAAAAGAACGTGCGCCGATGAAGTCGACTCGGCCAGGTTAATGGCCGAATCAACGAAAGCGTAAAACTCACGGCTTTCATCGGGGTTGGGCATATGGGTACTGCAAAGTTTTTTAGAATTTAAGCTGATTTGCGAACGGTGGCAAGGACAAGCCAGCTTTGGCGTGAAAATTGCCCGGTACAAGCTCGCTGCTTCGCGGGATAAGGAACCGCTATTTCAGTTTGGTCGAGGTGTCGGCCGCCGTGCGATCCGGACTGCCTACGATGTGGTCAGCATATTGTCGCCAGGCTCGGAGGTCATCGCCAAATGACTCGCCTGATACGCGAGCCATCGATTGTTTGGCCCGAGCCAGAATTGCCGGGTCCGAATCTGAAAGAGCCATCCGAAGCGCCGCAATTGAGGGGCTTCCTGAGAAATCGCCGAGAGCTTCCGTGGCTTCCAACCGGACATCGACATTCGTGTCGGAGCCTAAAATTTTCTGTAGCATCGGGACAGCAGTTTCGCTCGACATCTTCCTCCACGCGTTGACGGCCGCCAACCGAACCTTGGCTTCCGGGTCTCGTCCAGCCTCTCGCAACGCTTCATGACTCGCCTGGCAATCGAGTTCACCTAATTTCGAGACCGCGTGTAAGCGGACCAACAGAATCGGGTCCTGCAGCGCGAGTTTCGAAAGTTCTTCGGCTGCCTTGTTCTTGTCGGCGATTGAGCCGCCAGAAGCCTGAATGACAACCTCAGACATCATTCGCTTTTTCTTAAAAAGCGTG
>JBEBGH010000451.1:0-3652 GCA_040081565.1 Pirellulaceae bacterium
GCCGCCAAGAAAGGGGTTGAACTTGAGCGGATAACGCGAACAGCAGTGACGCGGAATCAAGCGCGTGCGATTGAACAGGCCTTGATCAATGGAGGCGGCAAAAAAGGTAAAAAACTCTTGAATGAAATCGATTCCATCCGAAATGGACGCGACATTTTGCCCGGCGCCCTCGAATGGGCGACCAATTGGTTGAAAAATAATTTTTAGCACAAAAATATAGACTGAAAGGGCGTGGCTACTCTCATGGGGTTCCGACAACACGAGTTTCTGAAACTCAAACCTTCTCGAAAAAAGCAGAAAACGGGCGATATTTTTGTGTGGCGGATCTCTTCCTATCCAAAATATTATGGAGTTGGTCGAGTCATCGATCCCGATGCCAATTGCGCTGGTGATAGGATGCCCTTGATCGCCTTGTTCAAGTATCAACTCAAGAGTATCGACGAAATTCCCGAAGTGTTGCCTGCAAAGGACATGATCGGATGTCCGTACTTCGTCGGAAACGCAAGTTGGGCATTGGGTTGGTTTCAAACCGTCGCCAGCCGCGAGTTCGCCGAGCCCGAGAAATTCAAAAACCTGGTCTTCCTGCAACAAAGGAGCATTCGGCGTTTTTACAATGAAAAGTTCGAAGAGATCAAGGGGATCACTCGCAAGCCGAAGGGTTGTGGGGAATGCGTGATTCATATTGGCCTAACCTACAAAATAGAAATGGCCATCAACAAAGCTTGGGAAAAAAACAAGGATCGGTAAACTCGCATTGCAGATTGAGGAGACATAGGGATGGGAACATTTGGCACTGGGCCTTTTGATAATGATGATGCGTTGGACTTCCTTTCGGACGTTGCCGCCGACGGGATAGACGCCGTCGATCGCATTTTCGACGACCTCATGGAGGAAGCGAGCGGAGAGTGCATCGAATCGGATCTATGTGCGATGGGCGTTGCGGCGATCGAGATGGTAGCGCTGGCCAAGAAACAAAAACTATTCAGCAATCCAATATTGAAGACGCTCGAGTTTCCGACCAATCTGGAAAAGAAACTAACTACCAAAGGACGCATCCAGAAGGCTGAACGTGTTGCGAGGATCGTTGTTGCTACCAATTCGGAATTGGCACAGTTGTGGGATCAAGCGGGCAAAGGTAAGGCATGGCGAAGTCGTGTCGAGCGCATTGCCAAATCATTCATCGCGGATTAGGTGCCATGAACCAGCCCTGTGAAGGTGTCATTTCCACGATAATTACCGGGGATTCGTAAATCTGGTTCGAAATCAGATTGCGATAAACCTGGCGAACCAGAACCAATGTTCGGAAAGCCTCGTATTTCAGGTCAAATTCATCACCTTCACAGGGCTGGTGCCATGAACTCCTCGCTTGGAGCGGATGCATGGCTGTCTTCAACTCCCTTTTCCCATGTTGTCGGAAATGGAGCAGTGATCTCGCAACCAAACAAACAAGGACAAAAAACAATCAATGACAGGCATTATCTTGAAACTGTGCTTTAAAATGGAACGCGACAGAACGCTTTGAAAACAACGATGGCTCTGATGATTCAAACGTTGATCGTTCAGACGAAGTTCATACGACTTTTGGCAGGATGCTGATCGAATCGGATATTTCTTTGGACAACCTGTTTCCAGCCGAGGGTGCCATGAGCATCGAACCAATATCGATGGAGATAGATTCAAGGCTTCAATCTTTGGCAATCGACGTAGATGCATCGGCAATCACGCCGAATCAGGTTGTCAACCCGTCGGTTAATTTGAAACCTGCGAGCGAAGAGATCACTGAGCCTCAGCCAACATATTTGCGAAAGGTTTCGAACGAGGAGTTGTTTGGAACCGCGGAGCCAGACGGAAACACGGGGCCAGATAAGGAATTGGCTGGAAACTCGTGGGCTGTTGAACTTGTGGGGCAACGTAGCGTGTGCGCGCCCACTGATGCAGTGGAAAACCGCCGTCAAGCAGCAGCCGGAATTGCAAAGTCTGGGATTGCGAAGTCCTTGGATTATTTCAAATCGGTGCCGCGGGAATTGGTGATTTCCTTGTTGCTGCTGTTTGGTTGCCTGGGGCTGATTGCCTGGAATGGTAAGTGGCTTGACGAACTGCGGCATGAACGACCGCAGGCGACCACGCCTGTTTCCGGCGTCGCCCCCAACGCTAATACCGATTCATCAGTTGGCAAATCTTCGTTTTCGGTTCCCAAGGTTGTCTTTGATCCGCTCAAGAACCCTGACTGGCAACTTCAGACGGCCCCGATCGAGTCGATCAAGGTCGGCATGCGGGTCCCGGCGTTGAATCCGCAAATGCGAGATGCGGAGCGGACGGCCGATTTTCAGGTCGATCCAAATACGTGGCGTAAGTTCACGCTGGAAGTCGACAAGGAAGACGGCAGCGGCGAGTTGTTGGTGACGTTACTTCGCCCCGCTCGCTGGCTGATGGAAGAACAGCAATTGACCGACCTGCGATTGCTGGCGGCCTTGGCTGAACAAGAGCAGCAGGCTGAAGTCGCAAATTCCTGGATTGAACAAGGGCTCGACGTAGTTAACTCGGTCGCCGCGTTCGTGAGAATCAAAGGGGTCAGGACTCATTGTTTTCGTTTTCGTCGTCAAAGTGGACGCGGGGGCGACCGCGCGGACGAAGGGACGATTCCAAGTTCAACCTTTTGGCTGTTGATTCTACCCAATTCGTATCTCCAAAGGGACTTCCACGATGCGCAGAAGTTCGAATGGACTGGAGTTCGGGGTCGGTCAATGACTGATTCACTCGCTCAACCCAATTGGGCGATCGCGATATCGGCCAAGCGGTCAGGAGTTTCGGTTCCGGTTCGGGCCGCTGGAGCCAGCGAAACAACGACCCCCACCGCCAAGCCTCCGCGCGCTTGGTTAGTCCAGCGCGCAGAGCATTTCTTTCGACGTAGCGACAAACCGTCAAGAAGTGTTCATCGTCCTGAATCGGGAAGCTCTTGAACCGCCCTTGATAGACGTGCCCATGGCCGGAAGTGCGGTAATGGGCGTGATAGCGCATGGTGTGAGTCGCCGTGACCCACCGCAAAAATTCGCTCATCGCCCCATCCTGGTTAGGCCTCAAAACCAAATGCCAATGATTGGGCATCAACTGGAACGAGAACAGAGAAACATCATAGAGTTCCAGACCCTCGGAGAGAATTCGCTCGAAGGCTTCGTAGTCCGCATTTTTGCGAAAGATCGTCTGCCGGGCATTACCGCGATTCAAAGCATGGTAAAGCCCGCCAGTTTCATCAGCTCGTGGTCGTCTTGGCATGCCAGAAAGTCTACATCAACCAACATTACAAATCAATGAGTCCTGACCCCTTTGATTTGTTCCCTTTGATTTGTTTCATAGAGTTCCAGACCCTCGGAGAGAATTCGCTCGAAGGCTTCGTAGTCCGTGTCTTTGCGAAAGATCGTCTGCCGGGCATTACCGCGATTCAACGCATGGTAGAGCCCACCAGTTTCATCAGCTCGTGGTCGTCTTGGCATGCCAGAAAGTCTACATCAACCAACATTACAAATCAATGAGTCCTGACCCCTTTGATTTGTTTCGGCGCGCAGTCAGCTTTCCGAAACGGGCTGTCACAAACTGCTGACCAGCACAGCCCGCGATATCGACAGCACGGTGGACGAAAGTTGGCTTTGGCACG
>JBEBGH010000452.1:0-3647 GCA_040081565.1 Pirellulaceae bacterium
TTGATTGAGTCGTTCCAGCTCTTGCTCGGCTCGTCGCAGTTTTTCGGTATCGTCGCCTGTGACTCGGCTGGCTGCTCGCTCCACACCCTGTTGAATTTCGTCCAGCGACTCGCCTGCTCGAGCGGATTCTTGTTGCGCGTCCTTACGCAAACCGCGTTGAACGGACTGTGCGGCGGCCTCAAGGGCCTTTTCTGGTTCCTTTTGTTCGGCATCGCGGTAGGTGTCGTAAAGCTCTTCCGCGAGAAGTGGCTCCAGCTCCTCTGCGCGTTCGATCGTCTCCCGCATTGATTCCCGCAGTTCTTCCAGCCGCCGTTGCTGCTCGCGCAATTCAGTCTTCAAATCGGTGCCGGGCTGGTCAGGTCTCAATGACGGATTCTCACTCGCTCGTTGGGGTTCGTCTTTCAGTTCTTTGGTCAATTCGTCTTGTCGTTGCGATAAATCTTTAGCCGCATTTTGCAAGTCCGTCATTTCTTCTTCGAACTGGTTTGCGCTGCGGCGTTGATATTCATTCTTCAGCTCATCCAGTTTCTCTTGAGCACGTTGGCCTTCGGCCGCGGCCTGCGACAACTGTTTATTTTCGAGTGCCTCGGCGCTTTGTTGAAGATTCTCGCGGGCCTCCTCAAGCTCTTGAGCCTGTTCGCTCATCTGTTCCAAATTCTGTTCGTTCTGCATGCGTTCACGTAGCTCGTCGCTATCGCGGAGGATTTGTTGTTGTTCTTCTTGCAGTCGTTTAAGCCGCCGCTCCAATTCCTCGCGTTCCTCTTCCTTCGCCTGCTCCAGTTCGGACTGCAGTTGCCGAATCTGTTCGTTCATGTCTTGTTGGCGCTGGGCCAATTCACGCAAACGATTCAAGACTTGACGGTTCTCACGTGCTTCCGGCGATTCAGGATCGGTCGGCTTGGTTTCCTCCTCGTAAGGATTTTTTTCCTGCTCCATTTCCAGTTGCTGCATTTGTTGCTGCTGCGAACTGTTTTGATTTGAGTTCGCTTGGGATTGCTGTTGGCGATTCATCTGAACGACTTGATGTTCGCGGGCGCGGAGACGCAGCAAGTTCTGATAAGCGTTTTGTTCGGCCAGCAACGCGGAGTCGAGAACATCAGGATCCTTGGTTTCCGCAGCGCGCTGAAGCGACTCGTTGGCGGCGTCCATAGATTTCTTGACTTCTTCAACAAAAACGACGGAACGCGCGTCGTTGACCTGCTGGCTCAATCCCTCCGCCAATTTTCGCGCTTCCGTCTGAGCGTCAGCGATCACGCGAACGTCGTCCGCAAAGGCTGCCGATGGCTTTTGTCGGTCTTCACGACGAATCAAGTTCCAGGTTGCAGCGATAATTTGTTTTTGTGTTTGAGCCAGGTTTTCAGCTTGGGCGGCGGCTTGGCTTTCCGCTCCGCTTTGCTGTGCTTGGTTCATTTCTTCCGAAGTCGGCTGCTCGCCTTGGCGGAAGATTTCGTCGAACGGGCGAATCTCGACGAAGAACATATCGCCTGACGTGCGGCGTGTTGCCCCGGCACTGTCGGTGTCTTCAGCCCAAAAGTAATACGTCAACAGATCGTCTTCTTGAACTCGGAATTCTTCGAGAGCTAGGAGATAGTCATGTCGAGTTTTTGTTTTTGCCGCCGTCTTTTCGGTAAGAATAATTTCACGCGGCTCTTTGCCGGATGTGATCAGGGTAACACCGACCTTTTGCAATCCGAAATCATCCCAAGTTTCCGCACTCAAAGGGAGTTCGTCCAGGCTCGAGGCTTGAACGTCGCGCGCGGGGCTCTTCGCCACGATCTTGGGAATTTGATTGGAAGTTACCGTAACCACAAGTTTTGGCGGAAAGCGATTGCCTCGCTCCCGCTCGTCGACTGCTTTGATTTCGTAATGAGCCGACTCAAGCAGACTTAGTTTCGCGATAAAAGTGTTCTGCGTGAGGTCATCCGGAACGAACGGGAGAACAATTCCTGATTCCGAGATCAATTCGGCTTTGGCAATAGGCTTATTCAGTTGGATTCGAAGCGTTGCCTCGGTCCCTTCGACGGCTGAAATCCGTCGAACATCCTTTAGAAGAGTTGGCGACATCTGGGTGAAGTCCGGGAACTTCAGTTCGGCGTCGATTCGTTTGACCTCCGGGTATTCGAAGATAGAAACGTTGTAGATCGGTGATTGAAAGGACTCGTACTCGACAGAATAGGTCAGCGGCTGATCGACTACTGCGATGCGGGCTGCGCAAACCGGATCGTTCAGGCTTTGCGCCATCGGCATCGATTGCGATGAGCCGTTTGCGGAATGGATGTTGAGAACAACATTGGGCGGAATTGGCCCCACGAAGCGTGCCAAAACCAGCAGACTTGCGCCCTTCTCAACTTCGGTGTTGCCAGGTTCGATTGAGCAAGAATAATCGGCCGCGGCGACGGCCACGATCTCGAAGTTTAATACTTTTGACGGCTCGATCGCCTTCCACGCTAGACCGATGGCAAGCATGACGGCCATTACCGAAACGAAACTGGTCAGGCTTGCAAGCATCGAGCTGATGAGTTGCCACTTGGGCACCAATTGAATCCAGGGTTGTCGAAAATCGTGGTAAACGGCTTCGCGAACGACCTCTTGTTGCAAAAAATTGAGTTGTGCGCTGCCTTCGTCTGGCCGCTGTTCTAATGCGGTTGCCAATCGCAGATTCAGTTCCGGAAATTCCCTTTCGATTCGCCAGACCGCTTTTGCGAAATCTGCAGCACCGCGCGAACATCGCCAAGCAGAAAAGAAAAACCCCACGGTTAATAATGCAGCAACGGTCGCCAAAAGCCCGTACTGACCAAGCGGATCAAAATTCAAATCGGCGAATTGATTTCCGAACCAAGCCAACAATCCCAACCCCGCGACGACTCCCCAACCGACGGCCAAGGAAATCCAAAGCCGCCGCCACCGTAGTCGGTTGACGATCGGTTGCAAGTACTCAAGAACAAGCGGATTCATTGTGCGTTTGCTCCCAAAGGTAGTAGGGCTGTGCGGCGTTGTTTCCAAGCGGCATAAGCTGTTTCTAAAATCAGCAGGCCGAGGGCCGACGCGATCAGCCATTTCCAAAACTTTTGCCGTGACTCGACTTCCGTATCTTGCAGTCGCTGTGTCTGCAACAACTCTTGTTCAGCCGAGAGCGATTTCCCCACTCGAACACCCAACGCCTGCAATCGCTCGACCGGCACGGGTTCGAGATCACTTTCGTTGGCCGCCAAGTTAACGGCGAACTGAATCGTGGTGTCGCCAATTTTCGCCGTGTAAATTCCCGGAACATCACATTGTGAATAATCCTGTGTGTTGTCGGTGAGGATTTCCTCGCGACCGTCGGGACGCAAGAGATTCCCTACTCGTGTGCCTTTTACCGCCGGCACTTGCCAGCTTTGCCCGATCAGTAAGGACGATTCTGACTCTGTTTGAGTGAAATTCAATTCCAACAATTGGTTCAGCAGCGGAACGAATTTAGAACTCAACGCCAATTGACTGTCGTCTGGTCGCCAGCTCGAAGCGAAACCAATCAAACGCCCGGTGCCGATCGGCAACTCCCAGATCGCGGGCTGCCTGTTGTCGAATCGCGCCAACATGCGAACGGATTCAGTAGACACGTCGACTTGACTCGTCTTCCAAAAGTGGATTTTAGTGAAGTCATTGAA
>JBEBGH010000126.1:0-13494 GCA_040081565.1 Pirellulaceae bacterium
CGCGGGTATGAATGTCTTTTGACCGTTCGGTTGCGGAACGCCGCGCACACGGAAAAATCCGGTTGCCGCAAGGGCGGACTGGTCCCAAAAAGTGTAGCGGGTGATCGGATCGCCATCCGGGTCGCGAACGGTAAACAATTCCGATGCCGAAATTACCGAATTGAGCAACAAGTACTTTGTGATAGTAGGAGTGACAATGGGCGCGCCCATACGAAGTTCCTCAGGCAGTTAGGTCGAAGAAAGCAGACGAATTGCAGTCCTCATTTTAGTTGATTGCCGCGAAGAATCAATTGAGTTTTTGCGGCAAAATACCGTAATCCAGTCATCGGCAAACGCCGGTTTGACGGCCAGATTTCGGCTTGGAACTAGAACAATCGGTTGAATCCATTCAATGCTGCAACCCGATAAGCCTCGGCCATTGTGGGGTAATTGAACGTCGAATCGGTGAAGTACCGAAGCGTATTGCCCGGTGTCGGTTGGGCCATAATTGCCTGACCGATGTGAATAATCTCGGTGGCATTTGCCCCAAAGCAGTGAACGCCAAGGATTTCCAGCGTCTTTCGATGAAACAGAATTTTCAAAACGCCCGCCGTTTGCTCGATGATTTGAGCTCGCGCGATACTCTTGAAATGGGCGATGCCTACCTCGTATGGGACTTTTTCTTCTGTGAGCTCTCTTTCGGTCTTACCAATTGAACTGATCTCCGGGCTGGTATAGATCCCAGAAGGAATTTGATCCGAATGTCGGCCGTCCTCTCGAAAGCCGAGAATAAACCGTCCAGCCTCTCGACCTTGGGTATAAGCCGCGCTGGCCAGAGATGGAAAACCGACGACGTCCCCCACCGCAAAATTATTGGACAGTTGGGTTTGACCATGTTGATCGACCGCAAGGTAGCCCCGAGAGTCTGCCGCCAAACCAACAGTCTCCAGCCCCAAGCGATCCGTATTTCCAGTTCGACCCGCCGCCCACAACAAAATATCTGATTTGATTTCTTTGCCACTCTTCAATCGCAAAACGACCGAATCGTCCGCAGCCTCGATTTTCTCAAAAGCCTCATTGTGGCGAATGACAACGCCCCGTTCCCGCATGTGATAACTCAGAGCATCGCTAATTTCGTCATCCAAAAAGTCGAGCAGCCGCGCGCGATTGTTGACGAGATTGATCTTCCAATCCAGATTTCGAAACATCGAGGCGTATTCGCAGCCCACGACGCCCGCCCCGTAAATCGTGATCGAATGGACTTGGCGATCTAAACCAAGAATTGTGTCGCTGTCAAAAATAAGTGGATGAGAAAAGTTGACTTCGGCCGGACGATAGGGTCGCGAACCTGTCGCGATCACAAAATATTCGGCTTTGATTTCTTCACCGTTGAGGACAATCCGCTCCCGATCCAGAAAACGGGCTTCGCCATGCAGAATCTCAACATCGTTTCGTTCATAGAACTTTTGCCGCAAAGCAACCTGACTGTTAATAATCGATTGAGAATTGCGTCGTAGCTCCGAGACCGACACGTTGGCATGCACACCAGCTCGAACCAGCAGTGGATTGCGTAGTGCCTCGGTCAGCTGATAAATCGACATCCGCAGTGCCTTACTGGGAATCGTTCCCCAGTGCGTACAGCCCCCGCCAATCAAGTCATAGCGTTCAACGACCGCGACACGTTTACCGCATTTGGCCAGTTGCATTGCGGCACCTTCGCCACCCGGCCCGGTTCCAATGACCACCACGTCAAAACTTCGATTCATTTCGCAATCCTTTTCGGCCTCGATGCCTAAACTGTGCGTTTTTCCGCGAATCGCCGCAATCTCAAAAAGTCACAATCCGGATTCCGTTCATCCATCAGTAAACCAACCAAATGATCGCCAATCACGGGCGCGAACTTGAATCCGTGCCCGGACAATCCAGCCGCAAACGCAACTTGTTGGCAGTCCGGGAATTTGTCGAGAATGAAATGTTCGTCAGGTGAACGCGTGTACATGCAGACGCTGGCGAGAACCAATCGGTGTTTGCCAAGGCGAAAACTGCGGGCAAGAAAATCGCGAACTCGTGTCAAGTCGTCTTCATTTGTTTCCCGGTCCAAATCATCCGCAGAAGCCGTCGGCTGCCCGCCCGAATGCTCCGCAACCTTCATTCCCAACAAATCAATTTGCGGAAAGCCGTAGAAGCAACCTTCCGCCGAATCAATTAGAAAACAACACGCCCCGTTCCCTTGGTGAACTTCATGTCGATCGGTTTGAAACCAGGCTTGTTGTTTCCGCACAACATTGAGCTTGAAACCAAGATCTCCCAACAGACGCTCCGACCACGGTCCAGCCGTGATGATCAACCGACGTGCTCTCACGATTCCAGCTTCTGTCCGCACTTCAACGCCCGCATCTGGCCGCGCCGACCAACCCTCGACGGTTGTGTTCGTCCGCAGTTCAGCTCCCAGTTGCATGGCCAACCGAGTCATCTGGGCCACACATTTCTCGACTCGCAAATATCCGGCGGTCTCTTCAAACAACCCAACTTGATCAGGAGCAATCTTGAAATAGGGCCAACGCGCTTCGATTTCAGCCGGCGACATTTCTTTCACCGGCAACTGATGGGTTTCCGCACTAAGGCGAACTCCGGTGATTAGCTCTGAGCCAGGACTACCAACTTGCAAAAGGCCTGTGACGTGCAATAAATCGGCTTGAGCCTCGCGCTCGATTTCCCGCCACATTTCAAAGGCACGGCGGGCCATCGGCACATAGTTGGGATGCTCGTAGTAGGCCTGCCGGATGATGCGAGTTTGGCCATGCGAGCTGCCGCGGTCGTGCCCAACCCCAAATTGCTCAAGGCCCAGAACACGTAATCCGCGCTTGGCGGCGCGATACATGACGGCACTCCCCATCCCGCCAACGCCGATCACGATCAAGTCATATTCGACAGGCATGCCTGGCACCTTTTCAATTTAGGCCGCAGAATCCATGCGAAAAACAGTTCGGTGGCCTTCTGATTGCAACGCCTTAGTAGTTGGGTGTTGGCGGGCGGTACTGCTCGGGATCGATCTGTTTGAACCAATCGATCGTGCGCTGCAAGCCCTCTCGCAACGGAACCTTGGGCTCCCACTTCAAATGCTTTTGAGCCAGCGTGATGTCCGGCTGGCGGCGCGTGGGATCGTCAGCAGGCAAAGGTCGATAAACCAGCTTCGACTTGCTGCCTGTCAACTCGATTGTCATTTCCGCCAATTGCTTGATGGTGTACTCGCCGGGGTTGCCGATATTTACAGGAAAATTAACGGTATCCGGAGCGTTCATCAGTCGGATAAAGCCCTCGACCAAGTCGTCGCGATAACAGAACGACCGGGTTTGCGATCCGTCCCCGAAAATAGTGATGTCTTCGTTCTTAAGCGCCTGGCGAATGAAATTCGAGACCACGCGTCCATCAAACGGATGCATCCGCGGCCCATAAGTATTGAAGATTCGACAAATGCGAATCCGCAACTTGTTCATCCGATGGTAGTCAACGAATAGTGTTTCGGCTGCTCGTTTGCCTTCGTCATAACAAGCTCGAATTCCAATCGGATTGACGCAACCGCGGTAGGACTCCGGTTGCGGATGAACTTCCGGGTCGCCGTAAACTTCGCTTGTCGACGCTTGGAAAATTTTCGCATTACAACGGCGTGCCATCCCCAGCAGATTGATGGAGCCGATCACGCTGGTCTTCATGGTCTTGATCGGATTGTATTGGTAATGCCCGGGAGCCGCAGGGCATGCCAGGTTGAAGATTTCGTCTACCTCAAGCCAAATCGGCTGCACGATGTCGTGTCGGACTAACTCGAAATTTGGTTTGCCGAGCAGGTGCACAACATTGGACTTCTGGCTGGTAAAGAAGTTATCCAGGCAAATTACATCGTGACCTTCGCCCACTAACCTTTCACAGAGGTGTGAGCCCAAAAATCCAGCTCCCCCTGCGACCAGAATACGTTTGATTCGTGACACTCATGACTCCTTGATAGCCCGCGGCTTGCGATTAGACAAAAGCCCAGTATAGGAAACGAAGCAATTTTCGTGAATTCCAGAACCGGGCCATGGTGTCGCGAAGACCAACGACTGTCCACAATTGCATGTGACTTTCTTTCGCAGTCTAATGGAAGTCTGCGTTTTCACGGGTCGAATTGACTCTGATCGCGTGGAAGATAGTGGAAAAAAATTAACGTAGACGTGTCACTAAAACTGCAACAGGAACGATAGATGTCTCGAATAACATTCGCTTGCCTCGCCCTGATGATTGTCTCAACCGGATTTGCCTGGGGCCAAGAATCCTCAAAAGCTGCTCCCGCGGGGAAGAAAATTGTCTTCCTGTCGGGCAACAAAAGCCACGGCTACGGCGCCCACGAACACTATGCCGGTTGTTCCCTGTTGGCGAGGAAGATCGAAGAAGGCATGCCCGGCTATCGTTGCGACATTTACAAATACGAATGGCCCAAAGACGAGTCGGCATTTGACGGCGCTGATTGCATCGTAATGTACGCGGACGGCGGCGGTGGCCATCCTGCCATTCCGCGCTTGGACCAAGTCGAAGCCTTGGCTAAAAAAGGCGTCGGCCTTGTTTGCATTCACTATGCCGTGGAATTCCCCAAGGGACCCGTTGGTGACAAATTTGTGACGCTCTTGGGTGGTTACTTTGAACCCCATTGGTCGGTGAATCCGCACTGGATCGCTAAATTCGAAAAATTTCCAGACCATCCTGTCAGCCGTGGAGTGAAACCATTCCATATCGAAGACGAATGGTACTTCCACATGAGGTTTCGAGAGGGGATGCAAGGCGTGACGCCGATTCTTTCGGCCGTGCCGACGAAAGACACCATCAGTCGGCCCGACGGTCCACACAGCGGTAACCCGACAGTTCGAATCGAGGTTGAGAAGGGCTTGCTCCAACACGTCGCCTGGGCAACCGAGCGCGATGATGGCGGCCGCAGCTTCGGCTTCACAGGCGGACATGATCACTGGAATTGGGGCAACGAAAATTTCCGCAAGGTTGTACTAAACGGCATCGTCTGGTGCGCGAAAGGCGAAGTTCCCAAGCAAGGGGTCGAGGTCAAACCAGTCGATCTGGCCCAACTGAAAGAGAACCAGGATTACGAGCAACCCAAGGACTACGATTGGAACCGCGCCAAGTCTCGTATCGATGGCGAAAAGTAATCAAAGTCAGGATTTTTGTTGATCCTGTGAAATCGTAATGAGAGTTAGACCAGCTGCATGCGCCAGGATGGTTCCGTCGTTTTTCTCTCCAATTGGCCTGCCAATTTCAACCTTCATTTTTTCGGATTCAGAACACAAAAATGAACATTGGATTTACTTGTGCTTGCGGCAAATCGTATGAAGTTTCCGATTCCTATGCGGGGAAAACGATTCGATGCAAGAACTGTCAGCAGCCCGTTCGAGTACCGTCGTCTTCAAACGACACATTGACAGGTGCAGCGGTACAGCCAACGGAACCATTCGATTCAAGTTACGACAACCGGATCAAATTCGCTGCGGCACGAATCTCGCCGCCTCGCAAGCCGATTCCCTATTCTGCCGAAGCTCAGCGACTGCGAGCCCGACACGTGACGAACGAACAAGGCCAAGGATTTTCAGCAGCCAATCCTGGGCTGCTTCGCCCAAGCTTGCGGGAATATTTTTGGAACTTTCCCTACTCGCTGATGTTGCGGTTGGGCCTGACTTTCGTCTTCGTCGCAATTTCTCTGTTCACCTGTATTGGAATCCCGTTTGCTCTGATTGCAGCTTATTTCACATACCGACACGTCAAGTCAATCCAAGATAAATTTATCTCGGGATGCATCTGCCCCGCAAAGATTCTATCGGTCGACCCGCCTGTTGTAGCGGTTTATGCCGACCTCTCAATCGGAAAAAACTCGTGCAAGGCAATACGACTCATGGAACAACCTTTGCATCTTCTTGATCCCAAGTTGGCTCAGATTGGCAATCGAGTTTCGACGATTTGTTACTTCTTTGGAATGTATCCGGGACTCTCGGAACATTGGTTTACGCCGTTACCCACGATTCCTCATTTTGTCTCGAACAATCAAGCTGAACTCCAACGAATTCACGAAAGCATTTCCGATGAAGAATGGCGAGCCCTTGAAATGGGACTGAAGCAATTGCCCCAACAGCCGCCGCTCCGATCCTACCGGATCATTCGACCAGATTTTCGACCGACGTTGAGATTTACGAATGCCTTCGAATTGAGTTCGTTATCGCAAAAATATATGACTGAAGGAAACGGAATGTTCGGGGCTCAAATTACAGACGAGGTGGTACAAAGAGCTTCGAAATACTTGTCGCAACCTATCGACCGCTCAAAAGTAATTTCGATGTGCGGGCCTTTTGGAACTGGAGTTCTAATCACAATGAGTGGGTTAATTTTTGTTTTCAACAAAGAAACGCAAAAACCCATCATAGTACCGTGGAATTCCATCAAGGTTGCTTATGCGAATTTGGAATTTATGGAAATTATCACCATCGCCAATCAGCGCATTTTGGTTCCCACTGATGGGTGCGGAATTAGGGCTATGGTCCAACTCGAAAAACTGATCAACGAGGCTGTCGGTGTCGGACCCAATGATTGACAAAACGTTCGAGGACCTTGAGCGACCGCCTTTTACCAGTATCGTTTCGAATTCACGAAACCCAAGATAAACATCACTATTCCGCTTGGGAATAATAAGCCGAACGCGATCAATTTCCACAGAAACAGGCTTTGAGTCTTGGTCGCTGCTGTCTGCTTTAGCGCCGGTTTGCTCTTCGTAGTTTCAACGGCAGGCTCGACCACTGATTCCGAGGACAACGCACTCCCATTGGAATCTTGCCCGATGTCTGATCTTTCCGAATCGATATTTGGCTTGCCTTCAGAATTCTTCCTAAACATTTCAAAGGCCTTCCTTGCTTCGTCGTCGGCTTCCTTTTTGTCCGCGTCAAATGTTTCGGCTTCAGGGTTCCCAAATCCACCGTCGTCTTCGCCGCTTGACTCTTTTTCGCCGCGACTTTTATTTGACGGAACAGCTGTTGCCACAAAATCGCGGTCACCTTGACTCAAATTGTCGAGTTTGACGGTGACGGTTGTGCCATCTTCCTTGAGCAGCTTTACTGAGTCATCTTCTACGCCAACCAATTTCGCGATCACAGAGAACTGCTTGTCAACTGATTTCCAAGTCCGAAAAGACTCGGAGTCGTCACTAACGTTTTCGTCATCGGAAGAATTCGCAGGTTGTTTGGGTTTGCTACCCTTGAGATCTCGAACATTAAATGAAACGAACATCCAATTCATCTTCCGCCCAGATCCGTCTACAAAATCGGCCCTCAGCGCACGACCGCCGGGCAAGATCTCGGTGACTTCAGCTTCAAAGCACTCGTCAAAATAATTGACCTCGATCCTATCTCCTACTTGGTATTCAAATTTTTGGAATTGGGCAGTAGCGGACGAAGCCGCAAAAACCAAAATGGAACAGACGAGGATCTGAAAGAAAAAAAACTTTGTGTAGGACATCGAAATAGCCCTTTCGAACATTCACGAAGACGAACCGCGTATGGAGAACTACGACGAGAATTAAACGATGTTATAAGCGGATAGCGAGGGATTAAACCCTCTTCGCAAGCATTTACAATAACGGGCTCTTGTCAAACCGCAAGATCGGGCGAAGCAGAATCCGAAGCAGTTTTTCCAGAGTCCGATTTGAATACCGTAACAACGGCTTGGCCGAAGCTTTCGGAATCGACCAATGTCGGTATTCTCGCGGTTCCAAATACTCGTCAGGGCATTCGATTTCCAGCGCCGCAACACTGGGAATCAGGCTACTTGTCGAATGTTTCGTTTCGGGTTTGCGGTCTTTGACGGATGTATGGACAGGCTCGTTCCTGGGTTTTTGGGTGAATTATGTTATTTGTTCGGATGGCAATTATCATGAACTAAAGTCGGATATCCTTTCGTTGGGCCTGTTTTCCAGTTGATTGGAAGCGCTCAAATCGTGTCCTGGAAAAAAATGGACCAACGTGTTCACAAATACTTGTGACCTGCTCTGCCCGCTGTCTGTTTGAAGAGGAAAGAACCATGAAAATACCTTGTGCCCTGATTTGCTGTTTGTTTTTCCACCCGCAACATCAGGACGGGTACAATTGGATTTCCGCCGATACGACATTCGATTCTGCAATCGTCCAACGGCATGTATCGCCAGTCGTTACCATTCCAGGAGCATTGCCGAGTTCTGGCATCAATGGCGGCGCTCTCAGTTCGGCAGCCCAACCCGGATTTGTCTCCGTCGTACCTTATGGCCCGATGGCGGTAGTAGTCAACACACCTGTTGAGATCACTGCGGTTACCGGTGTGGAATTGTTTCTGGACGGTCGGGCGGTCGACACAAGCCGATTCAATCGGGACCAAAGCAATTCGAACACCTATCAGTTCGATTTTTTCTGTCCATCGCCGGGCAAGCATGCCGTGCAAGCCCGGTATTTGGCTGACAATATCTGGAGCAATCTTTCTCCTCCCCTGTTTTTTCAAATCAGATATCCGGAGCGGCCAAAGATTATTGCCTTGTCAGACGCCGACAGCGGGGATCACGGCGGGCCATTGAATTCGGAACCCGTTCGGATTACCGGCAAAACAATCCGTCTCAAACTGGCTCAAGTGGACCTAAGTGATTTCGTCGATGTTTACGTTGATGGGGAAAAAATTAACGACCAGCCTGTGAATGCATCGAATTCTGGCAGTTGCTGTGTTAACGTCGCAATCGCCAATTCGCTTGTTCCAGGCATCCATGAAATTACGGTTCGCTCCGTTCCGGAGGGTATGCCTTGTTCGCTGGCGAGCGAAGCTTCGGTGCCAGTGAAATTTCACTACTACAATGAATGCGTTTACGTGCTTGGCCCCGGTTCCGGTTTTGGCTCTATAAGCCAATGCAAATCAGATAGAAAGGATGCCAAGAACCGGGAAAAACGGACTAAAAACTCCAGTCTCCTGATTGAACGCGAAAATATACAAATTTCTGAAACACAAGACGACTTCTTAGGGCCGGAATCGGAGGGAAAAATTCCTGAACCGCGTAATCCTGATTCGCTCAAAGACAAAGATATCCCTGATGATCAACTGAATTCGAGTTTTCTGTCCCCTAAAACCCCGACTTATCGAGTTGTAAGTTTCACTGGAAAATCTTCAGCAATTCTGGCGTCGGCACCATTTGGGACAGATGATCCCGAAATTCAGACAGCCCAAAACGCCAAAGTGGATGCAAATAAATACCAACAACAATTGGCCGATGCCAGCACGCTGCTCGCCGATATCAAGGACCTCAAAACAACTGTAGACGATACCGCCGATGAAACGAATTATTTTGCTGAATTGTCGACGAAAGAATTCAAACGGGCCCATGCAGCCGAATCGGCGATACCATTAGAACACAAAGAACTTCGTGTCAGTGCAAAAAGGATGCGATTGGCAGCCTACAAGGAATCCGAAAATGCCAAAGCAATAAACGGACTGGCACACAAACTCAAAAACGAATCAAACGCTTTGTCAAAAAAAGCGAATGAACCGGCCACAAAGATAGAAACGGTATTTGCCGAAGTGAAACGGGTACGCCTGCAAATAGATCAACACGCCGACCGGGCTATTGATCTCGCCAACAAGGCGAACGACGCAAAGGCGGCTGGAAAAAATCAATTGGAAAACAATTTGCGAGCCGAAGCACAAACAGAAGCAACTCAAGCCTGGAATACCGCCTTGGCAGTACGCAGGATCGCAGATGAGGCCAGTGCCCACAGCGACGAACTTCGCCGAATCAAAAGCACGCTTAAAGACAGATTGCGCGAAATCCAGCTTCTAAAAAACCAAGCGACTCAACATGCGGATGATGCGTATCAGATTGCGCTGGACAGCACAGAATTATTGAAATCAGAAGTTGCCGCGTCAAAAGAATTTTTGGAAAATGCCAAGGAATCAGTTACTAAAGCGGAAGAAGCAGTAAAAGCACTTGCAAAAAAAGTAGAAAGATTTGAAGCGGCGCAGAACGAAAAAAACGCGACGAACGCTCAGAATGCGATCATTGAGGAATTGGAAAAACTTCAAGAACTTTTGCGAAAACACCATGAAGCACATCAACCGGCGCACGGCCCGGCGCCTGCCTGCGATAAATGCAAAAGAGAGTTCGACAAACTCGAAGGCTGTTTAAAGTGTGCCCAGGAGCGCCTTGACCAAGCGACAATACGCAAAAACAATGAGTTGCAGGTGGCAAAGCATAATGCGCTGGCAAATCGAGCGACCGCTATTGCAAATGCTGCCGCCTGGATCGACCTGGATCTGGATAAAACAGCGAAAGAAAACGCCCTCAAGCGATCGTTCTATTTTGCGTCGGCAGCACAGTTCCCAATTCGAGAGTTTGGATCGCAGGGGCAACTGATTGAAAAGGAGGGGGGCGTCGTTTATGAAGACATGGTCTTCACGTTTGATGAGAACGGACATTACAAAATCAATTTTGACATCAGTACTCCTATTTTGCCAACCAACCTGATGCTGCAATTTCATGTGCAATCACGCCAAGACGGTCCATGGTATACGTTAACGATGCCGCAAAGGCATATCGATCCGGGTGATAACGGTTTGCGGGAAATGCACCCGATTGAATTCGAAGGGGATTCGGAGATTCTCAAACGATACTTTACAAGCGTTTGCAAGGTCCGGCGCAATGGTTCGGCCCAGTTCGGGTTCGGACTTGAAATTGAAGAACACCAGAGAACCCGTTTCAAATAACGCAAACGGTAAAGTTTAACAGGCGCTAACCGGAAACCGTCCCATCCAAGGCAATTATTCGATACATTTTGCCCGATTTGCGCGACCGTTATTCCCCGGATTGTCTCTCGGCGAGTACCGGTTATACCGATTAATTCGATTGAGCCGGATCTTTACGCCTTCTTTTTTTCGGCGTATCGGGTCTGGCTCAACAGAAGTTTTCCGTGAACCGTTTGAGGCATGAGATTCTCATGCGGAAAATCGTTCCATTGATTTGCAACTGCATCGCAAGGAAGCGAAACCGTGAAATCAATCATTTGCCTGGCCCGCCTTTTGGCACTCTCAGCCTGCACCCTCGCCGTTGGCTGTGCTGTTTTCGACAATGGCACAACGAACACCCTTTCCAATCCCAAAGTCGAACTCGGATTCTCGAAGTCAACTGGCAGCAGTCTGAATGAAGAAATCGTCGAGGTTAACAAGGCAAACCAGCCGAAGGACCAATTCGACTCCAGCTCCGGCCAGGAAACGGTCGCCCAGTTGGATTCAGCCAATCCGGACCGCAACGTCCAGGGAGTCGGCTCGGCCGTTATTCGGGGACTATCCGGTGTAGACGACGGCGCAAGTATCAAACCATCGCCAGGCCTGGATGAACCAATTGAAGTCGCCAATCTTGACGTAGACGCCAGTCGCTATTCAGCCGACCGGATCGGGAACGTCGAACCGGTTCAAAACGGGCAAACCATTCAAGCTAGTTTGGTCTCTGCGGCTATCGCCGAGCCAACAACTATTCCGCAACCGCCCGTTTTTGCAAAGGCAAATGGATCGTTGTCCGTTTCAGATGGTGCCGGTGCTAACAAAATGTCTTGGTCGATAAACCAAAAGGAACCGCGGCGAATTTTTGCGAGGGGCGCAGAAATCACCTTGAATTTTGCGGGGCTTAACATTGGCCAAAACCTGCTCATCAAAGTTGGTGATAAATTTGTCACTGGAAGTACAAATGTCAGTTTTGACACTTTTCAAAATGCGGTTCATCAATTGACGACAGCGGAACCTTTCGTCGTTCAACCAAACAAACTAGCGCCCGGCGATTCAAGCAGGATAATTGTCTGGATTAGCCAAACTGCGTTCAGCGGAGAACCTTTGGCGGCAACAGCGTTATGGGAATTTGATGTTGTCGCTGCTGGCACGCCGGGGGATCCATTCGCCCCATCGATCACCAAAGTGTCAAACGCAGAATTTGGAAATGCGGAAGCGTTTGCCGACACCACGTACAGTTTCTTCGGTGACAAACCGTACATTCGCCTGGAAGGCCAAAACGGTATGAGGGGTGAATTATCTTTCGTACTTGTGGATAGCAATGGTATCGAGACAAAAGCAAAAATCGAAGATCTAAACATCCAAAACATTGATCCTGCACAAAAAACTTGGCAAGCCGACTTCAAACTATCCGAGCGATTGGATCCGGATGATTCCCAAGCCAGGTTGTTCGTGCTGCGCGAGAAGGGCGATAAACACAATTACTCTCAAACGCCGCTGACTTTTATTACCGAACCATTTGGAAAGCCCCCGGCACTCGGGGATGTCACGGTAATGGTCGATGGTCGTTCGCGTGATTCAATCGAAGGAATATTTCCCGTTAACAAAACCGAAATCGCACTGGCTGGTACAGCAACGCAAACCATTTCCGATGACTTCGTATTAGTAGCCTACCCAAACAACAGCAGAGAGATTGTCGGTGCGAAACGAGGAACGGGAAGTACTGCCTGGCAGATTCCATTGACCAATCTCAAGCCAGGCAGGCAGGAATTCAGGATCGACGTCAGGCAAGGGGACAAGTCAGTTTTGGAAACGCCGTTAGGTCCGGTCACAGTCTTTGTAAACACCGAGAAGCCGAAAGTCGCATCTGTCGATCCGAGTAACTTTGGCACCGCGCCCGGAGTGACTGCGTTGACTATCAAGTTCGATCCAGCAAATCCCATTGTCACGACAAAAGTCGTCGACACGGATCACCCCGAACCAGGAGTAGCCCCAGTCGACAACGAGGCCTACTATTCGATCGTTGGGAGCAACGGGACCGGTGTTTTTACCGCTGGCCAAAAACCAACAAAAGCAGCAACGGCAAAATTTGATCCGAAAAGAAATGCGGTCACGTTGACATTCCCCGCTTTCCCCGCGGATATTTACCAGTTACGGATTGATGGTTCGAAAATTGTCGATATCTATGGAAATTCGTTAGATGAATATACAAAGTCTCTCAGCGGAGACGGAACTGGATTAGGTGCCAGATTCAAACCGGAGGACTCCCCAACGGTTCGGCCAGGCATCAGCGGGAAAACCGGGGAGTATGTGCAGTACCCGGAATTTGCAAAACGCCCCGACGTTCCCGACGGGTTTAATCCCAATGACAAGGTCGAAACACGTGTGGTCAGGCTGTATTACTACCGCGATGCCCATCGAATTGCTCAGATCGTCAATCGCAAGGTCCAGTCGTATAACCGACAGGCAGTCGATACCAATCGACAATTGGCCGACAAGGCTCGCAATCAGGCCAGCCAATTGTCGATCCAAAGGCAAAACGCGGAGCGAAACGCCATCATCCAGGCCACCAATACCCGGCAAAAGGAACGGGAACTGCAACAGGCAGAAAACTCGCTCGATGGTTCCATCCAGCAACTTTCCAACTACCGTATCGACAAACCGGAAGCCGATCCGGCCAATGATCCGACCATTCGCCAACTGGAATCG
>JBEBGH010000127.1:0-13485 GCA_040081565.1 Pirellulaceae bacterium
AGAAGCGCGTTTTGCGGAGGTCACGTTGTCGGAAAACAATTTTTTGGAAAGTGTCAAACCATGAAAGTGATGAATCGTGTTTGGATGAGTTGTCTGGCAATCGTCTGTGCAATGGCCACAACAAATGTTGTGCAAGGGCAAGACCTGCCTGATGCCAAGACTGTAATTTCAAAACACCTCGCCGCGATTGGATCGGTTGACGAGATGAAGGCCGCAAAGTCGATGTTGACTGAGGCAACGATGTCGATGCCCGGTGGTCCGAACGGAGACATGTCTGCATCCGTCAAGATGAAACAAAAAGACGGCAAGGCAGTGAGCATTATCGAAATCGACCAGCTCGGCCAAATGCGTCAGGGAACTGACGGCAAGGTTTTCTGGAGCCTCAATCCTTTCACCGGTCCGCAATTGATGGACAAGGAATCGCTCGGTGCGAACGCCGAAGAAATGGCTTTTGTTTTTCCAGCCGTAAAATGGCTCGATCAACTCGACAAAATCAAAGTTGTCGGCCTGGAAGAAGTGGATGGAAAGAAGTGCTACAAGTTGGACTTCGAAGGCGACAAGTCAACCACTAGCCGATATTTCGACAAGGATACAATGTTGATTTCCAAAACTTCAACAGTCGTCGAGCAAATGGGCCAGACGATGGACATTGACGTGTTCACCTCGGACTACAAGAAAGTGGGCGGCTTTATGATCGCTCATAAGCAAGTCACGGCGACTCCGCAAGGCGAAATGACCATGACAATGGAGAAGATCGAAATCAATGCTGATCTGGATGATGCCGACTTTGAACTGCCGAAAGAAATCAAGGATTTGGTCGAGAAGAAGAAATAACTTCTAAGTCGACCCGACAAAACAAAAAACCAGCCGATACGACGATGTAAAGGCTGGTTTTTTTATGCGCGCAATTAACTTTTTGATCTTAGGGTTTACGGCCAACCAGCGGTTGGATGTTTTCGCGAATCCAGATGTTGCGAAAGCGCAATGGATTGCCGTGGTCTTGCAGGTGGAACGGCAGTTTGGCCTCATGTGCCTCGTAATGCGGTGGCTGATCCCAATACGTACCACCTTTTAATTCAAAATGATTGTGGATCAAGACTCCGTTATGCAACACGGTGACGTAGGCGGGTTTTTTGACTTTGCCTTCCGCATCGAATTCGGGGGCTTCAAAAATAATATCGTAGGTTTGCCATTCCCCGGGTTTTCGGCTGGCGTTAACGGTGGGTGGTTGCTGTTTATAGAGAGCGCCGCATTGCCCGTCGAAATAGGTCTTGTTGTTGAACGAATCCAGAATTTGAACTTCGTACTTGCCCATCAAATACACGCCGCTGTTTCCGCGACCTTGGCCGTCGCCAACAACTTTTTCGGGAGTCGCAAACTCCAGGTGCAATTGGCAGCTGCCAAAGGCCTGCTTCGAGGCAACTCCGCCACCTTTGACTTCGGCATAGCCATTCTCGATCTTCCATTTTTCGCCGCCGGTGAAGGCGGACATGTCCTTACCATCAAACAGCACAATTGCATCGCTCGGCGCATGATGGGCATTGCCGGGATCAATCACCGGAGGCTCAGGCCAAATGATCCCACTTAAATACTCGTCCGCCGGAGCAAAAAATTTCGCCCCGGTCGCGACGACGACGACTGCGAGCAACAGGGTCCATTGAAAACAACGGGCAACTTTCACGGTTTTCTCCAAACTGAAAAGACACGGTTAGGGTATTGGGTTATGATACACCAATCAAAAATTGCCAACACATAACCGGCGCTGTTTTCCGGCTCGACTGCGGGTTGGCAACAATTGGTCCCCGACGTTTTTCAGCGAATTCAAAAATATTTCCAGGCAGTTTTCTATCTCGAGATTCCAAAATGCAAATGCTTAGAAACTTGTGCGCTTTCGTAATAGTTTTCGTCATTCCTGTCACCGTGCTAGGGGATGATTGGCCCCGTTGGATGGGATCGCAAGGTGATGGCGTTTGGCGCGAGTCCGAAATGATTGATGCTTTTCCAGAAAGCGGTCCGCCGGTTACCTGGAGAGTTCCAGTTGGACCCGGCTACACCGGACCAAGCGTGGTCGGTGATCGGATCTTCATGATGGATCGCACGAAGGACGAAGGCATTGGCAAAGAAGTAGAGAATGACATTCGCAAACGAGGCGAGCTTCCCGGCGGCGAGCGAGTTTTTTGCCTCGACGTCAAAACTGGAAAGACATTGTGGGAACACAACTATGATTGCCCTTATAAAATCGCTTACCCCACTGGACCACGCTGTACGCCGACGGTTGATGGCAACGAGGTCTACACGCTAGGAGCGATGGGCGATCTCAAATGCCTTAACGTTGCCGACGGAACCGTCCTATGGGAAAAGAAATTGACCGTTGACTACGGGACGAAACCGCCGCCTTGGGGTTACTCGTCGCACCCAATCGTTGATGGCCCGCGATTGTTGGTTCCGGTTGGTGGACCGGGTTCGGCTATCGTTTGCTTCGACAAAGCTACCGGGAAAGAGTTGTGGAAGGCCTTGACCAGCAGCGACGTGGCTTACGCACCGCTGGTGATCTACGAAAAAGATGGCGAACGCCAATTGCTGGCGTGGCACGGCGACGGCGTGGATTCGCTCGATCCGGAAACCGGCAAACATTTTTGGCATCACAAATTCCCAGAAGTTAAGGCCCAAGCGGCCGCAACCTCAATTTGCACGCCGCGAATCATCGGCAACCAATTCTTCATCACCGAGTTTTATGCGGGAGCTTTGTTGCTGGAAATCGGCTCCAATCCGCCAAGCGTGCGTGAAATCTATCGAACAGCAACGGAGGATCCCCGTCATGAAAACGATCTCAATAGTCTGATGACCACACCGGTGGTCAAAGATGGTTTGATTTATGGCGTTACTGGAATGGGAACCATGCGCTGCGTTAAGTGGAATGATGGTTCGAAGGTTTGGGACAACGAGACGTTCATGGCCAAGGAGCCGGTTGCATTTGCAACTTTGTTCATCGTTGAAAACGAAAACAAATATTTTATTTTCGACGACGAAGGCAACTTTATGATCGCAAGGTTTTCCGAGAAGGGCTATGAAGAGTTGGCCAAGGCCCGGATTCTGGAACCGACCGGCGTTGCCCGCGGCAGAAAAATTGTCTGGTCGCATCCCGCCTTTTCCAATGGCAAAATGTTTGCCCGGAACGACAAGGAACTCATCTGCGTTGACTTGAAGAAAAATTAGAGACGATCTAGCCCAAAAAGGGTCTGACCCTCTCTGCCTTTCCAAGGGTCTGACCCCTTTTGGATTGGCTCGCGAATTGCCTACAGGTATTTCGCGAGCGGGATTGGTTTCGCCGCGAGTGCATCGACGCGTTTCGTAACCTCCGGGTCTTCAATCAATGGCGGGGCGTGATGTGGCTTGATGCGAGCGTCAATCACCAGGCTCCCGCGGCACCCCCAATGTTTGTTAATCGTAAAGGCACCCACGCCGTAAATGTCGGTTGCCGGATTGCTGCGGGTAAACACGGTCCACAAAAAGTTGTTCAGGTTTTTCGTCGTGAACGGGCTGTCATCGACCACCACAACCAGAGGGAAATTTCCGAGCGTCTCGTTCGCCAAAGCGTCATCGCAGAACGATTGGATGGGGTTGTTCGGGCTGGAATCGGCAATGTTGGCCTGGACCGAGGCATTCGCGCTTTCGCAGCGCGGAGCCTGGATCGCCAGAATTCCGGGCAAGCAAATTTGCGGATTGGAAAAGCCCGCCGGCAGTCGCAGATCCGACGGGATTTCGCGACTTAATTGGCGACACACTTCGCCTGCCGCAGCGATTACAACTTTGGAACCCTGATTCAACCCGGTCCCAGAGTAGTCCAGCGTATCGATCGTTGTTTCGGTTTGAAAATGTAGATCGCGCCGCCAGTCGACTCGTTGCAAGTGCGCAACGAAGAAGTCAGCGATGTCATGCAGATCGAGGTTCGGAACACAAGCTTCGTCGATGATCCACAAATACTTGGCGAGCGACAACTGTCCCTGGCCGAGAATGGCATTGGCCTGCGTCAGCAACTCGCTGGGACGCGACGTTTTGCGGTAGGGCACATAGCGCTCGCTGCCGATCGCGAGCAACAACGGATGGACTCCGGCTGCGTCAACCGCATGAACTTGCTTTACTCCCGGAAGCACCGTCGGCAGAATCGGCCCGGTGATTTCGTGAATCAGCTGGCCAAAGGTCGTGTCCTCTTGTGGCGGACGGCCTACGACTGTGAAGGGCCAGATCGCGTCGTTACGATGAAAGACCTTCTCGACTTTAAGCACGGGAAACTCATGTTGCAAACTGTAGTAGCCGAGATGATCGCCAAACGGCCCTTCCAGTTTCTGCTTCGTCGGATCGACAATACCACTAATGCAAAAGTCTGCCTCTGAATAAAGATGGCTGTTGGCAAATGGCGTCATCGGGATTCGGTGACCCGCCAGAGCGCCGGCGAATCCTAACTCGGACATTCCCTCCGGCAGTGGCATGACTGCGGAAACCGTCATCGCCGGTGCGCCACCGACAAAAATATTGACTCGAAAGGGTTTGCCCGCGGCGATCGCTGCCTGATGATGGACGCCGATCCCCCGATGGATCTGGTAATGCAATCCAACCTCTCGGTTTGCATCGTAGTCGTTTCCAGCAAGCTGTACTCGGTACATCCCTAGATTGGAACTTCGCAAACCGGGCGCTCGGGCGTCTTCGGAATAGACTTGGGGGAGGGTGACAAAGGGTCCGCCATCGCGGGGCCACGAAACGATTTGCGGCAAGTCGTCGAGCTGGCATTCGTTTCGCATGACGGCCGCTCGGCGGGTCCGCTGCGGTCGCATGTAGAGTGCGGTCAGCGGAGCCCGCACGTAGCGGACCGGTGTTCGAAAAAACAGTTGCGGATCGATCTTCAGTTCCACCGCCCGTCGCACGGACTCCAGTGTGTCACGGAAGATGAACCGAGCCCGCTCCAACGAGCCAAACAGATTTCCGAGGACTGGAAACCGGCATTGATCGACTCTCTCAAATAGAACCGCGGGAGCGCCGGCGAGGTAACAACGCCGTTGAATCTCGGCGATTTCCAGCCGCCCCGACACGGGTTCTGCACACCGCAATAAATGTCCGTGCTTTTCCAGATCACGAACGCAGTGTTGAAGATTTCGGTAGCCCATGCGCTTTCGCAATCATTTCCAGTTGAGAGGGTAATCGTTGCTACCAGTTTAACCGCAGTCGACGTCCGTCGCACAACGTGGCGGCTGACGCTCAGCGACCCAGTCGCTAGAATGAGCAAGCCGTTTTTTCTGTTGTTGCCAATTCTGCTATTTAAAACCGTTCGGTATTGCTGCCACCGGTGGTCCAACTCCATGCAAGTTACTGCCCTACAACAAACCGAAATTGCCCAGGCCGCTGTTGATGCGATCGTGATCACAGTGCCGGGAAAAAAAGACGACGTGAAAGTCGAGCTTGGCCCGCTCGCCGCCGAAGTCGATCGATTGACGAAAGGTTTGGTACAGCGACTTATCGACGAAGGAGAAATCTCGACGAGCGAACTGTCGTGCACTCGGCTGTTTGCTCCGTCCGGTTTGCGAGCGACGTCTCTCATCGTTGTCGGACTAGGAAATAAAACTGAAAAGCAATCGGGCTTGGCCTATCGTGTAGCGGGAGCGGCAGCAAAATTTCTTTCTAGCAAACAGCGTCGCCAAGTCATCATGGCGCTGGACTTGGAGCCTCAAGACGAAATCGTGGCCGGTGCCATGGTCGGGTGCCAGGGACAAGATCTGTATAAGAAACAAAAGAAAACTTTCCCCATCGACAAACTTTTGCTGGTCAACGGTGATGCCCAAACGATGCGTCGCGGTGAAATCATTGGCGAGTCAGTCAACCTGACTCGACGATTGGTGAACTTGCCGGCGAATGAAATTTATCCCGAGACATTTGCGGAAGAGTGCAGCCGGCAAGCCAAGGCCCATTCGTTCGAGATCGAAGTTTGGGATCAGGATCGGTTGACCAAAGAGCGCTGTCGGGCGCTCTTGGCGGTAGCCCAAGGGTCCGCCAAACCGGCTCGGCTGGTCATCATGAAGTACAGCGGCGCGCCGGCCGATCATCCAACCATTGCCTTGGTTGGCAAGGGAGTTACGTTCGACTCCGGTGGCCTTTCGATCAAACCCAATGAAGGGATGATCGATATGAAGTGCGACATGGCTGGAGCCGCAACGGTGCTGGGGGCCATGACAGCCTTGGTGCGTCTCAACGTCCCGGCGAACGTAATTGCGCTGGTGGGCTTGGCCGAAAATATGGTGGGCGGCAATAGCTTTAAGCTGGGAGATGTTTTCACCTCGCGAAACGGCAAGACAATTGAAGTCTTGAATACGGATGCCGAAGGTCGGTTGGTGCTCGCCGATGTGCTGGATGTTGCCCTGTCCCTCCAGGCGCACCGAATTGTGGATGTCGCCACGTTGACGGGGGCCTGCGTGGTGGCTCTCGGTCGTCACGTCGTTGGCGGCATGACGAACAATGAGTCGTGGTACGCCGACGTCCGTGCGGCGGCTGATCAGTGCGGCGAGCCACTTTGGCAACTCCCGATGTTTGCCGATTTTTCCGAGCATATTCGCAGTTCCGTGGCCGATTTGAAGAATATCGGCGACGGCCGCTGGGGGGGTGCGATAACCGCTGCCAAGTTCCTCGAGGAGTTCGTTGGGGACCGACCATGGGTTCACCTCGACATTGCCGGCCCAAGTTTTTCGGACAAGGGCTATGCTTGGGTCGACGCGGGGGCGAGTGGCTGTTTCGTTCGAACGCTGGTGCAACTCATCGAAAACCTTGCCTAGGCTTAATTCTGAGCTTCACGGCGCGCCGCAAACTTCTCCGTCAAATGAGGTGCGAACTTTTGTCCTTTCACGGCATGATCCGACAAAGGTTTCAAACTCATATTTGAAAAAAGCAACAAACCGATAGAATGACGCGCGAGTTGTTTTTTACCTCTCGATCTTCCGCCTCCCGCTTCCTTCAAAAAAGCTAGGCAAGATCAATTCGCTTCCGTTACTTCCCTTTTCTATTATTAGGAGATCTTTTCCATGGGTATGATTCAAGAATTCAAAGACTTTGCGATGCGCGGCAACGTTGTCGACTTGGCCGTCGGTGTGGTGATCGGTGCGGCTTTCGGCAAGATTGTGTCATCGTTGGTCGAAAAAATCATTATGCCAATCGTCGGGATGATTACCGGCGGAGTTGACTTTTCAAAGTATGACATTGCGCTGAAGCCCGCGGTCATGGAAGGCGAAAAGGTCGTCACGCCAGCTGTCAATTTGGGCATGGGCTCATTTGTCACCACCATTATTGACTTCGTCATTGTTGCCTTCGCGATCTTCCTCGCGGTCAAACTAATGAATTCGATGAAGAAGAAACAAGAGGCCGCTCCTCCACCCGCACCGCCAGAAGATGTCGTGTTGCTGCGCGAAATCCGGGACGCCCTGAAATCACGCTAGGCGTTTGAATCGTTTCGACAAAGAGTGGAAAAGGCCCTTCCTGCGAAGGGCCTTTTTGCTGCGCTTCAGAATGCTCGGTCGTTGTATTTGCTACGATAGAAACGGGATTGATTCAAAATCGTGGGGGCGTGATGCCGAGTTCGTTTGAAGTGTTGGGGCCGGGGCAGCTAATCGCTCGCCGTTTGCCCGTCTATGAACACCGTGCAGAACAACTGCAGATGGCGGACGCCGTGGCAACAGCCATCGCCAACAAGCGGCACCTCGTCGTTGAAGCCGGGACCGGGGTTGGCAAAAGTTTCGCTTATCTGGTTCCCGCCATTCTTAGCCTCGCCAATCAAGACGCCGAACCCAATCGCAAATCTAAGCGGCGAATCATCGTTTCGACCAACACGATCGCGCTTCAAGAACAACTGATGAGCAAAGACATTCCACTGCTCAACAGCGTCATCCCGATCGAATTCTCGGCCGTGCTCGGTAAAGGCCGCGGGAATTATCTTAGCAAACGCCGCCTGCAGGCCGCCGTCAAGAAATCCCGCTCGTTGTTTCCTACCCAAGAGGAAGTCGACCAACTCGATACGCTTCGCCGCTGGTCAGAGGGAACGACCGATGGCTCCAAAGCTACCTTGCCGTTCAAGATCATTCCCAGCGTGTGGGACGAAGCCCGCAGTGATTCCGGCAATTGCCTCGGGCGGACTTGTCCGACCTACAACGAATGCTTTTATTTCCAAGCCCGCCGTCGCCTGCAAAATGCCGACATCATCGTCGTCAACCACGCGCTGTTTTTCAGCGATCTCGCCTTGCGACAACTCAATGTCAGTTTGCTCCCAGACTATGACGTCGTGATTTTTGACGAAGCCCACACGCTTGAGGCCGTGGCCAGCGATCACTTGGGATCGTCCGTATCGATGCGCCAAGTCCAGTTTATTCTGAACCGGCTGTTCAACGACTCGACCCAAAAGGGGTTGCTCGTCTCGGCCAACATGCCCGATGCGATGCGACAGGTGACTCGTTGCCAAGTCCTTAATGAGAACTTCTTTACCGACATCGAGAGCTACGTGCGACGAACGCTGGAGGTTGCCAATGCCGCGAATCGCACTTTGCGCATTCGCCAGCCGGGGATTGTCGAGAATAAATTGTCTCCCGAGTTGAGACTCCTTTCCAACGTCCTCCGCGATCGCGCACAGAATTTTGTCGAAGCCTCCGATAAACAGGACTTTGTGTCCGCCTCGGACCGTTTGGCTGTCCTGGCTGAAACGTTGGAAAATTGGCGAACTCAGAAAACGCCTGACAGCGTCTATTGGATCGAGAGCGAATCGTCGCGACGTGGCACGAATTACTCGTTGATGGCTGCCCCCATCGAGGTGGGCCCCGTGCTCCGCGAGCAACTCTTCAACCAGGCCGGTTGCTGCATTCTCACCAGTGCCACCATCGCGGCCGGCAAACAAAAGTCCTTTCAATTCTTCTGCGACCGCATCGGACTGTCCGGAGGAGAGACGCTCCAACTCGGAAGTCCATTTGATTACGCGCGGCAATGTCGACTCGTGATTGTACGCAATCTGGCTGATCCTTCCGCCGATCGGCAATTGCACCAACGTCAAAGCGTCGAGGCGATCCAGCACTATCTGAAACAAAGCGATGGGCATGCGTTTGTTCTGTTCACTAGCTTTGAGATGCTTAACAAAACCGTCCGCGAACTGAGCAGTTGGCTGATCGACCAGAAGATGCCGATCTTGAGCCAAGGGGAGGGGACCCCGCGCGGCCAACTTTTGGAGAAGTTTAAAAACACACCCCGCAGTGTTTTGTTCGGAGCCGACAGCTTTTGGCAAGGCGTCGACGTGCAAGGCGATGCGCTTCGCAATGTGATCATCACCAAACTGCCGTTCAGTGTCCCCGATCATCCACTTTTGGAGGCGCGACTCGAGGCCATTCGCGAGCGCGGCGGAAATCCCTTCAACGAATACCAACTCCCCGAGGCCGTGATCAAATTCAAACAAGGCTTCGGTCGCTTGATCCGTTCGCAGACCGACAGCGGCATGGTCGTCGTCCTCGACCCCAGGATTAAGTCCAAGCCATACGGGCGGCTTTTTCTCGAATCCCTGCCCCCATGCCGCGTCGACTACGAAACGATTTGATCGGGCGTTATCCTGATTAACAGATTTCGATCACCAACATTTTCTTCAAACAGGTTGGATCAAAATGTGGAACACCGACTCTCTTTGGTTTGACGCGGCGATCGTGATGGGCATCTTTGCCGTGGGAAACATCCTGTTTGGGCATTTTGAAGAACATCGCCCTAAATGGCGACGACTGCTGAAGGTAGTGATTTTTCTCGCGATCGTGTTAATGATTTCAGCCAATTTCGGTCGTGGCTGGGCGTTCGGTTTGCTTTTGCTTCCGCTTTCTGGCGCCGCCTACATTCACCTCATCTGGCTACCTTCGCACGGCATCAACGGCTGGACTGGCGAACCCCGAGAAAAATACCTGGATTTGGTCAAGAACTGGCGAAAAGCCCGCCGGTAAAAATTTTATTTCCGTTTCGCACTTTCTACTTGACCCATCAGTTTGGCTCGCATACTATGTAACGCATAGTAATGGCTTTGCTGGAGGATTGGATGAAAATTGAATCAGAATTAATGCGAGGGGCCGGGCCGGCAGCAGTCTTGCAGTTGCTCTCCGGCGGAGAAATGTACGGTTACCAGATCGTTGAAACGCTGTCTCAACGTTCGAATGGGATCTTCGAAATGGGACAATCGACGCTCTATCCCATGCTCTACAATTTAGAGGCCAAGGGGTTGGTCGTATCCACCAACAAGCCCGGACCGAACGGCAAGGACCGCCGCTATTATCGCCTGACGACTGCCGGGAAAAAACGTCTTGCTCAGGATCGCGAGCAATGGGCAGCTCTGATCCAAGGGCTCTCGGCAATCGGAGTCACGCGAACGCGGGGATTCGGTTTTGCGTTAGAAGGCTAATGAATCCACGTTTCGATGACTCGTTAAAGACGGATATCAGACAAAAGAAAAACGACAAATGAATGGCACTTTTTCGAATTCGCGGTTGATCGGCGTCAGGTCCCTGGGTGACCTGATTCGCAGCCCATTTTCGGAGAAGTTCAATTGGCGGCGGCGGATTGCGGATTCAGGACTCCCGACTGAGGTCTGTAGCTTGATCACGGCCGTGGTGATCCATTCCCGTTTGATGCGTTATGAGAAATTTCAAGTGGCCAGCGATTTGGTGGCTCATTTTGAAGACGGAAATGCAAGTGGCAAGAGTTTTACAGAATTGATCGCGACTTTCGGCGACCCGCGGACGGTTGCTGATTTAATTCGCGCTGGTAAGGAGAGGAATCGACCGATGTTGGCAAAATGGTTTCGCGGCGGTATGTGGGTGGGCTCATTTTCAATTGCCGGCTTTCTTGGCCTGAGTCTGTTTTTCTATTTGGGAAAGCCGCAGCCCAGTGTGGATTATCTGCCGTCGCTAAACGCAGATCTGTCTGACGTTGCCGAAGCCGATAAGGCTTGGCCCATTTATCGAGGCCCATGGGCTAAGTACGAATTTTGCGAAGGGAAAAATCCATTCCTTGATATTAATATCCGTAACGAAGGTGCAGCCGATGATTGGCGGCAGATTCTCCCCTCGGATGGCAAGGCATGGGAAAAAGGAATTTCGCAACTCAGTGACGCTGCGGATTTGCTCGAGGCATTCCGAGTTGGCGGGGCCAAGCCGGTTTTGGGTCTCGAATTGAAGGCCCGTATTATTGACTATTCCGAGGAAGATGCGCGCGCTCTTTTTCCTCTGCAAATGGCACAGACTTCGAAAGAAACTCGGAATAATCAATCTTATGATCCAATGGACGGCGCGCTTGTCGGCATTCTGTTGCCGCATGTTCAGACCATGCGCCATGCGGCTCGAATTCTAACGGTCGACACTCGTTGGGCTCTGGAACAAGGCGACTTGGAACGCGCGACGCGAAACATCGAGGCTACTTTTGGTTTCGCCCGTCAGGCCAGCGAGCACAAATATCTGATATGTGGTTTGGTAGCTTTTGCCATTCATAACATTGGTTGCGATTTGGTTGATGAATCGCTGGCAAAACACTTGAGCCAGTTTAGCGATTTACAACTTGAACGCATCCAATTGGCAGTCACGCGCGATCCAGCGCCAAATCTTATTTCAGTTGACGGCGAACGTGCATTTGTTCACGACACGATTCAGCGAGTCTACACCGACGATGGCAATGGAGATGGCAGAATCACTCCTGAGGGTTTGCAATTGATGGAGCAATACATCCAACAAACGAATTATGGATTCAATGAACACAGCGACTTGCAAAAAACTTTGACGAAAGTAGCCAAACAGGTCGCCGCACCACTTTCCCTGGTCACGATGGCTTCACGGAAAAACCTGACTGTTCGCGCGGACATTTTGTTTGACCTCTTAGAACAGCACTTTTATTCTCCGTTTTATGAAGACAATTTTGCGGAAGTCGAAAGGGAATTTGAGAAGCTCGATGATAGTTTTCGGTTGTTAGCCGATCTTTTCCCAGCGTTTTCCCAAACGAGAAAAGCCATGTTCCGTGGGATGGCCAACCAGGAGGCGACGGCTGCGGGAGTCGCGGTTTTGAGATTTCAGAGGAAGCACGGCAAACTGCCAAAATCTCTGGAAGAACTCGTTGGTGAATTTTTGAATGCCGTTCCCAAGGACCAAATTAACGGAGCCCCAATCAACTACTTGATCATTGACGAAAAACAATCATCCAAGAATAACCCACCAAGTTCGGCCGACGTCGGTTTTCGAATTTATAGCGTAGGCGTTGACCGGGACGATGATCGTGCGGCCCCGATCCAGCTCCATGTAGACGGCACGGAGCCTGTCGCTGGCGCTACCGCGGACACGTCGCTCCGAGCTATGAAAGCCGGTGAATTCAACTTCAGTTTCCCGTCGCGTCACGATGGCGACTGGGTCCTATGGCCGCGAGGAACTGCTGGCAATTAAGAACATTCCCCAAAAGGCACGCAATCGGTCAAACAATCGCCAGCATGCGTTCCAGCGCGAGGAGTGAGAACGCGGCGGTGTCGTCATCGACACGGATGATATTCACCGGCGTGCCGGCGACCAGGTTTTCCAGGCTCCAGCACAAGTGCGCGAGGTCAATCCGATACATCGTGGCGCACATACACATCACCGGCGACAGAAAGTGAATCTCTTGCTCGGGATGTTCTTTCTTCAGTCGATTCACCAAATGCAATTCCGTTCCGATGGCCCATTTGGTTCCAGCCGCAGCCGATTTCACCGTGCGAATGATATAGCCCGTCGAGCCCGACAGGTCGGCGATGTCGTTGACCTCTTGAGGACACTCTGGATGGACCAGAATCTGAACCCCCGGAATCTTCTGACGAAACGCGGCGACATGTTCGGGTCGAAACATCTGGTGAACGCTGCAATGACCTTTCCACAAAATAACCCGACTATTTTCCAGAGCCGTGCGTGAGGTTCCACCAAACTCGCCGCCGTACGGGTCCCAAACCGGCATCTGCTCGTTGGTGATTCCCATCTTCAGGGACGTGTTTCGCCCAAGGTGCTGGTCAGGAAAAAACAGCACCCGTTTGGATTTAGCAAAAGCCCATTTCAGGACTTTTTCGGCATTGCTCGACGTGCAGACGATGCCGCCATGCCGCCCGCAGAAGGCCTTGAGGCTCGCCGCAGAATTGATGTAAGTGACTGGCGTAATATCGGTCGTATCGATGACCGCCCCTAAATCCTCCCAAGCATTTTCGACTTGTTCGATCGCCGCCATATCGGCCATCGAACACCCCGCGGCCAGATCCGGCAGCACAACGGTCACGCGCCGCCCACCACGCGCACGCAGTCGTTCTGGACGATTGGCGACAATATCGGCGGTCTCGGCCATGAAATGGACGCCACAAAAGACGATCGACTCACAAGGCCGCTCGGCTGCCATCCGGCTTAGTTCCAGACTGTCGCCGCGCAGGTCGGCATGCTCGATGAC
>JBEBGH010000453.1:0-3627 GCA_040081565.1 Pirellulaceae bacterium
GCGATGGTACGCGCGTCGAAATGACGACGATGAGACGGGCGGGTTGCCAACCGTTGGTGAGCTGCGAGCCATTATGCGCGAGGGGAAGGCCCAGATCGATCTGAAATTCGCGCGGGAAATGGAACTCGCCAAATTGGTGAAGGATGCACGGGCCAGGGGTTACACTGAGGAACAGATCCAAGCGTTGATCGACGGCGGGGCAACGACGTTGCCGCCTCCAGTGAGGAAGCTACCAGAGTCCGCAATTGTTCGATTGCGTTGACTGACTCGCTTCAGTGGGCTGCTGGGAGACGTGTTGATTTCAAAACCGAAAGATGCTCGCTAGTGGGCGTTTCATCGATAATGGATCGTTACTACCCTTTGTCTTATTCAAACGGCGATGGAAAAACTTCTTTGCCGTTGCGGGTGGCGAGTTGCGGCATAACATCGTCGGCGGTGTAGGGGATGAAGCGGACGCTGCCGTCGCAGAGAACGAAATTTCCGCCGCCGGGATGGTAACTCCAATAGTGCAGCGTGTCGCATTGCTCGCCCGATTTGCCCTTGCGGAAGTTGTACGGACCAGGCGGGCACGTTTCGAGATAGTTGGTCACGCCAGGCGGAGGCGGGTCGTGGACTTCGCGAACACCTAAGAGCATGTCGGGCGATCCGCTTCCCGATTGACCGAATCCTGCGTACCACCAGCCGTACCAGAAATCGGGGCTTGGAGGTCGTTCACCCACCATCAGCGTATTGGATTGACCATCCAGAAGGTCCCGAAATTTCGTCGCCGAATTCAGATAGAAAACGCCGTCACGTTTCTTGAAGTCCGTTCCGTTGACACCCAGATAATTAGTCGTCGTTACCAGTCGACTTTCGTGCGTGTACGACTGCTTCCCGCTTTCCGGATCGCTGGGGCATTGGTAAGTGTTGATCACCGTCCGCATCCCGAGATGGGACAGGAATGGGCTGGGGTCGGCCGCGTAATCACCCATCGCCTGATCCCAAGAATTACGCTGGTCGATTTGCGGCAGAATCTGTGTGAGCCAAGTCATCGACCCAAACGGCTGGCCGCCATAGGCTGTAATCCCTGCCGGCAACTTCTGCCGCGTTGATTCGGAATTGTGCAGCGCAGTTCCAATCTGCTTGAGGTTGTTCGAACATTGCGTCCTTCTCGCCGCTTCCCGCACCATCTGCACCGCTGGGAGCGTAATACCAACAAGGAGGCCAATGATGGCAACGACGACGAGGAGTTCGATTAGGGTGAAGGCGAAACGCATATTGAATGTTCGTCTATCTTCGAAGAAACCGGATTGCAAAAAAAACAACGAGTGCAAAAACAATCCCGAACTTCCAAAAATAAGAAAAAAACGAGGATCGTTTTTCTGAAAAACTTGGCTCGGGAAGGCCATAGTATTTCAAATAACAACTCTCCGGATCAAAGCTGATTCGCCTCAAATCAGAAAAAATGTACTTTTCATCAGTCTTTACACTGCCGTTCAGTTCGATTACTTCGTGCTTTGATGAAGGATGGTGCGAATTTCCTTGATAGAAAAAAACGCTTTTCATAGTCAATGACTGAGTGCCAGATGGCAAAGCGGCAACCCCTGTTATTTCAACCGACTCAATAGACCATTCGTTCTGGGGTAATAATTTCAAAGTACACTCTTCAACCGAAAATGCACCGGGTGCATTTGACACATGTTTAACGTATTGTCCCGATGCATCACGTATTACCGAAATCAACTTCAGGCTTACCAATTCATTGCCATCGGAATTAGTTGAGGTTGTTGCATCTACAACTCGAAATCCCAAAGGACCTTTGACGCCAATCCCGTCCAAGTCATCCAATGAATCTGGCAAATGCCACCGAAAAAAACACAACGACGGCATAGTTACTTGTAGAAGTTTTTGCTTTTCGTCTCCGCGGCTTAGATTGCTGTGCTGCTCCAATATCATGATGTGGTAGGGCCCGCCAGCCATCGCAGTAGATTGTATGGTTGCGATATATTTTTCATTTGCAACTACGACAAAATTGCCAACAATATCTTTTGCTGTGCCTGAAAATGAAGCAAATTCCCCTGATTGGCTTACCGAGGCCGAAACCTTAGACAAAGTGTTGACCTTTGTGACCTCACAACCGGTTGAATCATACTTGTTCGACTGCTGTCGCCAGATTTTTGGCGCTTGTTCATTAAATCGCCTAAGTTGCGCTTCATCTCCGAAAGAATTTGTCGAAATTAAAACACTGACATATCCGAAAATCGACCAAATAACTGGCAATTTTGGGATGTTTTTGGCTTTAAAAATCAACGGCAATTTCACTGCATATTTCCTTGCGAACTCATTGGAGTGGATCCACGAGCTTCATCAACTAGCAATTATCAAACCGCCAAATTTGCGCCAAGCGAGCGGGCCATTCGCGGGGACCAATTCAATTGCAACCGCAAACAACACCGAGTGTTGGGTGTACATAGAAACTGCAAGACTGTCCAATCGGACAAATGTTCCACCAGACTCTTAATTGGCAATCATCCTGTCCCCCCTCGATAGCCACAATAACGCACTTTGGAAGGACTGGATCGTCAGCTTTCGCTACAGACAATCCTATTGAAGCGAAAACCAGCACCAGCGAAAAAGCCGCCATAGAAAATCCGGAAAAAAAAGAGCTCATTTTAGATCCTTTCGAAACATGCCAAAAATATCTGCTCCAGCAACAAACTGGTGCTTTGAATCTGTAAAAAACTGAATTCGTTGGTGGAACCAACCTGTCTTTTTAGGCGAGATAACGGCTGTCGTCACCAACGTTGACTTGGCGGGAACGGAGAAGGGGAAATTTGCAATTGAAATACAGGAGCAAGTAGATTTAGCGCCAACGATATTAATCGAGGAATTCGAAAAATTCTGCATCTCGATTTCCACTTTATGAACATCTGACCAACTGCGTGTCCCTAAATCTATGCGTTTGATAAAAACTTGCTCATTGCGAAGCATTGAAAAAAATCCAATCCGATCAAGCATTGGATAAATCACGAACAGGAAACATCCACTGATTGCAAAACAAGCCATTTGACCAGCAAAATGTAGACGATTGGCAGCAATTTTGTTGAACAAAAATCCAATCGATTTGCTCTTAAGAGCCGAGTTATTGAAAAGCGCTCCCAAACACACACAGTCAAAAATAAAAAACTTCAAAGGATTGATTTCAATCACGCCGGCACAACCGCATGTTGATTGACCGGAAAATACTCTCAAAATTGAAATAACCGACATTGCGCAGAACAACGACGTAAGTGAAAGCCACTTGATCATTTCATCAGTTGAGTTCGAAAACACGATCCAAACGACACCAACCTCAATGAATACAGCGAGCCACAATAGGGGAAGTGAAGTTCCCGTTTTGATATCAGCGAATGGATCGATCAGGAGCAGGTGCAGCTTGAGAACGGCGGTGACGAGAAGGACCATCGCCAAGGCGATTGAAAGGGTTCGGAAAGATAACCATTTTCGAATCATCGGGTACGGTCTCGACTACCTAGAGGTGTTCGTCGACTCACCAGCGCATCCTATGGCTAGGTCGGAGCATTCCGACCGTATTTCCAAAATTATTCAAGAACTTTATTCTCGAACCTGAAAAGAGCCGTATTCTGT
>JBEBGH010000454.1:0-3618 GCA_040081565.1 Pirellulaceae bacterium
TCAGTGCCTGATTGATTCACGAAACTTTCCTTTGCGGGCCACAAGCTCGGCCGACCCAGCTTTTTGCTTTTTTACGTCATTCATCTTGCACAGGTCTTTTTACCAGACCGTAAAAGCAATTTGAAATTTTGTAACGATTACACCTTTGTTCTTGTCGTTAACTTGCCGGTTGTAACGGTTTTTTCCTCCAAAGTACAGAACTGCTGGCGTTTTGTCGAAGGAAGCGAAGTCGCATTATCCTTTCTGAATCCAATCCCAATTCCAACTTCGCATGTGGTGTCCCAACTGCAAAAGTGAATCCCCCATGGTTGCAATCCATGAAGCGGAATTGATTTGTGCTCGCTGCCACGTTGAGGTTATTCAAAAACAGCCCAAGCCAGAATCCAACATGACTCTTTCCAGCGATCAACGTTTCGCACCTCTCACTCCGTTGTACCCGTTACGCTCGAACGAAAAACAACAGGCCAATTCTTGTGACGAATCACCAGCCCCCAGCAACGTCCGGCAATATCGCTTCGATGCCGCTCACAAGGCACGCACTCAACCAATGGGTCGCAATATCGAATGCCAAGAGTCGACGTCGCCCTTGGCCGCGAGCGACTCGCCGCGATTGCTCAGCATGTTAGCTCTGTTTTTTGTCGGCCAGGCACTTGTGGTGTGGGCCTATTTTCAAGGCAACGTCAACGCACTCGGCTGCGGCATGGTCGTGTCGATTGCCGCAGTAGGTTTAGCACTGCAAGCACAAAAGCGGAAACGCCACTCGATTGCTCCAACAAGTTCCGAACCTTTGGTTGATAATTCAACGCCCATCACCTTGCCCGCCCACATGCGTGCCAAGCGACGTAGCGCGGCACCTTCCGATTCGGCTGGCTGGTAAACGCCAAGACTGGCGGTTCGTTCACTCCCCTGCACCGTTGTGACGGCCGACCCTCTGGCTGTTTTGCCCGTTCGAATTCCATAGAATCAGGTATTCCGCTGTTCTATTGAATCTGAATCTTGGAGGCATGAACTCATGCGCTGTATCTGTTCGTTGTTGGTCTTATCAGCTCTTGTGGGCCTTATTGTTTGTGGGCAACCCTGTTTTTCGCAAAGCAACTTCAAGCAACCCGTTTTCGATCCAGAAACGCGGCTAGCCTTTCACAACTCGTTCCTCAAAATGCGGGAGTCCTCGCCATTCAAGTCGAAGAAGTGGACTTCGATTGGCCCGTCTGTTATGAGCGGCCGCGTAACGGACATCGCAAGGCCTTTGGACCAACCACACACCATCTACATTGCTTCGGCATCCGGCGGAACTTGGAAGACAACCAACGAAGGCACAACCTGGAAACCGATTTTCGATGATGCCCCGTCGGCTTCGACCGGCGCGATTACTGTGGACCCGCAAGATTCCAACATCGTGTGGCTCGGCACCGGCGAATCAAATATTTTCCGGAGCTCGATGGCAGGAACTGGTGTGTATCGATCCAACGACGCCGGCGAGACTTGGCAACACATGGGACTGGGTGACACCCATCACATTGCTCGCATTGTCGTTCATCCAAAAGATCCCAATACTGTCTACGTTGCGGCGTGCGGCCACGAGTATTCGCCCAATTCCGAGCGGGGAATTTTCAAGACCACAGACGGCGGCAAGACTTGGGTCAAGTCACTTTTCGAAGACGACATGACAGGCGGCTACGATCTCGTCATGGACCCGCTGCAGCCGAACACACTGTACGCGTCGATGTGGCACCGCATCCGACGGCCTTGGAGCGATCCGCTGCCCGGCGACGGTGGCGGCGTTTATCGAACCGATGATGCCGGGAAAACTTGGAAACTGTTGACCAAAGGCCTTCCGCCGCGAGGCAAAGCCGGTCGCATTGGCATCGCCCTCGCCCAGTCACAACCCAAAACCATCTACGCCCTCGTCGACAATCACGAAGCGTTTCGCAAGGCCAAAGTAGGCGAACTTGACTCGTATGGTCGCCAAAAACAGGATGTGATCAAAGGTGCCGAGGTATTCCGCTCCGACGACCGCGGAGAGACTTGGCAACGAACCCACAACGATAACGAGTTCATGCAGCGGCTCTTCTCAACCTACGGTTGGGTCTTCGCACAAATTCGCGTCGATCCGAACGATTCCGAGACGATTTATGTCATGGGAGTCTCGATGGGCAAATCAACCGACGGCGGAAAGAATTTCACGCCAGTCGAGTATCCAGATTTGCACGGCGACCACCATGCACTTTGGATCGATCCCTCGAATTCGAACTACCTGATTAATGGCAACGACGGCGGAGTGAACCTGTCGTACGATGGCGGCAAAACTTGGAAGAACATCGAAAACATGCCGCTCGTACAATTTTACAATGTGGCAGTCGATAACGCTCAGCCATTTAATGTTTACGGTTCAATTCAGGACAACATGAGTTGGATGGGCCCATCCCGTCCAGGTCGCGGGGGAGCCTTTGGCGAATGGAAGATGATCCCGGGCGGCGAAGCAGGATACATTGAGATCGATCCCAACGACGAAAACACTTTGTACAGTGAATCTTTCTACGGTACGTTGTTGCGTTCAACGAAAACTTCAGGAACTCCGCCAACCAACACGCGGCGTCGATCCATGGGCGGCTGGGAAACGAAAACGATCAAGCCCGAGATCGCTGGCGAAACCCTGCGGGGACAATGGCATGCTCCGTTTCAATTGTCGCCACATGATTCGAAGGTGATCTATCACGGGATGAATCGCGTCTTTCGCTCTGCCGACCGGGGTGATCATTGGGAGGCCATCAGTGCCGATTTGACGCATAACGATCCGACGAAGCAAGGTAACATTTCCTTCGCCACGATTTCTTCATTGAGCGAGTCGCCAATGAAGGCCGGTTTGCTGTATGTCGGTACCGACGATGGGCGCGTGCACGTGACGCTGGACGGCGGCAAGAACTGGTCTGAGATCGGAGGCGGATTGCCACCCTTTAAATGGGTCTCGCGCGTGACGGCCTCGAAGTACAACGAGTCGACCGTGTTCTTGAGTCAAAACGGCAAGACCGACAACGACTTTCAGGCCTACGTCTATCGCTCAGACGATTACGGCACGACTTGGAAAGACATCGTCGGCAACCTCCCAGGCGGACCAGTGAATGTCATTAAGGAAGATCCGCACGCCAAGGACGTTCTCTACGTCGGCACTGACTTGGGCGCGTTCGTGTCGAAAAACGGCGGCTCAAGTTGGGACGTGTTGGGCTCCGGCCTGCCCATTACCTTTGTGCATGACTTGATTGTTCACCCGCGCGACAAAATTCTGGTCATCGCGACTCACGGTCGTGGCATGTTCACGCAGGATGTTGCCGACTTCAGCGGCGGAAAACCAGCTTCGAATGAAAACGGAAACGCCAAAAAATCAGAGGAAAACTAAACGGACTTCGCAAGTGATGCGAAGTGTGTTTCCGGTCCCATATAGACTCATTCGCAAATGTGGAGCCGGCTCGCTTTGGCGTTCCCTTTGGACTCAATTCTAGCTCCCCTCGCCCCCGCCTTTGAGGGGGAGAGGGGCTGGAGGCCTATAGTCGCCTTTCGCTCCGAGGCTGTGATTTTTTGATAGTCGCCTTTCGCTCCCGCGAAAGTTGCGATGCTAAACGT
>JBEBGH010000455.1:0-3608 GCA_040081565.1 Pirellulaceae bacterium
TCGAGTGTTGGAAAGCGAACGCGATCGCGAAATCGAACCGCCGGTTCCCAAGACGATCAAGGAAGTCGAAAAGAAAGAAGAGACGCCGCATACGTCCAGATTGCTGGATGCCAAACGCCGCGCCCGACGCGATCCCCCGCCAAGTTAATGATTGCCAGATTAACGGCAGCTAGCCGTTAGACGAGAAGGTCCTTCACAACATTCGCTTCCTCGACGCCGGTCAACTTGCTGTCGAGACCTTGGTATTTATAAGTGAATCGCGAATGGTCGATGCCCATCTGGTTTAGCAACGTCGCATGGATGTCGTGAACGGACACTCGATTTTCAACGGCGTGATAGCCGAGTTCGTCCGTCGCACCGTAACTGAAGCCCGGCTTGAAGCCGCCCCCCGCAAACCACATCGTGAATCCGGCAAGATGATGGTCCCGCCCATCGCCCTGGGCCATTGGCGTGCGCCCAAATTCTGATCCGAACACGATAATCGTGTCCTTGAGCATGTCGCGTTGTTTAAGGTCGGTGATGAGTGCCGCGACGCCTTGATCGACTTCTTTGGCGGTTCCAGCGGAATGATCCTTTACCGCGCCATGATGATCCCAGTCGCGATGATAAAGCTGGATGAAGCGAACGCCTCGTTCGGCCAACCGCCTAGCGAGCAGACAGTTCGACGCAAACGATCCGTCTCCACCCTTAGTGCCGTACAAGTCGAAGATATGTTGCGGTTCTTGACTGACGTCCATCAGTTCTGGCACACTCGTTTGCATACGAAACGCTAATTCGTATTGGGAAATTCTGGTGGCAATTTCCGGATCTTCCAATCGCCGATCGGCCAGCCCGTCGAGTTGCCGGACCGCCGTAACGACATCGCGTTGTTTCTGTGGTGTTACCCCGTTTGGATTGCCAACGTACAGGACGGGGTCGCCGGTGCTGCGGAATTCGGTTCCTTGAAATTGTCCAGGGAGAAAGCCCGAATGCCATTGTCGCGCAGCAATCGGTTGCTTTTGGCCAAACTTGCCGGTCGAAACCATCACCACGAATCCTGGCAGGCTATCTGACTCGGCACCCAAACCATAAGTGAGCCATGAACCCATCGCTGGACGGCCGGCGTTCATGGTTCCGGTGTTCATGAAGGTATGAGCCGGATCGTGGTTGATGGCATCGGTGTAGAGCGACCGAACGATACACAATTCGTCGGCACACTTTTCGCCCAGCAGCGGCCAGATTTCCGAAATGGATTGACCCGATTTCCCCCATTTGCGGAAGGGATGTTGCGGCGCAAAGCAATTAAGTTTTTGTCCCTGCAGTTGGGCGATTTGTTGACCTTGGGTGAATGATTCGGGCATTGCCTGCCCATGCAACTCGGCCAACTTTGGTTTGTTGTCGAATGTATCGATATGAGTCATGCCGCCAGCCATGTACAGCCAGATGATTCGTTTGGCCTTCGGTTGGAAGTGCAAAGGGTTGATCACCCCGCGCCAGCGATCGCCATCTCTCATGGCTGCGGGCGACGACTTGGTGAGAAGATTCGATAGAGCCATTGCTCCGAGGCTGATCCCAGTACCTTTGAGAAAGGTGCGTCGGGCGAGTGCAGGAGGAAGTTGAGTCATATTAATTACCTTCAGCTAAAAGCCGTTAGGAAAAGGCTGCGATTTAATTTCGGGTGAATACTTCGTGAAGATTCAAAATGGTCCGGGTTACGCTGGTCCACGCGGCAACCCTAGCCGGCGAAACATCAGCGGGCGGCGCGTTTTGGCCCACCTTCAAGACTTCCGTAGCTGCCGCCGGATTCGCTTCGTAGTCCGACAAATGATTTTTCAAAAGCTCAATCAGTATTCCCGTTTCTTCATCAGTTGCGGGCCGTGATAAGGCGCGCCGAAAAGCCAGTTCGATCAATTGCCGATCGTCCCCGCCTGTTTTCAACAATGACTCGGCAAACGCCCGAGCGGCTTCGACATAACTTGGATCGTTGAGCAACACCAGCGACTGCAGCGGAGTATTGGAACGCGGTCGATCAGCCGTGCATTCTTCGCGACTCGGCGCATCGAACGCTAAAAGACTTGGGTGCAGATACTGACGTTGCCAATGCGTGTACAAACCGCGCCGATAAATCGACGAACCGGATCCATTCTGCCACTCGCGTGTGGGAAAGTTCAAATAGGACCAATAACCGGCAGGTTGGTAGGGGAAAACGCTTCGACCTCCGATAGTCCGATCAAGCAATCCGCTGACCGCGAGAGCATTGTCGCGGACCATTTCAGCGTCCAAACGAAATCGGCCTTGTCGAGCTAACCAACGATTTTCTGGATCGGCCTCGCGGACGGTTGAGTTGGCAACGGACGACTGTCGATAGGTCTGGCTCATCACGAGTGCTTTGATCAGTCGTTTCATGTCATAGCCATTGTTCCGAAAATCAACGGCCAAATAATCCAAGAGATCAGGATGGCTGGGCCAATCCCCTTGGGTTCCCAGATCATCGACTCGCCGCGAGATGCCCGCGCCAAAAAACAATTTCCAAACGCGATTGACGACTACTCGAGCTGTTAGCGGGTTGTCTTCTGAAACGATCCATTCGGCCAAATCGCGACGCGTCAGTTTTTGATCCGCAGGGGCTTGTGAAGTCAACGAAACTGGAAATCCTGCCGTCAAGACTTCGCCCTTTTCATCCATCCAGTTGCCGCGAGCGAGCACGCGGACCATTCGTGGCGGGACCGATTCCGTAACCAAGGTTGTCCGAATCGAGGCGTCTAATTCCTTGCGTTGTTTTTCCAGATCAGCTAATTGAATTCGGACTGGATTCAGTGCTTCGGCAATGCTGCGATAGTACGTGGCCAATTCTTGAGTTTGCGCTTCAGAACGTTCGGCAACCGGCAATTTCAAGATTGTCGAGATGTTATCTGGGACCTCGCTGGCTGCCGACACTGGCCGGGGCGCGCTCGTGACCGACAAGCGAAAGCAACCGAGTGTATGCGTTGGGTTGTCGTGATTCTGTTCGAGAACAATCGTCAATTGAGCATCAGGACTCAACGTTAGATTGGTTGCGGTTTCGAATACGGCGGCGTTGCGGCGTCCTGCCTGTTCCATGATCGCCCAGCCCCAATTCTTTCCTTTTTCATCTCGATCGATTGTTGCGGCAATCGCCCATTTACCAAACGGATTTTTCCCTGGTGCTCCGGTCTGTTCATACGTCGCCGTGGCGTTTTGCAGCGCAATCGGAGTTTCGGTTCCATCGGCGGCACGCGTGCGAGCCATAAATTCCGAGAGCACGAAGTTGCCGTTCGACGCTCGCCCCGGCCCTTTATTTGGAAGCGAGTCGTCTGGCAACACTTCCAGTCGGAAAGCGGTGATGTCCGCTGGCAACTTGCTGAAGGTCAACGTGTATGTCGTTGTCGCGGCATTCTCGCCACCGGCAAGCAATGCTCCATCGGGTCGGGCTGCGAGCGTTACGTTTCCAGTCGCCTCAATCTTATCAGGCGTCAACACCGACCAGGGAATCAGTTGTTTTTCCCAATGGTTTTGAGCGGCGGTCAATGCTTCTGTCGGCGTCTCCAGAATTTTCTTGACCTCGGCAATCTGCCCATCCAGCGCGGCGAGTTCGGCCGCCTGTTGCGAGT
>JBEBGH010000456.1:0-3592 GCA_040081565.1 Pirellulaceae bacterium
ACGATGGGTTCACTAGAGATGCAAATGTGCGCGGATCGTCAATAAATATTTGGAGCTGCAAAAAATGTCACTTTTTGGCCCTTTCAATTGGCTATTCACGGATGAAGATCCATCGAATCTGATTGGTAAAAAGTCTGTTCGGAAGACCCGAAATGGGTCGTTCAAGCCGAACCTGCAATTTGAGCGGCTAGAAGATCGGCAACTCCTGGCCTTCATGGCTTCGGGAACCAATGGAAATGATGCATTTGTCTTGACGTATTCACCGTCCACAGTCGCTATCACGATTGCCACAGATGGAGGCGCGACCACTCCTTTGGGGACCTTTCTGCTGAACGAACCACTGATTCTAGACGGAATGAACGGAACGGACACGGTTGAAATTGTAGGGACCAGCGCCAACGACGTGATCCAAGTTTCCAGTTCAGCAATTTTGGTAAATGGTGCCACGCTGGAACGGTTCAATACAGAAAGCCTGCTGCTAACTGGCGTTGCCGGTAACGATACCTACCGTTTTGATCCCGCCAAGCCGCTGGGACTCATCGCCCTGAATGAATCGGGTGGTGGGATCGATACGCTCGATTTTTCGCCTCTAGTATCAAGCGGGATTTCGATCAATTTGAGTCGAGCCACCAGTCAACTTGTCCATCCGAATTTGCAATTGAAACTGAATTCGTCGACAACTTTCGAGAACGTAATCGGCTCTGGGGGTAATGATCTCATCACGGGCAACACGTTGGCCAATCGACTTTCTGGTCTGGCTGGTAACGATACTATTGGAGGTGGTGCAGGCGACGATGCGATGTTTGGCGGATTAGGCAATGACACCTTTATGTTCTTGCCTGCGTCGTCGGATGAAGTTGACAACGTTTCAGAGTCGTCGGCGAGAGGTCACGGAATTGACACTTTAAACTTTAGCGCATTGACATCCGGGGTCTATTTGAATTTGCAGTCTACCGAAATCCAGTTTGTCGGCAACAATCGCAGCCTTAAGCTGAATGCCTCTGCTACATTTGAAAATGCGATTGGCGGTTCAGGCGATGACACCTTGCGAGGCAACATTCTCAACAATCTATTGAATGGCGGCAATGGTGATGACGAGTTGAAAGGTGGCAGCGGAGACGATTTGCTGATCGGAGGATTGGGCAATGACAAATTTCTATTCTTACCAGCCGCCACGATGGAAGCCGATCGGCTATTCGAAGGAACAGGAAGAGGCGCCGGAAACGACGAGTTGGATTTTCAGGCGATAACCACTACGGTTGCCCTGAATCTGGGCTCTCTCGGCCCTCAAAACGTCCACGCGAATCGGACAATAGAACTGAGCTCCGCCGCCGCTTTTGAAGACGCGTTTGGAGGTACGGGTAACGATATCCTGACGGGAAACGCACTGGCCAACTCCATATATGGTAACGAAGGCAATGACCTTCTGACTGGCGGTGCCGGCGATGACTATCTGAGAGGTGGCTATGGCGGCGACAGTTATGTGTTTGCTTCTGCCCCCAGTACTGAATTCGACATTGTGAGTGAATCTGGCACCGAGGGGGATACCAATACTCTGAACTTCAGCCAATTGACGACCGCCGTTACAGTGAATCTGGGCATCACCGAAACCCAAAACGTCCACGTCAATCGCACGCTCCGACTATTTTCATCCTCATTTCAAAATGTGATTGGCGGCTCGGCCAATGATAAATTGATTGGGAATGACTATATCAACTTTCTAGCGGGCAATGCCGGCAACGATTTTCTGAACGGCAAGAGTTCCAGCGATGTGCTGATGGGTGGTGCGGGCAACGATACCATAGGTGGTGGCGCAGGCCTTGACACGCTGATGGGTGAGGCGGGTGACGACCTACTAGTGGGTGAAGATGACAGTGACGTGCTGATGGGCGGTTCTGGCAACGACACTTTGTCTGGCGGCGATCACAATGACGAGCTGATGGGCGATTCTGGCAACGACATTCTGATTGGCGGTAATGGCTTAGACGAATTGATGGGAGGTTCTGGACGGGACATTTTGATTGGTGGCCTGGGGGCAGATCTTTTGGAGGGCGGAGCTGACGATGACATTCTCATTGGAGGTCAAACCCTTCCTCCCAATTTCCAAAATGGAGTCGATTTGAATGCGGTTCGGACGGCATGGATCTCTAATTCTGACTATAACACACGGGTGAGTGTTCTGCGAAATGGTCCTGTTAAGAATTCGCTTAAGGCGAATCTTAACGTTTTGAATGACTTCGATGCACGAGACGTGATGACCGGTGGCTCCGGACAAGATTGGTTCTTCAAGGGAAACCCCACTGATGTCATCACGGATCTGTTTTTTGGCGGTCCAGAGTTAAGAGACCTCATTTGGCTGAATTCATGAAATTCAGTCTCTGAGGTCGCAACTCTCCCGCTTTTCGAGAGCTAATTACCGTTCTTTGCCATGCAGAAAGACCACTGCATGATCGCCAGAAGGTTTTTTTCAAATTTCTGGCCGCCTTTGACTCCTGTTTTCGATTGGTTTACTGGAGCCCGCTCGTTAGAGGTCGCGTTCGTTCCACTTGGGCTAACAGTTAAGTGCTTTTTTGAGGATTGAAAGTATGTCAAATTCATCTGCATTCGACCGTTTCGGCTTGAATTTTCGGCGTTCGATTCGTCTGAAGCCAGTTGTCAAGCAGCCTGCTCGCAAAGCCCGTCAGAGGTCGGCCAAGCCGAATCTCCAGTTCGAGCGCCTGGAATCCCGACAGATGCTCACCGGGGATTTTGTGTGGGTGAATACGGTCGGAGGAACAGGGAATGAGATCGCCAATGCGGTCGCCACGGACTCAGCCGGGAATGTCTACACGGCCGGATACTTTCAAGGGACCGTGGATTTTGATCCGGGCAGCGGCACGACGCCGCTCACAAGTGCGGGCGGCACCGACATCTTCGTGACTAAGGTCGATAACAGTGGAGCTCTCCTCTGGGCGCGAAGCATGGGAGGAGGAGGTACCGATGCTGCAAATGGCATCGCAGTGGACTCGACCGGAAACGTCTACACAACTGGCAGCTTCAATGGCACGGCAGACTTTGATCCCAGTGGCAGCGTCAGCAATCTGGTCAGTGCAGGAAGTAGCGACATCTTCGTGTCCAGACTCGACAGCAGCGGCAACCACGTCTGGGCGCGCCGCATGGGTGGAATCGACGATGATGTCGCAAACGGCATCGTGGTGGACTCGACCGGGAACGTCTACGCAACCGGCACCTTTTCCGGCACGGCAGACTTCGATCCCGGCCTTGGTGTCAGCAATCTCATCAGTGCAGGAAGTAGCGACATCTTCGTGTCCAAGCTCAACAGCAGTGGCAACTACGTCTGGGCTCGCAGTCTGGGTGGTAGCACAGTCGATGACGCTGCGGGTATCGCGGTGGACGCGACCGGGAACGTTTATACAACCGGCTACTTTACAACCACGGCAGACTTCGATCCCGGGCTTGGTATCAGCAATCTGATCAGTGCGGGAAGCAGCGATGTCTTCGTTTCCCGGCTCGACAGCAACGGCAACTACGTTTGGGCTCGCGGCATGGGTGGAAGCGGAGACATCAATGGAATTAGTGGAAACGATCAAGG
>JBEBGH010000128.1:0-13364 GCA_040081565.1 Pirellulaceae bacterium
CACCCTTGGCAGCCACAATCATCGACAAGAAATCAAACCCGTCATTCTGGTTGATTGTTAATCACCTGGCGCGGGGCGAAGTCGAGTTGCGGACGGATCAAGCCCGCATGCTGTGCAAATGGGCAGAAGGCCATCCGGAACCGATTATTGCGGCGGGTGACTTCAACTTCGACTATGACTTTCGAACCGGTCAAGGCAACGAAGGTTTCAAGGCCATGCTCGACGGCGGCGTGTGGAAATGGCTCAAGCCCGATCCGCTGCTCGATAGCAACTGGTCTGACGATCGCAACGTGACCGACCGCCGCGTGGACCGCTATCCGGATTCGTTGCTCGATTTCGTTTTTGTGGCCAATCAAGCGAAAGAGTGGCAAGGCGAGGCTGATGTGGTTGTTCGCGAAGGGGACTTTCCAGACTCCGACCAAACCAGCGACCATCGGCCAATCATTTCTGTTTTTCATCCGAAGTAATTTGCAATACCGAACACGTGACGATCTATTGTGTTTTGCTATGATGTGGAGCTTTCTGCTCCGTCATTTCTGAAACAAAGGCCGTTTTGTGGCGATCCCGACCCTCTTGCGAATTGGTAGCGAATTGTCGTCGCCCCAGCGGCAGCGGGAAATCCTGGGCGATCCCCAACAGGTTGCTGCTGGACGTTTTGAAGCGTCGTTGCGTGCCCACGGCTGGGATCGCTTGCAACCAACCCAACCGGGCATTCTTCAGGTCAACTTGGGCAAGGTCTGCAACCAAACTTGCACTCATTGCCATGTCGATGCAGGTCCAGATCGACGCGAAAACATGTCGCGTGAAACGGCTCAATCCGTGATTGCTTTTCTGAAAGCCAATCCCTGCCTTGAAACGTTGGATATTACCGGTGGGGCCCCGGAAATGAACGGCAACTTTCGCGATCTCGTGACCGCGGCGCGCGACTTGGGACGGCGAGTAATTGATCGGTGCAACCTGACAATTCTGCTGGCCACCGGCTTTACGGACCTGCCCGAGTTCTTGGCCCAGCACCAAGTGCAAATCGTGGCCTCGTTGCCTTGTTATCTAGAAAGCAATTGCGATAGCCAGCGCGGCGATGGTGTATTTGACAAATCGATCCGCGCGATTCGACGCTTGAATGAACTTGGCTACGGGCAGCCGGATTCAGAACTCGAATTGAATTTGGTCTATAACCCGGTTGGCACTGGCTTGCCGCCCGCACAAGACAAGTTAGAGGCCGATTACCATCGTGAACTGCAGGTTCGATATGGTTTAGTTTTCAATCGACTGTTCGCGATTACGAACATGCCCATCAGTCGATTTCTGGACGATCTGCTGCGGCAGGGAAAATATGCCGAGTATATGAATCGGTTGATCTCCAGCTTCAATCCAGCCACGCTCGACAACCTGATGTGTCGGGATACCCTGTCGGTTGATTGGCGAGGCTTTTTGTACGATTGCGATTTCAACCAGATGTTGGACTTGCCGGTCGAAGGAGAGTCGGTCCACATCAGCACGTGCGATCTGGCGACCCTATCGCAACGATCCATTCGCGTCGCCAATCATTGTTTCGGCTGCACCGCAGGCTGCGGCTCGAGCTGCCAAGGGAGTGTTGTCGGCAGCTAATTGAAAGAAGGCATAAGCCACGGATTTCACGGATCTCGGAACCCTAAAAAACATCCGTGTAAATCTGTGTAATCCGTGGCTGAAAGAGGCTTTGAATCGGCGGCAGGTCTTGAAAAAAACTTAACCACGGATTTCACGGATCGACACGGATTCGAGGACGTCGAAAACATCCGTGTGAATCTGTGCAATCCGTGGTTGAAAGAGGCTTTGAATCGACGGCAGGTCTTGAAAAAAACATAGCCACGGATTTCACGGATCGACACGGATTCGAGGACGTCGAAAACATCCGTGTAAATCTGTGCAATCCGTGGCTAAAGTTCTTTTGATTACCGGTAGTCGAAGAGAGAAGCCTTTAGGATTGGCCTTTAGTGATTTGACAAACTGGGTTTGCGGGCGTGGCTGAAGAGGTAATGCTCGACGAACCATTCTTCGCCGTTATGCGAACCAAACAGCTCGGCACAGGCGAGAAAGAAAACTTTCCACCGCATGAACCACCGCAGTTCTTGTCCGCGGCCGTAAATGTCACGAAACAGGCGCAGAACCTGCTCGCGATTTTGGCCGAGATTCACCGCCCACGCATTGGCAGTCCGCTCATAATGAGTCCCATTCCAACTCCACTCGCGATCCACCGATAAATGCTCGTCATAGCATCGGAATAGATCCCGACTGGGCATCATACCTCCCGAAAAGAAATGTCGCCCCATCCAATTCGCTGCGCCCCGAGTCTCAAACGGGTAAGCAAATTGGCGGTGACAGAAAATATGAACGAACATTTGGCCATCATCGGCCAGCCAGTCCGACACGTTGGCGAACAAGCGGCGGTGGTTGCGAACGTGTTCGAACATTTCCACACTGACGACGCGATCAAATTTTTCGTTCAACTTCAGTTCATTGATATCGCAAGTCAGCACTTGCAGCCGATCGGCGATTCCCCGTTCACGGGCCGTTCGCAAAATCCACTGCCGTTGGGAGGAACTGTTAGAGACCGCCACGATATCGGAATTTGGATACCGCTCGGCCATCCAAAGGGTCAAGGATCCCCAACCACAGCCCAGTTCCAAAACGGACATCCCGTCCTCGATTTGAGCCCGCTCGCAGGTGATCGTTAACGCGGCCCCCTCTGCCTCGGCCAGCGACGTTTGGTCGTTTTCGAAGTAACACGAACTATATTTTTTGTGCGGGCCGAGTACCAAGTCAAAAAATTCAGCAGGCACTTCGTAGTGTTGTTCGTTCGCCTTATCCGTGTCCAAAGCCAACTTCGATTCATTGATTGCTTGATTCATGAACTCGAGGCTGCGCGCGTTCTGCTCTTCTAGGCTACCCCGATAAAGGCTACGACGGCGGGCTTCCACCAGGCGTCGAATCGCCGCGCGAATGGCCGACTCGGGCAACAGGCCGCGTTCGATCAAGCCAATGGCGACGCTGGCGAGAGGGTTGAGTAAGTTCATAGTTTCGATTCCTTGGCAATTCAAAAATTTGATTCAGTTCGCTGGTCTAGGTCGCCAGATTTCGGCGAGGACCAGGGAAAAAAGCGTTGGTAGTTCGTTGATATCGTCGATAGGCGTCGCCCCGACTCTTGATCGCTTGCGCTTCAGTCGGCGGGATGCCCGTCACTCGCGTGATGAAGTACCACATCAAGCCGGGGCCCATCAACGTCAGCCAACCCCACGGATAACTAATCGCGAGAAACACATACGCCCACCAGTGCAACCACTCGAAAAAATAATTGGGGTGCCGCGAGTAGCCCCACAGACCAACTTCGCAAACTTGGCCTTTGTTTCCAGGCACGCTACGAAAGCGAGAGAGTTGCAGGTCGGCGATTGACTCGCCAATGATACCGATCGCACCAATCGCGACACCAGCGAAGTCCAACCAGGCGAGCGGTTGGTCGTTGTGGGCTGCGATCAAGATCGGAATGGCAAACAAGACCACCGCGATGGCTTGCAGTTGATAGAAGCGAAACATCCGCCGCGAGGCATCGACGCCCCATTCGGCCTTCATTGTTTGATAACGACCATCCTCGGGAAGCGAGCGAACACGTCGCCAGATATAGATCGCCAGTCGAGCGGCCCAAATGAACACGACCGCAACAATCAACCAACGACGGGCAACGTTTCCGTCAGCCAAAAATGCAAACGCAGTGCCCAAACCGCCGACTCCGGCTGCCCACGCCACGTCGACGATGCCCGCATCGCCCGTTCGCTTTTGATGCAGAAAAACGAGCCACATCATCGTGGCAGCGAAAATCCAACCACCGAAAATCAGCAGCAAAACGATCATATTGCCCAGCCAATCGTCGGATCTTGTTCAGCGGCATCAATTCGGTCGCACACGTTTTCAGAATTTTTCTTTTCTAGTCTCAACGCACTGCTCGATTCTTCGTCCGACAGTTGAGTTAAATCACAACGACTATTTCGCTGGGCAAAGAGAACGTGAATCAGATTGATCTGCCGCTCGTCAAATGCCGCTTCGCAATAAGCCAGATAATAATCCCACATGGTGATGAAGCGTTCGGTATAGCCCAATTCTCGGATGGCATCGATTTGCTGCCAGAAACGGGTTCGCCAACGGCGCAAGGTTTCCGCGTAATGAGCCGCATAGTCATTGAGCTGAATCATCCGCATCTCCGCGGCATTCGCCGCAGAGCCCACCAGTCGCGAGATGCACGGCAGACTGCCGCCGGGGAAAATGTATTTGCAGATGAAGTCGACGCTATTCAAGTGTTTTTGGTACCGCTGATCGACAATCGTGATCGCTTGGAGGAGTAGCAAGCCTTCTTCTGTCAGCAAACTTTGGCACTTCTTGAAGAACGTATCATAGAACTGATCGCCCACCGCCTCGATCATTTCGACCGACACGATCTTGTTGTACTTGCCTTCCAGCAATCGGTAATCGCACTCAAGAACGGTTACCCGATCTTCAAGGCCTTCTGCGGCAACTCGTTTCTGCGCCCACACAAATTGTTCATGCGAAATTGTGGTCGTCGTCACGCGGCAACCGAAATGTTTCGCGGCGTAACACGCCAGCGAGCCCCACCCGGTGCCAATCTCCAGCAGATGGTCGCCGGGCGATAGTCGCAACATCTCACAGAGGCGCTGCATCTTACGCAATTGGGCCCGATGCAATGACTCTGGATGCTCTTGATGAGTCAGTGTTTCAAAAACAGCGCTCGAGTAATTCATCGTTGGATCAAGAAACAACGAGAAGAATTCGTTCCCCAAATCGTAGTGTTCGCGAATATTGGCTTTTGATCGGGAAAGGGTGTTGCGATTGAGCCAATGTTTGACTTGCTCAACCATTTTTCTAATTCGAGCAAAGCCGCCGTCGTAGGAATCGAGCACTTCGATGTTTCGAACCAGCGCGCGAATGAGTCGGGGCATGTCGGAACAAGTCCAATCGCCGTCCATCAACGATTCCGCTGCACCAAGCCCTCCGCCTGAGAGCATTCGCCAATAGAATCTCGGGTTTTTGACAACTATTCGGACGGGACTGATCGTCGCTGACTGGTCGCCAACGCGCCAGCAATCGTCGTCGTCAACGACTTCAATCGTCTCGCCAATCATGCGACGAGCCTGTCCCAAAATCAGTGAACGACACTTGCGCTGCCACCAATTCAAACTTTGACAATCATGAGAAACTGGTTTGATCATGGAATTCCATATCTCGTTAGTCGTAATACTCATTTCACAAACGCTGGTGTTTTTTCGGTGATGGGGACTTGGGAGGATGAACCGACGTTTAACCGCATCTCCGACTGTGGATTCACGGCTATTGTTCCGTCAGTTAAATTTCCGTGAGGCTTTCCCGGTTGTGGATGCGGCACAAAAGGGACCTTTTTCCACCACAAACGGAAAGCCTGAAAGTAGATGTGGCCGACCACCTGCAAAGTCATCGCCGGATAACGCCAAAGCACTCGGGCCAAATTCCAGCTCGTCAGTGGTCGCTGATTCAATTTCATCGTGACATCAAACGGGCGGTCTTCGCCTTGGAAATTTGCCATGTGCACCAGCAGGGATTCCGCTGGGGATGTCAAACGAAACTGGTAGCTCATGTCCATCGGCATGAATGGGGAAACATGAAATACTTTGGGAACTGAGGCTGGGCTCAGCGGATTAAATTGATTTCGATCCAGCACATAGGCATGTCGCTGGCCCCAAGGGGTATTGGTTACCTCGGCCACAATGTATTCCAAATGCTGCGGATCGTCTTTGGAAAAGCAATAATAAAATGACACTGGATTGAAGCCCAATCCCCAGTAACGCAGATGGGTCAGCAAGCGAATGGGGCCGCCAGAGAAATTGCCGCCTTGGGCGGCGATGACTTGTGCCACAGAGTCGCGCAGGTCATCGGTTGGGTTGCCCAGGTAATCTTTGCGGCGAAAGCGTGCAATAGCGGGCCGTCGCGTCGACCACAACCAACGACGGGAAAACACGGTTTCTAATTCTTCGAGCGCCAAGTAGATCAGGCTGACTCGCACGCGAAAGCTGTTTTCGACTGGCTTTCGCCGGCGGTGTCGAACCCAGCCTTCGTAGATGCAACTTTCCATGAACTTTGATCCAATTTTTGACAGACAGCCAAGGCACTTACGACACCATCCTCGTGGAACCCGTTGCCCCAATAGGCCCCCGCAAATGAAGTTCGCCGAACGTCGATCAACTCATGATGACGTTCCTGCATGGTTCGGCGGGCGGTAGTGAAAACAGGGTGGTGGTATTCTATGCTGCGGACAATCAAAGCGGGATCCACGCGGTCCTCGCAGTTGAGGCTGACGCAAAAGGTGTCCGGGCAATCGATCCCTTGCAGCAGGTTCATGTTGTAAGTGACCGTGGCCTTGGACGACTCGATCTGCGGCAAGTGGTAGTTCCAACAAGCCCACGCGCGACGACTGCGGGGCAGCAAACGTCGATCGGTGTGCAAGATCGCGACATTGCGCTCATAAGGAAATGCGATGAGGACTTCTTGTTCGGTTTTGGTTGCTTCGCTTCCCAGAATTCTCAGGGCCTGATCGCTGTGGCAGGCAAAAACCACATGGTCAAATTCCTGCGACTCACCGGCTTGGGGCGTTAACCGAACCGAGTCGGCCGTTCGAAAAACACTGGCGATGGGCGAATTTACCAGAATCTTGGCATTGGTTTGTCGAACCAACGCCTTCATGTATTGTTGGGATCCTCCTCGGATCACCCGCCATTGGGGACGATCGTTGACCGACAACAAACCGTGATGACGGTAGAAGTCAACGATGAAACGCAGCGGGAATTGCTCGACGGTCGAATTGGGGCAACTCCAGATGGCCGATGCCATGGGCAGGAAAAACTGCTTGCGAAAGCCTTCTCCAAAACGATGTTTGGCAAAGAAGTCAGCCACGGAAATGTCAGGGTCTAATGTTTCCAACAAACGCTCAACCTGGCGGTTGAAACGCAACATTTCCGCGAGCAAATAGTAGAACGAAGGCCGCAGGTAGTTTCTCATTTGAGCAAACAACCCGCTCAGATCGGCTCCCCGATACTCCAAGCCGGTAGTCTCGCATTGTACGCTGAAGGTCATCGCGGTCGGTTGCGACTCGACTCCAATTTCGCCCAAGAGGCGAATGAAGTTCGGATAGGTTCGGTCGTTGAACACGATGAACCCAGTGTCCACCGCATACTTCTGTCCCCGATGCTCGACGTCGATCGTGTTGGTATGACCACCGATGTAACCGTTCGCTTCAAACACAGTGACTTCGTGCTGCTTCGAAAGGTAATAGGCAGCAGTCATGCCCGAAATACCAGAACCGACAACGGCGATTTTCATTGAGAGATGCTTTCAATTTGCTGGAGAGTTGTTTCCGTTCGAGCGGTGATCGCTTTCAATCAACGGTTGTGCGCAGGCGTTGTCATCTCGCTTGTTGGGTGTCCCGAATCAATTGTCGGTCGACGACACTCAACGCATTCCAGGTATCGGCCCTTCCCATTGAGCTTCAGTCGCAGCACGGCGAACACAGCATAGAGCGAATCCAAAACATTGCGAACAACGGGCCAACGTGAGAGCTTTACGAGCCCTCGGTAGCCGAGAGCTTCGTACATCAGACGCAAAGATTCCACGCCCGTTACCCAATCTCCATTTGGACGACGTCCATGAAGCCGGGCCATTAATTCCGGAAAAGTCTTGCCCGTTTCCCCTTCGGCATCGAAATCGGGGCGGGAAATATCTCTGAAGCTGACCCGGCCAGCCGAGTTTTTTTTCATGAGCCACTCGATTTCGCGACGGCAAATAGGGCAGTCGCCGTCGTAAAAAACTTCAAATTCCCAATTCTTTTGCATTTTTGATCCGGTGAAAGGCTTTTTTCGCAGATGGGCATACCGCCCGCGGTCCCGAGAATTCAACGGAATTCTTGGAAGATTTTGGATTTTTTTGGTTGAATGGTCACCACGATCACAGTTGTTCCGACTTCACAGGAAAAACATCCGTTTGGGCATTGAAAAAAGAGGGAAAACGCATGAATCGATTGTTACTGGTAGCTATTGCCGTTGGATTTTTTGGGGGGTGTTTCTGGAACAACGTTCCGTTGCAAGCTCAAACAGAACTGGCAAAGAACACTGCGACGAGTTCGAACGACTGGACACAGTGGCGGGGACCGAATCGAACCAGCATTGTGGAATCGACCTTGCTGAACAACCTCGAGAATCTCGCCTCTCTCAATAAGAAATGGTCTGTCCCGCTCGGCGAAAGTTATTCTGGTCCAATCGTCACAGCGAACCGCGTCTTCGTGACCGAGACGAAGGACAAAAAAGTCGAAGTCGTCCGCGCTTTGGATCGAGCGACCGGCAAGGAAATCTGGTCTCGCGAATGGGAAGGTGCGATGAGCGTTCCGTTTTTCGCAAAGTCAAACGGAGACTGGATTCGTGCAACTCCGATCTATGATGATGGCCGGTTGTATGTCGGCGGCATTCGCGATGTTTTGGTTTGTCTCGATGCGAATAACGGCAGCGAACTTTGGCGGATCGATTTCGTGAAGGAAATGAAAACGGAGTTGCCGCCATTCGGAAATGTTCCCTCACCGCTAATCGATGGCGAATACCTGTACACGCAAGCTGGAAATGTAGTTGTCAAGGTTGAGAAGAAAACGGGGAAAATTGTCTGGCAGTCAATGAAGCAAGGTGCCGACATGATGAGTGGCGGAGCGTTCAGCAGCCCGATCATCGCTTCACTTCGCGGCAAACGACAACTGCTTGTTCAGACCCGTTTGGAACTTGCCGGCATCGACTTGGACAACGGCGAAGGATTGTGGAAGAAGGATATCCCGACGTTCCGCGGCATGAACATCCTTACTCCGATGGCGATTGGCGATCGAGTTTTTACCAGCACCTACCAAGGCGGCAGCTTCTTGTTCGACATCAATTACAAAGACGGCAAGTGGTCGGCCGATGAACTGTGGAAGAGCCGCCTCGAAGCTTACATGTCGTCGCCCGTGGTGATCGACGGCCATATCTACCTGCACTTGCGCAACCAACGATTCGCTTGCATCAATTTGGAGAATGGCGAAGAGAAATGGACATCGAAGGGCTACGGAAAGTATTGGAGCATGGTAGCGTCTGGCAAAAAAATCTTGGCGCTCGACGAATCGGGAAAACTGTTGCTTATCGCCGCCGACCCAAATGAATTCCGACTGCTTGAGAATAAGTCTCTTGGAGGAGGTTCGACTTGGGCCCACATCGGACTCAGCGGAAACGAAGTCTTCGTTCGCGAATTGAAAGCCATGACCGTCTACAACCTGGAAAATCCTGGCAGCTCAAAGTAGCCACGCAGGATGATCAAAAATCGGCTCGATTGAATTCAGTTATTCAATCGGGCCAATTGTCGTGATGGTGTAGGCGTACGTCTCTGAATCGTAGGACAGACAGTGGGTGATTTCGATCGTCTCGCTAATTTCATGCAGTGCACTTAAGGTTGACTCCATCGTGGCTGCATAGATGTGTGGTTGATCTGGGCCTGTGGCGTCAATGACGACTAGCCTGAGATCATAATCGGTGGAGTCCATTTGGTCAGAAAGGTACCGCTGAACTAGCGGGTAGGGTGTGAGCAACGTTGGCCAATTGCTGCAAAACTGATCATAGGGTCCTTTATCCGAAAATCCGTAGACCACCAGAGATCTGTCATTGATTTTCGAAGGATCGACGGTTGGTCCAATTCTTTGATTTCCATTGAGCAAGACGTAGTGAGGTGTCGGGGCGCTGGTGGTTGTACCTTGTGGCATTGTGTGATTTCTGGTTAACAGCTTGGCGAATCTCGGCAGGGTGCCGCCTGCCGAATATAACCCAATTTGCCTCTCAGCGTTTGCAATTCGAGAATGAGCCTAAACACTTCGACATTTCTGACTGTTTCGCGACTTTACGGCACCACAACGACTGTTAACCGCCGTGAGCAAACAGGCGATTCGGTGTATGATGGTTGATTCGTGACCGCAGTGCTTTAGTTCCTTGTTGGGCTTTTGCCAAGCTTTGACATCGTTATCCGCCCAAGACCAATTCTCTCAATCATGAGTCTTTTAGCTTATTTTTGCTCTGGCCGACTGGCCTTGTCCTATGAATTATTTCCACCGAAAACGCCGAAGGGCGAACAGTTGTTATACGACAGCGTGCAGCAACTCATGGAGTTCTCGCCCGATTTCGTGACTTGCACTTATGGGGCTGGCGGATCGACTCAGAATAAGACTTTGGAAATCATCCAAGAGGTCAAGCGTCGCTTTGATGTCCCAGTCGCCTCTCACCTGACGGTCGTCGGCAGTACTGTGGAGCAACTAAGGCAATACCTGGCCGTCGCTGTTGCCGCCGATGTTGATTACGTGGTTGCCTTGCGCGGAGATCCACCCCAGGGACAAACCGAATTTACCGCGACGGCTGGAGGTCTGCGATACGCTAACGAATTGGTCGAGTTAATTCGGCGCGAGTTTGGCAAGCTGGGAACTTTGGTGGCTGGCTACCCGGAAACACACCGTGAAGCATCGAGTCCGGAAGTTGATTTGCAGAACTTGAAACGAAAAGTCGATGCGGGAGCAGATGTTGTCGTAACTCAGCTCTTTTATGATAATCAGGACTTCTTTCGTTTTCGGGATCGCTGTCTGTCTGCCGGAATCAATATTCCAATTGTGCCAGGGATTCTGCCGGTCACCAGTCTTCCGCAAATTGAGAGAATAACAACCTTATGCGGGGCCAAGCTGCCGAAGAAATTCGTCGACCGGTTGTCCGAAAAAGAGTCGCCCGAGTGGCACTTTGAAACGGGTGTCGACTGGGCGATCGAACAGACGCGGGAACTAATTGAGAGCGGTGTTCCCGGTTTACATTTTTATGTTTTGAATCAATCAACAGCGACTCTTCGAATTTTGCGGGAGTTGCGAGCGGAATCATATCGGGGGAAATTGAAATGATCAGGGCGAAAGACTTCGGAAATGGGTTAAGTTTTTTGAAACGTGCATTCGTTGTAGGCCTGTTGTTTGCTGTCCACACGAACGATGCGAGCGCGTTTCAAGAAGCTACTGACCAGGGAGCCGCAAACAAAACTTCCGCCGCCGATTCCAAGACGGCTGACGAGAAAACGAAAACTTCGCCGGAAACCGCTGCCCAGCGCGAGGCCGTTATCGCCACGTTTGTAAAAGAAATCAACGACCTGACACCCGGTGGCATCGAAAAGGATAAAGACCTCAAGGAAGCCGTAAAAACTGCCGCGGGAGTTTTCATCGAGGACCCTACAAGTGCTTTGGAGCAACTCGAGCGGCTGCGCAAGGCTTACCCGGTATTGCCGCCAGGTTCATTGCTCGTCGCTGCCCTGCACTACTCGGCCGGAAATCGCACCGAAGGTCAACGTCAATTGGAAGACGCAGCCAACTCCCATCCGAACTTGCCCACGATTTACAATGCTTTCGCAAGATTGGCAATTGCTGACGGACGCCGAACCGATGCGGTGGTCCTGCTGGAAAAATCGCGAAACCTCATTGATTCTGGCAGCTATTCGAAAGAAGAAACCGATTTTTACGACATGATTTATCGGGACGCGATGGCGGATCTAATGTTGCTGCGAAATGACTTCGGCAAAGCCCGAGAATTCTTGGAATCGCTGATCGCCTCCGCCCCAACCGTCGCCAAGAATTACATGCGGTTAGCGCAAGTTGATTTTCGCCAGGAAAAAATCGATGAGTGTCTCAAACACCTGGAAGAATTCCGCAAAATCGTTCCAGAAACACGAGTTCCAGAACTGATGCTGGCGACTCTCTATTCGCAAGTCGGCCTCGACACACAATCGAAAGTCTGGGTTGAAAAGGCTTTGGCCAAGTACCCTGGAGAGAAAGCCGTCGTGATCGAGTATGTCGACTGGATGGTGGCACATGAACGATTCGACGAAGCCTCCGCCTCGCTGGAAAAATCCAAAGATCTGCTCGCAGGACTACCGGGCGTCCTGATGCTAAAAGGCAAAATCGCCTTTGCTCAACAAAAATTCGAGGATGCGGAGAAGATTTTCGCCGAAGTCCGCACGTCGGAACCATCGAATGTCGAGGTCTCAACCATGTTGGCGATTTCGATGGCCGAACTGGGGGACAAAGACAAGCTCGAAAAGGCTGTGGAAATCGCCAAACAGAATGCGCAACTCCAACAGCAAAATCCGGTTACGTTGTCGGTTCTGGGTTGGGTCTTGTTCAAGCAGAATAACCTTCAGGCCGCCGGAGATATTCTGAATCGCGCGACGCAACTCTCCCAGGGACAATTGGCTCCAGAGTCGATGTACTACATTGCCAAGTTCCTCGAGGCGCGCGGACAAAAGGAGCAGGCCTTACAGTTTGTGACCCGGTCTTTGGATTCGACGTCTTTGTTCCTTTATCGCAAGGCGGCTCTCGAGCTCAAACAACAATTGGCTCCGACTGGCGATTTAACGCCGCCCAAAAAATAAGCGACCGTTCATTCATTTCGCTACTGAAATGATTGCGGTGACGTCGCCCTAATAGAAAACAGCTCTGGCAGCTGTTCGCACCTGTCGTCGGGTTTGGTGAAATTGCTTGTAAATATTCTTGTGAAAGCTTAGCTCAGTGAATTCGCCACGCCCAAACTCGGTCGAGCCAACAAGCGATCAGCACGCACAAATCGGCAGTTCGTCCAAAGGCCATCTGCTCGCCGATTTGTGCTTACTTGCGACGGCGACAATGTGGGGCTGCAACATTCCGATCGTCAAGGACACGACGACGCGCATCGATCCCTTTGTTTTCAACGCCGCACGTTTGACTCTCGCGACGCTCGCACTTGGTCTCTTTGCCTGGATTGAAAGTCGCCGGAGAGTGCCGTCCAATCAGCCCTTTCCCTGGGGTCGTTTCGCCGTCTTTTCGGCTCTGACTGGGTTCATTTACATGGTCTTGTTCATGCTTGGAATCAGTCGCACGACGGCGGGTAATGTCGCCCTGTTATTATCGTCGATGCCGATGTGGACCGCCATTTTTTCGTATTTTTTTATTGGTGAACGACTGCACGTGGCCAATTGGATTGGGCTGGCGATCACGTTTGTCGGAACGTTGGCGGTCATCACGATGGGGGCGATGGAGGAAGGCAAAGGCGTGAACCTCTCCACCAAGTATTTGGCGGGCAATCTTTTGATCTTATTTGCCGCGATGACCTGGGCCAGCGGTACGCTGGTGAGCAAGAAACTGCTCGATACGGTCGGCCCCATGAAGCTGGCATTTATGTCGGCAGTGTTTACGACGCCGCTGCATCTATTGATCGTCGCCAACACGATTGGAG
>JBEBGH010000129.1:0-13346 GCA_040081565.1 Pirellulaceae bacterium
GATTCACACAGTACCTCGACCTCAGAGGCTTGCAGGATCTTTTCCAGAAATGATCGGTAGTGGTTGCGGCCACCGTGTTTGTCGCACAGAATCCGAATGGCCGCCGGCTCGGTGATTCTCTGCAACAAGATTTCGACCAGGAGTAACGAGCCAATCGTCAAAACTGTGGATTTGTTGCCGAAGGTTTCCACAAGCGCATTGAATTCCGCCGGCATAATGCACAGCCCTTGCACGATTTCCAGCGCAACACCCATTCGCCCGCAGTCGTTCCGCCACCGTTCTCGCAGATCGGCAATTTGTTGCAGGTCCAGATCCGGCGAATGGGCGCGGCAACCGTCTTTTGCGAAAAAAGCGTTGGCGACTTCGTGACGGCCGATTCGAATGCGCTCCGAACTAGCAAACAAAGACTGTTGGTCTTCGAATTCACTGGCCAATGGGAAATGAACTTCGGGCAAGCACCGCAGGAGTTCTGGCCAAGGCTCGCTAAAAGATTCTTCGGCGGAAAATAAAAACGGAAACAAATTCGTCTCCAAGCGGGCGAGGTCGTTCGACGCTTGGTGTAAGACTTTTGAATCGCAGACCGCAATCTTGTCGCGTGTTCCTGGATTAGTTGCAACCGAGTCGCGCAACAGACGGTAAAGACAGTCGCTGGTCGTGGGAACGCGCCACAGGCAACCGCCAATCACCAACGGCCCCAGATTAGGGCCATAGCCAGCCTCGTCGATGCCGATTTGGTACACGATTCCCTTCCGCACATATGGGCCGGTTGTTTTCTGATCACGGCGTACAGCTTAAACTGTTGGAACAAGTGATGACAACCCATGATAGCGGACCGAGCGATGACAATGACTTCTGGTAAATATTCGGAGAAATTCGCGGCAACATTGCGAAGACTCGGCGGTACGGCTCCTCAAGATGAGGCTTCCGACCATTGGGAGTTCCTGACGGTTCGTAGCCCGATCGACCGCTCTCTGTTGGGCACTGTTCCGGTCACTTCCCGCGCCGAATATGACTCGGCGATTGAAGCCGCCAGCGAAGCGTTCGAAATGTGGCGAGTGACTCCGGCACCGATTCGCGGCGACCTTGTGCGAGCCATTGGCAATCGGTTGCGCGAGCATAAAGCGGAACTTGCCTGGCTGGTTACTGCGGAATGCGGAAAAATCTATCAAGAAGCTCTCGGTGAAGTCCAAGAGATGATCGACATTTGTGACTTCGCGGTGGGATTGAGCAGGCAACTGTATGGTTTAACAATCGCCAGCGAGCGGCCCCTGCACCGACTGATGGAGCAGTGGCACCCGCTCGGCAATATCGGCGTCATCAGTGCCTTCAATTTCCCCGTCGCTGTCTGGAGCTGGAACGCAATGCTGGCTCTCGTTTGCGGCAACCCGGTGATCTGGAAGCCTTCGGAAAAAACACCTTTAGCCGCCGTTGCTTGTCATGCCTTGGCCCAAAGTTGTGCGCGTGAGGTCGGCGCTCCGGTAGATCTCTTCCAGTTGATTCAAGGCGGCAGAGAGCAAGGCTCATGGCTTGCCAACGACGACCGCATTCCGCTTGTGAGCGCCACTGGTTCAACCGTGATGGGCAAGGCAGTAGGTGGAATCGTCGGCGCGCGACTTGGGCGCGCCCTTTTGGAACTGGGCGGAAATAATGCTGCGATCGTTGCACCGTCGGCAGACCTTGATCTTGCGATGAAAGGCATCGTCTTTGCTGCGGCAGGCACCTGTGGCCAGCGTTGCACGAGTCTGAGGCGATTGATCGTTCACGAATCGTTAGTCCCGACATTGGTTCCGCGGATTCGCAAGGCATTTGGTGCGTTGACTATTGGTGACCCGTTTACACCGCATGTGCTTGTCGGTCCGCTCATCGATCAAAGCGCTTTTGACGGGATGCAAATTCGGTTGGAACAAGCCCAGGCACAGGGCGGACGTGTTTGGGGCGGCGAACGCGTGTTGCCTAACGTCCCTGCGGAAGGCTACTACGTGCGCCCCGCGCTCGTAGAAATCGACAGCGATGCTGAAGTTTGCCAACATGAGACCTTTGCTCCGATCTTGTATGTGACGCCGTACAAGCATTTTGCCGACGCGATCAAAATCCAAAACTCAGTTCGCCAGGGACTTTCGAGCTCAGTCTTCACCAACGACATGCGCGAGGCCGAACTGTTTTGTTCTGCGGCCGGGTCTGACTGTGGGATTGCCAATGTCAACATTGGTACCAGCGGAGCGGAAATTGGCGGAGCGTTTGGTGGCGAGAAAGAAACTGGCGGCGGCCGCGAGTCCGGTTCCGATAGCTGGCGGAATTACATGCGTAGAGCGACCAATACAATCAATTATTCCACTGATTTGCCCTTGGCCCAAGGCATCAAATTCGATTTGTAAAGCGATGGCGACATCTTGAGCAGCTGCTCTTCGATTTTTTCAAACAATCTCGCGGTCCGTGAAAAGGGTTGCGAGAAAGTTCGCTGGGACAATCCAAGTTCGCATCGCCTTGCCTAGACGTCCCCCACCAGTCCGTCTGTGGTTATAATAGCGGTCAGCATTTCGGAACGAATTTGAATTGGATGAGGAAATCATGCAGCGGATTTTGGCTGTCTTTTTGGTGTTAGTTTGCCTTGCACACACGGCCTCGGCTCAGCAAGACCGGCGAATGACCCCCGAGTTGCTTTGGAAATTGGGTCGGCTGACGGGAGCGGCCCTTAATTCGCAAAGCACGCATGTCGCTTACGCCGTTCGAAATTTTGAGCTGGCCACAAACGAAGGCTCCAGCGATTTGCACCTGATCGATCTGACCAGCGGTACGGACACCTTGATCGCGCAAAAGCTGGTGTCGATTGACGGTTTGCAATGGGCAGGCACCGGAGAGCGAGAGCGATTGTTTCTCGTTGCACAAGCCACGAAAGAAGCGAACGACAAGCCGCAAGTCTGGGCGCTGTCGATTGCCAAACCAAAACTTGAAAAAGTCTCTGACTACAAAGATGGCGTGTCGAATCTTAAAGTTGCTTCAGACGCCCAACGAATGGCGTTCACGATTGATGTCAAGCTCGATCAAAACGTCAACGACTTGTATCCTGATCTGCCGCTTACTAAAGGACGCGTCATCGACAGCTTGATGTACCGGCACTGGGATTCTTGGCACGACTACGCATATTCGCATGTACATGTTGCCGAAATTCGTGACGGTATCGCTGGACCCCCACGCGACCTGATGGACGGGCTCAAGGCCGATTGCCCGGTGCCTCCGTTTGGCGGAACGGAACAGTTTGCCTGGTCTCCGGACAACCAGGAAATCGCTTACACGACGAAGATCACCGATCGGCCTGCCGAATCGACGGACTCCGCAGTGTATGTGAAGTCGGTCGCAAAAGAGCAATCGGCCGAGTTGATCACGCCGAACATGCCAGGCTACGACAATGATCCGGCTTATTCTCCAGACGGTCGCTACCTGATGTATCACTCGATGGCCCGCCCAGGATTTGAAGCGGACAAAAACCGTTTGATGATCTATGACCGGCAGACCAAGACCACGAAAGAGCTGACGAAGGACTTGGACCAAACTGCCCACAATGGGTTTTGGACCGCCGATTCCAAAAAAATGTACTTCACCAGCGACCTCCGCGGCACCGTGCAGATCTTCGAAATCACGCTGCAAGACGCGAAGGTTCGCCAAGTTTCCAGCGGCCGGTGCAACTGGGACATCGTGCAACTGTTTGGCGATGGCAAGTCGGCGTTGGTCATGCAACAGAGCATGCTGCGTCCACCCGAGTTGATGCAAATGTCCTTGCTCGACGGCTCCGTAATTCGGTTGTCGCACATCAATGACGCGATCTTCTCGGAATTGGAATTGCCCTCAATTGAAGAACGCTATGTGGAAGCGACTGACGGCAAGAAGATTCATTGCTGGGTCATTCATCCGCCGCACTTCGATCCGAAACAAGAGAAAAAGTGGCCGATGTTGACGTTCTGTCAGGGCGGACCTCAAAGCCCAGTAAGTCAATCGTTTTCGTTCCGTTGGAACTTTCATCTGATGGCTGCCAACGACTATGTCGTGTTGGCTCCGAATCGCCGCGGACTACCTGGCTTCGGACAAGACTGGAACGACCAGATCAGCCGTGATTGGGGCGGACAAGCGATGCAAGACTTGCTCGCTGCGACCGATGACCTTTCGAAGGAACCCTACATTGACCGAAAACGCCTCGGGGCCGTGGGTGCCAGCTTCGGCGGCTACACGGTTTATTGGTTGATGGGAAATCATGCCGATCGATTTGCAACGATGATCGCACACTGCGGTGTGTTTAATCTGGAATCGATGTACGGGACCACCGAAGAACTGTTCTTCGTCAACTGGGATCTTGGTGGGCCATATTGGAACAACGAACAAGTTGCCAAAGACTATCAGAGATTTTCCCCGCACCGTTTCGTCGGCAAGTGGAAAACGCCATTGCTCGTGATTCACGGCGAAAAAGATTTCCGAGTACCGTTAGGCCAAGGGATGGAGGCGTTCACGGCAGCCCAGTTGCAAGGCGTGCCATCACGCTTCCTGTATTTGCCGGAAGCGGGCCATTGGGTGACGAAGCCCCAAGACGCAGTTTTGTGGCAGCGAGTCTTTTTCGATTGGCTGGGACGCACCCTAAAACCCAGCAGTACAGTTCCTGGCCCGAACAACTAAGGGACCTGACCGATCATTGGTCCGATTCCTCGTTGATTTCACGGCGACGCGACAAACCAGCGCGGTCTAGCAACGAAGTACCAAACAGGTTGTCTAGCATTTCGTCTTGCGGCGGCGTGCCATAAGCACCCAAAGCCGTTGGATCGTATTGCACTTCAAAATTGTTCTTCGCAATCGACAGAATTGCACCAGGGTCCACGCGTCGACGAACTCCGGGCAGAATTTTTTTGTCGTTGATTTTGATCCCGTTTTTGGACTTCAAGTCACGGATGAACCAATAGCCTTCTTCGATTTCCATCAGACAATGGTGCCCCGAAATGTTGGCCAGATTGAGTACAATGTCACAGCCTTCGCGACGGCCAATGCGCACTCGCTTTTTCAGCAAAGGGATTGGGTCGCCACCGCCGACTGGAACAAGTTCGCCAAACATGCGTAAAATCCAATGGAAAGAGAACGGGGACAGGGAAATCGTCATCGGCGAAACATCAGTCGAAGTTTTCGAATATTGCGCCAGTTCGAATAATCTCCACCTTCAAATCTATTAGCCAAGACGATCCAAGTCAACAAAATGAGCCGACAGAACGCACTCAATCCCGAAAAATTTCCCGTATTTGATTGGCGTAGCGATGGTTTGCGTTACTACAGCTATCGTTACTTCCTGAAACGCCGCTATGGTTTTCGCGTGCAACGGGTCAGCATTGACGCTGGATTTACCTGTCCCAACGTCGATGGGACGGTGGCCTTTGGCGGATGCACCTTCTGCGATAACCGTAGTTTCAGCCCCAGTCGCCGTCAGCCAAAATTCTCAATAACCGAACAACTCAACGATGGAATTCGGCGCCTGAAAAAACGTTACGATTGCGATCACTTCACGGCTTACTTTCAACCGGCGACTAATACCTACGCGCCGGTCGAAAAACTGAGGGCGATGTACAGCGAGGCGCTCGCGCATCCTCAAGTCGTCGCTCTGTCGATCGGGACACGCCCTGATTGTGTTCCTGATGATGTGCTGGACCTGCTGCAGGAGTTCGCGGAAAAAACGGATTTGACCGTGGAGTACGGAATGCAAACCATGCACGACAAGTCCTTGGATTGGATGAACCGCGGGCATCATCACGAGGCGATGGTTGAAGCAATGGAGCGGAGCATCGGCCGTGGTTTTGAAATCTGCGCACACATCATGCTGGGCTTGCCCGGCGAAAGCCACGAAGACATGTTGGCCTCAGCCCGCGAGGCAGCCCGCCTGGGCGTGGATGCCGTCAAAATTCACAATCTTTACGCGGTTGAAAACACACCGTTGGCGGATCAAGTCCGCTCTGGTGAGGTTCAACTCATGAGCCGGGCGGATTACATCCACACATTGATCGAATTCCTCGAACTGATTCCCAGCCACGTGATCATCGAGCGAATCAGCGGCGATGCCCCGGACAACTATTTTATCGGGCCTACATGGTGCCTGGATAAACCGGCAATGCTGCGGGCAGTGGACGAAGAATTTCAAAAACGTGACACTTGGCAGGGACGACTAGCCGAATCGATTACAACATGAAGTCGTCGGCAGGGGTGTTACGAGGCATCAACTGGCCAGCGCAAAGCGGATCAAGCGTCAACTCGGCCATTAAGAATTGATCAATCGTTTTCTGGATCTGTTTGTAATCCGACCGGCCTCGTTCCTGATGCTCGTAAAAAGCGCGATCGAGCATTTGCGCCAGCGCAACGTTCACTTCCTGATTGGCGCAAGACAAAGTGTTCAGGCTGTTGTTCAAGCGATCAACGGCGTTGAGCATGATTGTTTTTCTCGAGTCTTTAGAAAACAGCGAAAGGGTCTATTTCGTTAAAGCTTAGGTCGGAAACTGCCGGTAACCATTCCCATTTTCGTTAAAAACTTCGGTTTGCATTGTGAGCCTTGGAGCAAATCTGACTGTCATAAAGTTTGTCGTGGAAACGACCGATTGTAAGGGACGTGCGGCATGCATGACCGACGACGATAAGATTCGAGCCTTTTACCCGGTCTACTTGACCGTCAAAGTCGATTCCGATAGTTTAGGTCGTGCAACTGGCGTTGTGGCCGAATGGTTAGGCAGCGGATTGCAAATCCGTCTATCCCGGTTCGATTCCGCCCGACGCCTTAGTAAAAACGACAAGAAGCCAACCGATGGGTTGGCTTTTTTTCGTGGAGCGACGGCGTTTTTGGCAGGCATTTTGATGACGCCTTCCAATACAAGCACGAATCACAAGAATGTGGGCTCTCCGGCGATCATTTCGTCCTCGCGAAACAACCGAACTTATTTACGGCGGACCTTGAGTTTTTTCCCATTCACTTCGGTCGTCCACTCAGTTCCATCCATGATTCGCCCCAGGATGTTGGGTATCGTTTCTTCCCGGAAATCGATCTTGATTACCTCGTTCAATATTGGTCTCGCATCGGTCGCGAATTCCAGTTCCAAAGACATTTGCACCGCCATGGTCGCGAGTAGATTTCCGCGACTTTCTTCTCCCGCCAACGAAAAACGTTTCTCTGCAGAATCCGATTTCTTTGCCGCATCTTTGAACGCCAATCGACGGTCCATTGCGTTGATGGCATCGAGCGATCCTTCCAGAACTAATCCGTTTGCCGAATCGCTGAACGTTGCGTCCGGAAACTGAGCCGCAAGTTCTTCAACCGCCTCCATATTTCGCTTGATTTTCGGGAAAACACGGCGAATTTCGGTTGGCAGCGTCAATGGTTGAATCGTAACTGTTCCTTCAGAATCGACGGCAGGCCACAAGTCAAACCCGTAACAACATAATGCCAAGCATTCGAGTGCAGGTCGCTTCGGCAATTCAAACGACTGCCAAACGTCGAGTGGAATCTTCTCGATTCCAACGATCTGGATGTTGCTGGTCTCGGCCAGTTTCGCAATCGTGTCGCGAGGCCGTTGGAACGCAGGGCCTTTGCAAACAACCGGAGCAAGTAGCTTTCTCTTTGCCGCTTGATCTTTCACTTGCGACTTGACCGCCGTTTTCAGGTCATCCAACAGGTTTGGTAGCGCCGCTGCCTTGGGTGGCGGACCAAAATAAAATGCATCATCGAGCAATGCCACGCCCGCATCGCACTTAGCCCCAACCAGCCAAAGAGCCTGGTGCAACGTCGTATCTGCCACGGCCAGTTCCAGTGTTTGAGAACCATCGATTTGACGATCGAACCACAAACCGATGCGCTGGACTTGGCACAAAGAATCTACCTGCTCTCGCAGTTCCAATCCCATCCATTGAAATTCGACCGAAAGTTCGCAACCGTATTGTTGGAACTGCTTGTCCGTTCGCAACGACGATTGCGCTTTTGCGGCTTGAGAGGAGCATTCGATGACGAGCAATGCCAACAGAATCTTGCTCAACAGGCATCTCAAACCCCATAACCGGCAACGTTTGCGCGTTTTACGAAATTGCTGGCAGTTTCTCGGCACTTTTTCTCGTCCTGTCGATTTTCGCTCGTTGAGGAAAGCAATCATCGTAACTAAACTCGACTTTACCGAACACTCGTTGTGCGCGGGTTCGTTATCGGAGTCGTCCGTGATGTTAAGTGAATCGATTAGCTCGCCGCTGCTGGATAAGCACTACCAGCAGTTTTTGCGCGATGAAAACTCGACTCGCTTCATTCACTCCGTGTCTCAAGTTTATTGTATTCCAACGCTTGAGAAATTAGCACTCCAGTCTGGTCGAATGACGCGCCGTGCCGCGACTTTGGCCGTTGGCTTCCTTTCAGATTTTCGCTCCAACGAAGTGCTTGGGCGATGCCTTCGTGATAGCGACCGCGCCGTTCGCATGCTAGCCGACCATGGCATCCGGCAACTTTGGTTTCGCACAGGAGACGAAGCCGAACAATATTCGTTACGAAAAATGGCGCGGCTGAATTCGCGGCACCAATATGCAATGGCCGCCGATCTGGCAGAGGACGTACTCAACCAAAATCGTCAATTGCCAGAGGTTTGGAATCAACATGCGATTGCAATGTATTCTTTATCGGAATATGAGCGGGCGATTGAATCGTGCCAAGAAGCGATTTACTTGAATCGTTTTCACTTTTTGACCGTTGTCGGCATGGCAAACGCCTACCTGCAGACCGACAATTTGCCAGGGGCACTGGAGAGTTTTCGCCTGGCCCTCGACATCAATCCAGATCTGGAGAGCATCCGGACGCAGATAGTGCAATTGGAAAAGGCCCTGGACGACTAGGGCGTCGATTGATTCTTGTTTCGCCGGGATTTCAGCACGGCATGGCAGCCATTAAGATAGTCGCGATGAGTTGCGCCTTGGCTCCCTCGGAATTCCTGAGATGAATAAATCGTCCGTTGTACTTTGTCTGGTATTTGCCGCGATGGTCTGGAATCCGCTAAATCAATTGAATGGGCAAATCGTCCTACCCAGTCTGGGTCAGCGGATGAGCGCACAGCAAGTCGACGCTTTCGTAAAATTGGCCTTAAAAAACATCGATCAAGAGTACCCGAATAAGCCTGGCATTACACTTTCTGACCCGGAACTGGTCGTCGGCCCCAAACAGTTGTTTCCGGCGTTCTATGGGTCCTTCGACTGGCACAGTTGCGTTCATGCCCACTGGATGCTGGTCCGCTTGCTCAAGCTCTACCCCGATCTCACCGAGGCTTCGACGATTCGCGAAAAGCTTTCGGAGCATTTGAGTCGGGCCAACCTCGAGCAGGAGGCGAAGCTGTTCGCAACCAAAGAGAACAAATCCTTCGAGCGAATGTACGGCTGGGCCTGGCTGCTGCGGCTCGTGGCGGAACTGGAAACTTGGGATGATCCGCAAGCCCGCACATGGCGGCAAAATCTCCGGCCGCTGGAAAACGTATTGGTGAAGAACGCTCAAGACTACTTGCCCAAGCTCAGTTATCCGATTCGCACGGGCGAACATACGGATACCGGATTTGCGCTATCGCAAATTTTGGATTACGCCCGTGTCATAAAAAACCCCGAATTGGAAGCACTGGTTGTGAAACGCGCGATTCATTTTTACGGCGGCGACGTTGATTACCCGACTCGCTATGAACCGTCGGGACATGACTTTTTCTCGTCGTGCTGGAACGAAGCCGATTTGATGAGGCGTGTCTTACCTCGCGATGAATTCGAGGTTTGGTTTAGGAAATACTTGCCTGGCTTGAACGCTGGTGACGGTCAATTGGGCAATTTGCTGACACCGGTGGAAGTAAGCGATGTAACGGATGGGAAACTGGTGCATTTGGCGGGTCTCGATTTGTCGCGTGCGTGGTGCCTGAACGGGATCGCCGGTGCACAACCAGGCGACTCGCCGATTGCCAAGGCTTTGCGCGAATCGTCCGTGGCTCACGGCAAAGTCGGAATGTCCTACGTCTTTTCCGGGCATTATGAAGGCGATCATTGGCTCGCGACATTTGCCGTTTATTGGCTTACGGAAGTGGGCATCGAAACGAAGAACAAATAGGCGAGCCAACTTGGTGGCGACGCACTTAAACTTCCAAAAACAAGCCTCTTCCGATATGATTCAAGGCGGCGAAACGACGACTTGGTGCATTGTGGATCAATCTTTGCTTCTCCCTTGACGTTTTTTATCACAAAAAAGGATCTTCCGATGGCTCTGTCGATTGTTCGTGGTTTGGCGATTTCGTTTTTAATGCTCGCCTCAGGTTTTGTCGTCGCCCAGGCGGATGCAGGCAAGACTCTAGAAAAAACTCCTGCGGGAGCAGAAGACACTCGCACTCTGGAGCAAAAGGCATGTTACCTCATCGGCTACAACATGGGTCGTCAACTCACTAGCCAAGGCCTGAACGTCGACGTCGACCAATTGTTTATTGGAATTAAACACGCATTGGCAAACGAAAAACTCGCAATGTCCCCGGAAGAAGCGCAAAAGGTAATGGTCGAATTCGCGAATGAGATGCAGGCAAAGGAAGAACAAAAGTTGGAAGAACTGTCCCTCAAGAACACCAAGGAGGGCGAGGCCTACCTTAAAGCCAATGCCGCAAAAGAAGGTGTGATTAAGCTCGATAGTGGTGTTCAATATCGAGTTCTCAAGGAAGGGGCCGAAGGCGCCGCCAAGCCAACTGCAGAGAGCGTTGTCAAAGTTCATTACGCCGGAAGACTTACCGACGGAGTTGAGTTCGATACTTCAGCCGGCGGCGAACCCGCGGAATTCGCGGTGAGCGGAGTCATCCGCGGTATGACCGAAGCCTTGCAGAAAATGAAAGTCGGCGACAAGATCGAATTGGTTATCCCTTCGGATTTGGGCTACGGTCCGAACGGCAGCATGCCCGTCATCGGCCCAAACGCTGTCCTGATCTTCGAACTTGAATTGATTGAAATTGTGAAGTAGACTCCCAAACATCAATTCAGTCGCGTCGATTCGACACGAAATACGCAGACAAACAGACGGTTTGTCTGCTTCTTTGCCGAAATTTTAGGCGAGCCTTTTCTCTTCTTGAAAAGGCATCGCCGATTTACTTTAGTCATCTTTCTTTTTGCCAGACCACCAACGATTCCATTCGGACTTCCAATCTTTTCTCAAGTCTTGCGCCCAATCGAGATCCCAGTTCCATTCAACAATCGGTGACAATGGCGCAAAATCATCCGTCCATAGCGCCGCATATTTTTTCTCAGGCCAAGTCGATTCCGATTGGTCAATGTCGCTCATCTGAAAGCTTTCGAGGAAGTCCCGATTGGCGGTCACGAGCACCCATGTGCTGTCGTTGTACTCGCTGCTCATCGATTCGTCCTTCACAACGCGTGCTTCCAATCCCAATTTCTCGGCGATGATTCGCACGACATTTTCAAGCACTAAATACCGGTTGGATGTGTGGATCGCAATGATCCCTTTGGACAATGTTCGGTCGCGATACAATTGCACTGCCTCCAGCGTCAACAAGTGCATCGGAATCGAATCGCTGGAAAACGCATCGGCCACGAGTACATGATACTGAGGGGCGTTCGGATCGGTTTCCTCGCGTTCCAATTGCACGCGGGCATCACCCAGCGTCACACTCGCCTGGCCCTCGCAAATTTTCAAATACGTAAAATCCGTTTCCGCGACTGTTTTCACGGCTGGATTAATTTCGAAGAAATGGACGGTGTCCACGCTTCGGGCCCACGATGCCATCGTTCCGGTGCCTAGTCCGATCGCGCCGATCCGAATGCCCTTGTCGGCCTCAGCGTCACCAGTTTCCTGAAAATAACGAACGGCTCTCCCAATGCCACTGCTTGGCCCATAATAGCTGCTCGCCAAGTTTTGCTTTTCTTCTGAGTGCAACTGAAAACCGTGACTGATTTGTCCGTTGGTCAGCTTGCGCTTCGAGTAAAACGTTTTCGGCGATTCATCCAAGACCGTTAGAACTCCATATTCGTTTCGCACCTGAGTGATCACTTCTTTTTCTCGGTCTTCCCGTCGAAAATCAACAAAGGTCGTCCCCACAAACAGCATCGTTCCCAAGCTGATCAAGGACAGCAGTCCATAAATGCCCCATTGAAAACCGCGAACGGGGCGTGCAGCGCCAAAACTGCCGGGCCCAAACAGACAACTCGTGCAAACCAACAGCACGACGATCAGACTCAAGTGGAACTCGTAGTAGTTGGTGAAGATCATCGGGGCAAAGATGGCGACAAAAATCCCACCCAATGCACCACCGATTGAAATCAGCAAATAAAACAGCGTCAGATGCTGGTGTCTCGGCTTCATGCGAGCCAACTCACCATGGCAACACATCGCCGCAAAAAAGAGCACGGCTGAATATCCAAAGATTTGCATGGCCGCCGGGACATCAACTCCGCCGGCATGAACCATACACGCCGCAACCGAGGTGATCACCAAGCCCAGAAAAAACACGGGACGGACATACCATCGCTCAGCATCAAAACACACGATAAAAGAAATCAAATACAAGGCCAAAGGCACAATCCACAGGAACGGATGCGAGCCAATCTCTTGGGTCATCAAATTCGTCGTCGCCAACAACTGCACCGAGGCCAACATCGGGAGCAGCACCCAGAGAAATACCATGGCCGGATTGAGCGCGGAATCCTTGTGCTGATTGAAACTGGGATTCGCTTCTTTCCCTGGCATGTCCAGTACTATTTGTGATTGGAGGTCGGCTTCGTTCTTGAAACGATAGCCCGACCAGACGACGGACATTCCAAAAACAAAAAACATCCCGGACCAGAGCCACGATTGTTGATCCAGGGTCAGCAAATTTTCGACCACAAAAGGATAAGTCACCAAAGCCAGAAGGGAGGCAAAATTCGACAGCGCAAATAGTCGAAAGGGTGAACGATCGGGATGGGTTCGACTTTGCCATTTTTGAACGAGCGGACCCGTCGTCGACAAGACGAAAAACGGTAAGGCCACTGCGGACGTTAACCGCCAGAGAATTCGCCAAGTTGGAAAATTGCCATCGACCGGTTTCCAATCCGATGTTGGCCGAATCGGCAAAGTCAAAATAGCGGCCACCACCAGGGCAAAATGCAAATACCATTGCGCGCGAGGCTTTAGATATGTCGAAACGAAATGCGAATAACCGTACCCGGCAACAAGCGCGACCTGAAAGAACAACATGCAGGTCGTCCAGACCAGTGCGGAACCGCCGAACCAAGGCAGAATGAATTTGGCCACCATCGGCTGCACCTGGAATAACAGAAAGGCGCTCAAAAAGACGGTCAAGGCATAT
>JBEBGH010000457.1:0-3580 GCA_040081565.1 Pirellulaceae bacterium
CGTCGATTACGTCCAAAATCTTGCCGCCGGTTGTTGGCGACAACGATTTTAGAAGCTGAACAACATCCGTCAGGTCGCCCGAATTTGCATATTCTTTGACCAATTCGGCCGCTTTCTCAGGTTCCAGGTTTTCAACCAATCCCTTTATCGTTTTGGCCTTTTCAGAGATTTCGTCGGCTTCGGGTTGCCCCTTCTTTCCCTTCGACTTAGTTGACTTCAACTTTTCAAGTTCTTGCTTCTGGGAGGTCACGTTTTGATTTTCTTGTTTTAGTTCCGCCAGAGAGTTTTTGGCGGTCTGCATTTTGGATTCGATGCCATCCATCAGTGTGAGCAATTCAGTCCGTTCGACACGCAAATCATCAAACATCGACTTGAGATTTTGTTCAGCTTTTTCGACAGCCTTTTCCCGCTCGACGATCTCCCGTTCTTTCCGTTTGATTGAATCACTCAGCTCCAATACGGCCTCGACTGACAGCGGCGTGTCGGGTCGAAGTGCGACGGGCAATTGTTCTTTTTTCTCCGCACCCTCGCCCAAAACCGGGGGAGCGTCGACAAGACCGTGCTCGTCTTCCTCAAGGGCTCCTTCCGCGTCTGCCGTTTCCGCAGGCTTATTTTCCTTGTCCATCAGGTACCAGGAAACCGCGGCGGAGCTGGCAAACAGCACGATTCCGACAACTCCAGCAACCAGCATCGATTTCATCTCAATTCTCTCCCAAAACGCGTAATGAGGTAGGTTTCATCAGCCTGTTTAATTTCAGTTCGATTGTTGGCTGAAATCTGTTTTTCGGTTTCCTGTTCCACCAATTTTTCCCAGGATTTAAGTTTTCGATCCTGCGCCAAATAGGCATCCCGCAACATCTTGAAGGCTTGGGCGGCGGCCGCCAATTCCGTTCGGTTGTGGTTGATTTGCTTTTGAATTTCGCACATGGCTAATTCGATCTGCTGCAAAATCGCAATCGTCTGAACGGCTAAATTTTGTCGAGCAGTTTCCTGTAGAAGCGTTACGAGTTTTTCATGTTCGACATTTAAACTGTTGATTTTGGAATTCGCGCTCGCCATCTGTTGTTTCAGAATGTCAAGCTTGTTGTTTTGGAACTTGACCATTCGTTCGAATTTGTGAATTTTTCGATTCATTGGTTGTTACCCTTCGGTTACGAAGTCCAGCGTGCGACGACGGAGTACAACTTTTCGAGCGTTTGTTCAAAGGCTTGCGGAACGTCTAATTCCTGCTGCAAAAACTGGTTGACCATCGGATGCAGTTCCAAGGCCAAGTCGGTTTGGGCGGAAACGCCTTTTTGATAGGCACCGATCTGAACCAGGTCAACGACATCGTCGTACCTGGCCAGGATTTGGCGGATGCAGATCGCAGCCTGCTTGTGTTTTGGTTCCGCTAATTCAAGGAAGAGCCGGCTGTTGCTCGCCAACACATCGATCGCCGGAAAATGCCCGGAATTTGCCAGTTTGCGAGTCAAGACGATATGTCCATCCAAGATCGATCGCGCGGAGTCAGCGATCGGATCATTCATGTCGTCGCCTTCGACCAGAATGGTAATGATCCCTGTGATTGAACCGCGATCCGAATTGCCCATTCGTTCCAGCAGGACGGCCAGCTTCTGAAAAACAGACGGCGTGTATCCTCGAGCAGTAGGCGGTTCTCCGAGCATCAATCCGAGATCCCGTTGGGCCATCGCAAATCGAGTAAGGCTATCCAGCATCAGCAAAACGTTCTTGCCGCGACTGCGAAACCAATCGGCCATGGCCAGCGCAGATTCAGCTGCGCGAACTCGAGCCAATGCTGTCTCGTTGGCAGTGGCCACGATAACGATGGACTTGGACATGCCCTCGCGCCCTAGAGAATGCTCAACAAACGGTACAACCTCCCGACCACGTTCTCCGACGAGAACGACAACATTCAGATCAGCATTCGCATGTCGCGCGATTTGTCCGAGCAGCGTGCTTTTGCCCACACCGCTGCCTGCGAACAAGCCCACGCGTTGACCGCGGCCAAGTGTTAACAATCCGTCAATTGCCTTTTGCCCTGAGACGAAGACATCCGTGATTTCATCGCGTGACAAAGCGGCGGGTGGTGCTCCGTTGATTGCAACTCGTTCAGCAAAATCGAGTGGCCCCAAATTGTCAATTGGTTCACCAACTGCGTTGATCACGCGTCCCAAAATTCCCGTACCGACCGGAATGGTCATGGGTTGATTCAGTGCGACGACCTCGTCGCCGCGTTGCAGATTTTCGCTATTGCCAAATGGCATGATCTGAGTTTGGCGGCCAGAAAACCCGATTACTTCGGCCAGACAAGATCGGCCGTCACGGCCACGAATTTCGCAAAGATCGCCAATGGCGGCAGGCATTGAGACGGTAATGATGCCTTGGATAGAGTCAATCCGTCCAGTCGCTTGGAAGGGACTGACGTTACGGACGACTTGCTTCAGGATTTTCTCGCTCACTCCGAGCATGTCTCAAACACTCCATCAGTTGCGACTGAATTGCCGCAAGTTGTCGTTGATGATTGGCCACGACTTTTTGTTCTAACGATTCAATCCGGCAGTCACCGATTTCAAGGGAATTATCTAACGTCAAGTGAATCAGAGAACTTAATTCCGCGTTGTCTTGCAGGGAAGTTCGAAGTTTTTCCAAATCCATTTTGTTGAGAAATACCTTGAATGGTGCGTGAGCCTCGTTGTCCGTTACGACTTCCGCCAAAAGTTTACGAATCCGAAATTCGTGTTGGTTGACTTCGTACCGAACGACAGTGCTCGCAATCTCGAGAGCCAATCCAATGGCCAGCTCCTGGACATCTGACTGAATCGAGGCATTCGCCACAGCCTGATTTTTCAATAGCCTTTCGAGGGCGGATTGGAGCTTCAAGCTGTCGGCAAATGGAGCCGGACTTGTAGCAGTTCCAGTGGCGTTTGTCGCGGCCAATTCGGCGACTTCAGCTGGCCTTTTTTGCGGAATTTCCTGCCATTCGGCGTGGTTGGTAGCTAAATAAGCGCGTTCCAGCCGGGCTGGGAAATGTATCGTTAGAAATTGCATGGTGGTTCCCTTCAGCCGGCTGGTTTGGCGATCACGACGGCGAGGCTACAGCTTGATTTCGCCATGTTCGTCGAGTTTGGCCAGGGCGTCGACAATTTTCTTGCGTGCTTCCAGGAGTTCCTCGTCACTGACGCCGCGTTTGAATTCCATTTCTTCAATGATCGATTCACGCGCCCGCTTCGACAAATTGTTCAATAATTTGTCGATCAGTTCTTGTTCGCATTGTTGCAGAGCGACAATTAACGAGTCGGTTTCGATCTGCCCCAGCAACTTCTGAACATCCCGATCCTGCAACCGCAGAATGTCTTTGAACAAATACAGCTTGTCCTTGACCTTCTCGGCGAATTCCGGATCGTTTTTTTCAAGTTTGTTAATGAGCTCGGTTCGGATCGTTTTCGGTAGGGACCGCAGTAGATCGGCGACGACTTGCGATTGATCCACGGACTCCGGGCGAAAGTCCACCGAGCAGGCTTTAATGACCGTCGTTTTAAGCACTTGCTCTACGATCGGTTGGGGGATGGTCAATTCGTGA
>JBEBGH010000458.1:0-3578 GCA_040081565.1 Pirellulaceae bacterium
GCTCCTTGCCGACCTTACGACCCAGGCGACAATGACAGAGCAAGAAATGAAAGCGGCCGCCGAAAAACTCGCGGCGCAAAAGGCCAGTATGGATCAGATGACAACGCAAATCACTGCCATGGAAACACAGCTGGCCCCCATGCAGAAAACAGTGACGGAAAAAACGGGTTTGGTTGCCCAGTTGCAACAGAAGATCGAAGCGGCTCAGGCCCTGGTCAATCGTTGGCAAGGCGAAATCCAATTTATTGCAACCGTGCGAACCATTGAATCGAAAATCGCGGAGGCTCAAGCGGTCATTGATCAAAAGGCTTCCGCCCGCGAGGAGCTGGAGAAACAACTGGCTGAACTGAAGGCTCGGGTTGACGCCAGCTCGGCGGAAGAACAAGCGGCAATCGCGGCTCTCGAAGCTCTGATGAAAGAATTGCAAACCGTACAAGGCATCCCGCACTAAACACGATTCAAGTTCGCGCGGCAGCTCCAACGACCAACGCTTGTGATCGCCGCACATCGCGCCACCATAGCCAACAAAAAAGTGCCACAATCGCCAGGCTCGCGAGTTGGTAACCTGTGAGATAGCCATACATCCTGGCTTCGGGTCGCAGCCATTCGCTGAAAAAACGATAAACGGCATAGCTGATGATGTAAAGCTTCACACGCTGTCCCGGGAATTGGTTATTGGCAGCTAACCGCCAGAAGACGATAGCCGCCGCCAAATGAAACAACGATTCGTAGAGCTGGGTTGGATGCCGCGGAATCTCATCGACCGATCTAAAAACGATTCCCCATGGCAAAGTAGTCGGTTGCCCGTAGCAACAGCCGGCATAAAAACACCCTAAACGCCCGATCGCAATGGCCACGGCAACTGGCAGCACAAAAGAGTCTCCCGTTCGCGTTTGAACGCCCAACGACCATTTGGCAATTTCAACTCCCAGGTAACCGCCAACCAATCCGGTCAAAATCGTCTTACCATCGCTGAACCATGCGGTTCCATTCAGGAACGACTCCCAATTGTCGAACAAGAACGGAAGTTTTGCACCGAACATCGCGCCCATGAACGCTCCCAACCCGATCCCGAATTTTTCCATCGGTTGCAGCGACAGGCCTTTTTGCGTTTTTCGCGCCAACAGAAAGGCAGCGGTGAGCGCGGTCAAAATGATGAGCGCATAGCCTGTTCTCATGTAACGCCTTTGTTGTCAAGAAAAAGGGCAAGTCAACTTACGCTGTGGTATCGCGCCGCCAGCGTGCGCGCATCCAAAACGAAAACAGCCAGAGTACCAATCCCGCTGCGATCAACGATGCGGCAATCGCAATCACAAATAGTGGTTCTATGTCTCCGCCACGATCAGCAATCGGAAGCATAACGAGGCAGGAACCAAAAAATGCCGCAAAACTGAGACAACAAGTTACGAAAGTTATTAAGATCGTTGTTCCCAACGAACCCAAGAACCAGACGACTTTGCTGCCGGCCTCTACTGGTAGACCCGTTTTGACCCGCCGACGAACTAAAATCACCGTGCGAATCAATGGTGGCAACGAGCAAATAGTCAGTATTATCCCCAATCCGGGTACCGCGAGGATCATTGCCAGACAGGCAGCGATCAAAGTTGTGATGAGCATCAGGCTGGAGATTTGAAAAGTCGATTGATTGGCCGCAGTGGAGTGCACCGGCGAGTGAGGTGACGTTGCCTCGGAAAACTCAAACGTTTGGTCGGCCTTTTGATTTGAAGTTGATGGCAACTGGCCACCGCAACGCCAACAGGAATTGGCGTTCGGCGAAACGGGATGGTGACAGCGTGAACAAGTCAAGGAGTCGTTGGTGCTCATGAGGATTTCTTACTCCCCAAACTCAACGAATCCGCGCAAACTGCATACGCATGTCGGACGATCTGGCCCATGATCACTCCGGAAATGATGATCGCCACCAGAATCATAACTTGATGATAACGCGGAACAGTCGTCAATTCATTATTCTCGAGAATACCTTGGGGCCAGCGTGAAACCGCAAGAACGGTTAGGTAACCGATTGCGGCTGCGACTGTGGCAATCCGCACGAGTCTTAAATTGAATCGTAGGCCTGTCAGCATGAGAATCAAAAAAAAACCGGCTACCATCGGCCCAGCGGGACCGCTGGAAACCGAAAGAATCGCCGTGAGCAAGGCAATGTCCGCCAAAGTCGACCACAACGTCAGTCGATCCGATACCTTGCGCTGGTCAATCAAAAAATGAACGATAAACGCAACCATCAGCCACGCCAAACAAAGCGTCGTCACCGCAATATGGCGCGGAAAAGAAACCGTAACGTCTCCCAAGCCGATGAAACCGGAAACGGCAGCTCCCAATTTTGGCGCCAGATAATTCCAGAGATGAATCAGATAAAACGCCGATATCGAAATAATACGAATCAAATTGACTCGCAGTTCTGCGGCAACTTCACGATTCATGCCGCCTTCGACTTGCCGGGTTTCATTTCCGTTCATGGGAACTCGCCAAAGGGTCGCGAAGCATTCGAGGCACGCCACAAACAATTATTCTACCTGCACCATTTTTCAGCTGAAACCAGCCTGACACCTAAAGACTGGTGCTACCTGCGCCATTTTTCAGCTGAAACCAGCCTGACACCTAAAGACTGGTGAATAGCAATCTGAATGGATTGTGGCGGAAAGCTTAGCGTAAACAGGATCAAGACATGGTGATTAAGGAAGTTTTTTTGCGCAACCAGCGACGAAGTACGCTAAACTGGTTCGTTATTGCTGTGACTGCCCGTGTGAAGGTGTTTCGGGGCAAGCGGCAGATTCGATTCGCGCGCGATGCGCTCGACCGATGGATCTGGCAATCAACGCTCCGAACTGGCGCATCCCTTCCTTACTCAAATGAGCATGGTTCGAGTAAAGATCGCGTGATTGATCATAGTCATCGGTTAATTCCCCAAATCGCACGATCGAGATTTGGGCTGCAATTGAGGCGGAAAGTCCTCGATCCAGTGCTTGACGGTACGAATCGATGACATTGTTCTGATTGCCGTCGAACAGCATCCGATAAATCCGTCTCTTGGAGAAAGACAATGGACCTCGTGCTGGAGTGTCCTCAATCGAATACTCCGGGATCTCTACAATCACCGGATGGATGCCTTGAGACAGGGTAAGGTCAATGATTTGTTTGAGATGGTGCACGTAAAAGTCGCTTCCAAAATGGCCGGCGGTATCGTTGACCCCAACGATCACGACCAGATAGTCGATATCGAGGTCGGTCAACAGGTGACGACTGGAAAAGGGCGTTCCGACTTCCGCGAGCAAATCACGATAAACCTGACGACTCTTTGATCCTGGGCGTCCAGAACTTTTGACTTCCGCGTGTATGCCCTCGGCCAACAGGCCTTGCGCGATTGCCCCATCGAGTTTCTGTTGAGTGACCCAACAGTCCCCCACAACACCAACACGGACCTGCTCGTACCAATTCTCCACAGGCGTCCGCACCGGGAGGCGAGTTTCAGGATCGAATCGCCGATCACGGACAATGTAGACGATCATCGCCAGCGTCAGCACAACACCGACGAATAGGAACGACCATCCAAGCCGTTT
>JBEBGH010000130.1:0-13267 GCA_040081565.1 Pirellulaceae bacterium
CGAAACGACGGGCGCCAAATCGCGGCAAAAAGAACCCTGGTGGCGAAGTTCGTGGTCGAAAACAGCGGGCGATTTCAGGATGGCTGGTTTTCCTCGCTTCGCACCGATGATCTCGAAATCATGTTCACTGCAATTGATAAGTTCTTTTTGGACGGCTGGTGCCAACAAGCCATAAACTCCGGCGGACATCTTTTGGACTTTCGCTTGGGAAAACGAATGACCCATTGTGGTGGCAAAACAACCACTCGTATACAACCACGGACACGACATCAAAAGCAAATTGAGATTGCGATTTCACCGCGATTGCTTCACGAGTCGTTTGAGACTCAAAGCGAAGCCTACGTGACGGGTGTCGTCTGCCACAGTCCTTTAGACGCGTTTGCGCGGATCATGGAGCACGAGATGCTTCACCTATTGGAAATGGTGTTATGGAACGATTCCAGCTGCGCTAAAAAGCGTTTTAAGGGCATCGCCAATGGTATGTTTGGTCACCGCGAATCGACACACCGGCTGCTGACGCCCTCCCAAATCGCACAAAAGCGTCACCAAATTACTATCGGCAGCCAAGTAATCTTTAAATTCCGGGAGCAGACTCTAACCGGCGTCGTTAATCGCATCGATCGCCGCGCAACCGTGCTGGTGCCAAATCCAAACGGACTCCGATTCACCGACGGTAAACGATACAACAAGTTCTACGTACCGGTCACCGCTCTGCGAACGGCATCGCAAAAATAGACTCAGAGTTTATTTGGAACGGTTCACTACTAGAGGTACGGTGTGGCCTCCTCCCGCGTGCGTCAGAAGCTATTGTCCGTCACCATCCAGCCCAACGAAATTCTGTTTCAGAATCTCCGGAGGGAACTGTGGCCGCGCATAAAAAAACCCACATCAACTGATGTGGGTTTTTGCTGTTTTGAAAAAAAAACTTAGAGAACTGCTGGCGATACCGGACCATCATTGTCGTTATCGCTGAAGTCGATTTCTTGGAACAATTCAGTCAGAATCCAACCGAGGATTGCGAAGCGTCCGAGGCTCGCCAATCCGCCGCCGAGGCCGCCAAAACCGCCACCGCCGCCGCATCCACCGCCGCATCCACCCCAGTCGCCGGATGAGCCGCAGCAGCCACCAGCGGCAACGCCACAGCCTACTTCGGAGCCGACAAAATTAGGATCAATCGGTGCATTGGTCATCGAGCAGGCATCGCACGCATGGCTAAATTGCTCGTTGACGATCGTGCTGTCTGCAGGAACGGTCGGAGCGACATCCAACGATGGCGAGGCATAATTTGCTTGGGCTGTTATTGGAGCCGGTTCAATTGTCTCGCCGGAATTTTCCGTTGCCGGGGTCGGCTCTTGCTGAACTGCTTCGAAGCTTAATGCGGCGACTGCTTCGGATCCCTTGGAAACAAACTCGTAAATTCCAGGTTCGACGTTGTCAAATGAAAACATGCCGTTTTCATCAACATTCGATTTGCCAACAACTTTCTTATCGCGAATCAAATGTACCGATGTCTTTTCAAATTCATTGCCATCGATATCAAACAAACTATACAGGTTTCCATTCAGTTTGCCATTGTTGATTGCAACCCTGTTGGCACCAGCGGCAGGCAACGCATTCGATTCGTTTGCTTTGATTTCACTGAGAACAGCCGAAGGCAAATTGCGACCCAAAATCGATACGATATGTTCGAAATCAGGGCTGATGGTAGCAACTTCGATAATGTTGTTGGTTGCAGTTGTTAGATTGTCGGTCAAGCGAACTCCAAAAGCAGCAAAGCCTTTGGCGCTGGTCGCAACAAACGAATAAGCGCCCGGCTCCAACCCGACTGCTTCAAAGCTACCATCGTCTGCCGAGTAGCCCTGATACGCTACTTTGCTGTCGCGGATGAAAAACACTTTGACATTACTCAACCCGGAAAGACCAGAGTCCATCGAAGCGCTGCCGATCCGACCCTTCACGATACCGTTATCGTCAATCGCGATCACATGGTTTCGAAATGTTCCCGCCAGAACAGACGTCGGTGCATCTTTGGCGGCAACCAAACTGTCGACAGAAATTGGTTCGTTGTTAGCAAAAAATTGGTGAGCTGAAACAGCGGCAGTTGCCATTAACGGCAAAGCCAAGACTGTGATTGCTAACCGGAAAACGCTGAAAAGTTCTTTCATTTCACACCAAACAGTTCGAGTAAAATTAGGTAAGACTCGTAGATAATTCGTAGGCGATTTTTCTCGCTCCATTCATTGGAATCAACAATAGAGTCAAAGTCAAGAGTTCAAAACAGGGAGTTTGGGTAAAATAGACGGAAAAAAGTTTACCTTCTTTTCGTTGTAATTACACCAAATTCCGGGCTGCTCGCCGAAGCGAAGCTGTTTTTTTCCATTGGCTTTGCCAGGAAAGTCAATCTACCCGCTATAACCGCTAAATTCATACCGCCTGCCATGATAACTGGGTCGCTCGCTAAAGCCACCGCAGAGTTCATTAAGACTCCGTCGGCACCCAACTCCATTGCCAACGCAGCATCGCTAGCGGTTCGAATACCTGCATCGACTATGATCGGAAAGTCTTTCTGTTGAGCCTTAATGTCTTCCACAATAATTCGCAAATGATTGGGGTTGGCGATGCCTCCACCGGAACCAATGGGACTACCGGCAGGCATTACCGCCGCAACTCCTGCCTGAAACAACCTTCTTGCCAAGATCGGATCGTCGCTGCAATAGCACAAGACCCTAAAGCCCTCACGGACCAACTGTTCGGTGGCACGTAAACTCTCAATTGGATCAGGTAGTAAAGTGCGGCCATCTCCCAACACTTCCAGCTTCACCAAATCGGTGTGCTCGCAACCAATTGTCTTCAAAATCTCGCGTCCCATTCGAGCGCATCGGATCGCAGTTTCGGCATCGTAACAACCAGCCGTGTTTGGAATGATTTTGAACTGAGAGGGGTCCAAAAAATCAATCACATTGCGACCTGCTCCGTCGTTCAATCGTTCACGGCGAACCGCAACGGTTACGGCATCAGTACCACTGGCCGCGATGGCCCGCTGCATTACCTCTAAGGAAGCATAGCGACCTGAACCTAGCAACAATCGAGATTTGAACTCTACGCCCCCGATAGTCAGCGGCGAATCGTTGGACTCGGGGCCTTGATTCGTTTGGGTTGCCGAAAGAACTTGGCTCATAAGATTGCAATGACGGTATTAGCCGCCTCCCATCAAAGTCACGATTTCCAGTTCGTCACCAGGCTGCAAAATTGTCGAAGGGTAGCGTTCACGAGGAACGATTTCCAAATTTCGTTCGACCGCAATTTGCCCGAGAGGAACCGCGACCAATTCAAGCAGCTCTTGCAACGATTTTCCGGCCTGAATCGACATTGCTGCACCGTTAACAGTCAAGGTCATGGAAGCGACACCGCCCAGGTTGTGCGATAATTCTTTGCTCATCGACTGGAAACTTTCGGCCATATCGCGGGCGTGATAGCTACTGCGAACGAAGGGACCGCTGGCGACTCTCTTGAAGCCCATCGCTTTCGCTTGCCTTCCCAAAGATTCAAATTCTTCCGGCGGAACGAAGCGTTCAACCGGAAGGTAACGTTTTTCATCGGGCTGCAAATATTGGCCCAGTGTTAAGAAATCACAACCAACAGCCACTAAATCGGCCAGCACGTCCAACACTTCCTCAGTTGTCTCTCCCAGCCCGAGCATCAAACCGCTTTTGGTTTTGATCTGCGAATTCTGTTCTTTAACCTGTCGCAACAACTCCAACGTCCAGCGGTAATCGCTCTTGGGTCCGCGAACTCGGCGATACAAGCGTGGCACGGTTTCCGTGTTGTGGTTGAAAACTTCTGGGGCTGCCTCGATGACTCGATTCAACGCGGACTTGTTGCTGATAAAGTCGGGGGTCAGAACCTCGACCGAAGCTCCAGTTCGCGCACGAACGGCGAGGACGCATTGATAAAAGTGTTCGGCACCAGCATCGGGCAAGTCATCCCGTGTGACCGAGGTAATGACGACATGCTTCAAGCCCAGACGAAACGCCGCCTCGGCCAATCGTTGGGGTTCGTCAAGTTCTAGCGTGTCGGGTCGCCCGCGCCCCACGGCACAGAAACCGCAAGGCCGAGTGCAAACGTTACCCATGATCATGAACGTTGCGGTCTTCTGCGAATAACACTCCATCCGATTCGGACAGCGGGCGTTGTCACAGACGGTTTCCAATCGCAGTTCTTCCAGCAGATTCTGCGTGAAGTGATTAACGTTTCCCTTGGGAACCTGACGCTTCAGCCATTTCGGTAGACGCTTGACCTTGGTTACATCGGCAGTTGATTGACACCCGCCAGAGGAACTCTCGCAGTTGGATGCTGAACCGACAATCGGAAGTTGTGTCATTTGTATTCGTAATCAGAGAGTTCGTTAGCAAGCGTTTTGAAACGCAACCGCCCTATTATTAACTTCTCACTCGCTTTTGCAAAACGAGACTTGACATTTAGCCGCTGGGGCAGGAAAGTCGATGCAGGCCCCAATCATTGAGTTCTTCAGGCGAAACCACTGTTTTCCATGGCTCCAGCGAAAAAACAAAAACCTGATCCCAAAAAATCAGTGGTCGGGCAAAAGCGGAATATCGCCGAAAATCGCAAATCGCGATTCAAATACGAAATCTTTGAACAAATTGAATGCGGCGTCGTCCTGGTCGGCAGCGAAGTCAAAAGTCTCCGCGAAAATAAAATCTCGCTGGATGAAGCCTATGTCCGAGTTAAGGGTGACGAACTTTGGCTGGTCGGCGCAGACATCGCCGAGTACAAACAGGCGACCATCTGGAATCATGATCGCAAACGGAGCCGCAAGCTATTGGTTCAGCGCGGCCAATTGAGAAAACTGGCGATCAAGGCCAAGGAAAAAGGGTTTACCCTCGTCCCGCTGCAAATTTACTTCAACGAGCGCGGCATTGTTAAAGTCATGGTCGGTGTCGGACGCGGCAAAAAACTGCACGACAAACGACAAACGCTGAAAACGAATGAAGCGCGTCGATCCATCGATCGCGCGATGAAAAACAAACGTTAACGCTTCGCAAGTTCAAATTTGCCCGCGCGTTCAATGACCTTGCCGGTTTGTTTGCAGGTCCGTCGCTCGACCGGTCCATTCCAGAAGTCATTCATTACTCGATGCAGATCTTCATCGATGTGTGCCAATCGGAATTCGGCTTCGTACACCAGATGAATATCATCGGGACAATACCAGCGAAGCCTGTCTTTCGAGCCAACCGGCCGAGGAAATTCGACAATCAAACCGATCGTTCCCTCGGGGCGCTGCGGCCGATGCGGAACTTCGCGCGGACACAGCCACATTTCGCCCTCACGGATCACGACATCATGGGGAGGCGTTCCCTCCAGAGGACGAATGCGTACCGCGATGTCACCTTTGAGCTGATAAAACAGTTCCTCGGTCGGATTCACATGGTAATCATTCCGGGTGTTTGGCCCCAACGAAACGAACACGATGACATCATTGGCCTCTTTATAAAACTGTTTGTTCATCACCGGGACCTTGAACTCGTCCCGATGTTGTTCAATCCATTTCATCAAATTAAATGGGGGCGTGATGGGCATTTGATTCTCTCCAGATGAACGGTTTTTGCGGCTTATAAGATCGAACTGATCTTAAAGAAATTCAAGCCTCAATCCAAGCGGCAACTCGTTAGTCCTCTGGCGATTCGCTACCCTTTTTGCGACTGCGTTTCGGGGCGGCCTTGGGTGGCGGTTCCGTTTCGTTAGTCTCTTTCGCTTCAGCTTCGCTTTTGCGTGTAGATTTGGTTGCAGGCTTTTTTTTCTTTACCGCGTCAACGTCTGGGGTTTCTAGATTTGCTGCAGCGGTTTGCTGCTGGCCGGAATCCAAAACCGGTTCCCAACCTTTCTTGATATTTTCGTCCTTCAATTTTTCGAACAACTCATCAATTTGTTGACGCGAGTTACTGACTCGAATATCCCGAGACAACGGCGCGGCCCGATTGGGGCTGAAGTCGGTGAAGTGAATCACAAAAGCCGGATGTTCTCGCGAGACGTTTTCCTTGTTGGTTTTCCACATCAGAAATTTGCGAACCATTGTTTCGCCCTTTAACGTCTTCTTGAAAACCTCACGACGAAGAATTTCGCTCTTGGGCATCGTCATTTGGAGAGCGTTTCGATCGCTGAGCGGAACCTCAACGACTGCCGCGACTTGATCAATCCGCACGTCGGAAATTGACGTCGATTTGTCATCACGAAAGCGAACAAACTGAGGCGAAATAACGCTGACCAATGGCAGACGGCGAACCACGCGATAGGTGGACGCGCTGGCATCCCAGTCCAAAGTCATTCGATTGATCGGCGCGCCGCGAGTGGTCTGCGAGATTACATCGAGGCAACTAATCTCGATCACTTTCGCCGGCTGCACCATTTGGTAGGCCACGTGATCAGAATTGACTTCGGCATATTCGCTGGAAACGATTTCGTCTTTAAGATCTGTCAATAAAGTTCGCCGTAGCTCATCACTGAATCCGCCGCCGACCCGACTAAGCACATGGTAGGTCCCGTCCTCGCGTCTTAAAGCCAGCAAGAGATCATGAACCATACCGGCACGATCGCCGGTTGACTCGGTAAAGCCAATGATGACAGCGTCGATCGTATGGCGTTGCTTAACCTTGAACAGGCCCGCGGAATCGCTCCGCAATACGAGCCCTTCGCCTCCCTTTCGAACGACAAATTCATCGAAAAATCCGTTGATTTCGTTGCTGTTTTTCAGAATCCTCGTGGCGACGGGGTGAACGAGGTTACCGTCGCCAAAGATCTCGACGATGCGAGCCCAAGTTGCTGGAAATTTCTCCCAATCGACTTGACCATCAACCTCCAGCAAATCGAAAACTGCCAAACAGATTGAATTAAGGTCTTTGTCGGATTCCGGCCCACGTAACAATCGAATGGCATCGTGAACACGTTCGCGGCGCGCCGGAGTGTGCCGCGCATATAACTCTCCGGCAATGATCGCGCTGCGCACACCCGCCCGGCCTAACAGAGTTGCCGCTTCATCGATCGCGGGCAGGCCCATGCGTACGGTTCCGCCGGGATTAAGCGTGATCGCCTGGTCCTCCCGAAAAGCCAGAACAGTAAACTCACCATCCAGTTTCTCACTGGCAAAATACTCGTTGGTTGGAATCTTGGTGGCCACATCTCCTTGGTCCAAAGGCATCATTCGGCCACTTGTGTTTCTGCGATAGTCCTGAACTCTCGAATGCAGAAACGGATCAAACAAAGCATTGGCACCGCCGACAAAATAGCGTCCAAACTTGATTTCCAGGTTTCGCTTATCAACTAAGGGCGATGTACTCATGTAACGATTTCATTGGAAAATTTTCGCGATTCAATTCAATCAGTCCGCATTTGCCTGAGAATCTTCCGCTGAATCAGATGGGCCCTCGGGGGCTTTCAATTCAAGATTGGATAAATGTAATACCAGGCAATATTGGTCACCCTGTGTGCGGCCCTCCAAAAACCCGCGATAGGGAACACTCCCGCGCCGAAATATCAACGGCTGATTGCTCTTCGGTCCCGCCCCCATGATGAGAAGGCTGTCGGACGACTCAAGTTCACGGGCCATGCCAAAGAGAAAATCATAGGTCAATCCGTTAATGTGCAGCAACTGAACCTTGTTGGAGAACACGAACTTACGAATCGCTTCATTCTTTTTGATCAGTTTTCCCGACCAGCGAAGTGGTGAATCCGGAGTGATGTTAGGGGAAAATTGCTGACGCGGTCGACGTTCCCGTTCCGTCCCGTCAGGATACTTGATGATTTCGAATTGCTGAATACGATGTGCGAGACTTCCCTGTTTATCCACGTAAACGCGAGTAGTTTCCGTCAGAAAAGTCCCCACTGTTTCCAAGTCAATTTCTGGATCATCCTGGATAAGCTGATCACTGATTTGTCCAATCGATCCGGCCTTTGCAAGCAGCGCGCCGATATCGTGCACGATCGTCGACTTAACCAGCCGAATACTCATTGCCTGCCGTCCACTGGCATCAAGCCACCGAATTTTCACGGGTGCCTTGACGCTCTCCATGTTCACGACTGCATCGCGACCGGCACTGTTCGTGATATTTAATTCTGCCATATGAAGAATTCCAAAAGAATTGAAAGACCTAGATCATGTTGAAGTCCATTTCATCACCTTCTTCATCGATCCCACCGTCGTCGTCACTGCCCAATGAAGAAACTTGCGGCAATCCGACGAAATCAAGTCCCGCCGGATTCCCTACCGCCATAAAAACTTGGCCCGCCTCATTAGCCAGTAAGAAAGCGGAATCATATTCGATGCCGCCCCGAAAACTGTACGGGAATCTGTAGATTGCGCCGTTCCGAATTCGTTCAACCAAGCCCGCACCATCTTCTGTCTGCATGACATAAACCGAACGGATCGTATGATCGAGATAATCATTCAGAGTAGTCGGTTGGGAGAGCGGGATAATAGTCCCAAATGAAGAACCGACCGGCACGATTGGTTGACCATTCAAATCGACCGGGCGCAATTCCGATTTCTCACTCCAACTTCCATCTGCGGACAAAAAACCCATTCCCGTACCGCCCTTGGGTACGATGGTGTGCCCATCATCAGCCAGGGTTGCCAACTCACACAGTTCTCCGTCCTCGTTGAGAACTTCGACCTCTTTGTACCCATACAACTTTGCGCGATCGACTTTCGTCATTTCAAATGAAAGATTTTGTCCTTCAAATTCAAAGACCAATGGCTTGGCCATACCCACCTCACAATTCGCATTTGTCCGCTAGCACTTTCGTCGTATTAAATACCAAATTCTTGGCGGCATCCAGTCATCAAACGGATTGGACTGGCCGATTGGTGACCAAAAACGTAATCTTGATAAACCACTGCCATACGCCTCCTAGCAATGTGATCCGGCAGTGAACCACAGCGTTTCGAGTAACGGAATGCTCATTTTAGCCACAGGAAAATGCCATGTTGGTCTCCGTACTGTTTAGTGAAACCGGCCAAGTCATTGGTGGTGCTCTTGCCTGTGATCAGTTGGAGTACGGCCAGAGTTTTTGGAACGACGTCTGCGGAATCGATCCGCCTGAAGACGCAGAGTCTGCAGTATTGGACATCAAAGACGCGACGGTGGTGGAGGCTTTATTGAACCTGCAATACGACGAAAGCAACCGAGCGACCGTGGACAAGTATTTTCAGTTGCTTGAAGTCGGAAGGACTGCAGCGTCTATTCCATCTCGTTTTCGCGCGGCATAATGAACCCAATCAACTCGATTTCTTGAGATCTGAAACCGATCGCTAATGTCTGCGAGTCTTTTCACGTTCTCCGAGTTCGGCGGGGTTTTTTCGCAATGGACCAGGATCTCAGGCGTGGAGTGTTCTTGCACGTCGCAGTGGTTGTCACCACCAGCCTCATTGCATTTGCTCTTGCCGGTTATGCTGTCGTCGCGTTGGTGGCTTGGGTTGGTTTTCCAGAAACATTTCAGTTGCTCACACGCCCGAAACTAGTTGATCATCTGGAGGAAATCCCGACTGCTTTTTGGTGGTCAACAATTGTTTGCCTCACGTTGATCGCAATCCCAATTGGCTTTGCAACGCATTGGTTTCTCCCGCGCGAGGGCAAGTCGCATGTCTGGATTGTCGCAACGTTGCTGTTCCTGATGAATTTTCAGCAATTTCTCGGGCAACAAGCCGCATTTAAATGGGTCAGCCTGGTAATGATGATATTGATTCCTGCTGGATTCGTGGTGGGAGCAAAGTTGGGGCGAAAGCCTTTCATCGAGTCGACTGACCAAGTCGGCGGTCAATGAACGACTAATTCTTTCGAAAGTTCACCAAATGATGAAGTCAATCCAATTTCGAAATGTGCAACTCAGTTTCTGGGATTCTGGATCTGGCGCCGCAGTTATTCTCATTCATGGATTTCCGCTTGATCACCGGATGTGGGCCGCCCAGATTCCTGTACTCGAAAAATTCTGTCGTGTCATTGCGGTGGATCTTCCCGGATATGGCAGCAGCCCGTTGCCGAATGAGCCACTGAGCATCAAAGGGTACGCAGAAGCGATTGCAGCGATCATGGCCGCTGAAAAAATTGTGCGGGCGACTTTGGTCGGATTGTCGATGGGTGGCTATGTCGGTTGGGAGTTTGCAGCACATTTTCCTCATTCGGTTTCTCGAATGGTCGCCTGTAATACGCGGGCTGCCGGCGACAATGTTGCAACGGCCAAGGCTCGGAAAATTTCCGCCCAGAACGTTCGCGACAACGGAACAACGGCCTTGGTGACCGACATGCTCAATCGATTAGTCGCTCCACAGACTCAGACCGAATCTCTCGAGGTCATTGCTCAAATCCGGACGATGATGAATTCTGCGACGCCGGAATCTGTCTCAGCAACGTTGTTGGCGCTTGCCGATCGTGCCGACAATCGTTCAATCTTGCCCCAGCTCAAGATCCCGGTTTTAGTGGTCGCCGGGGAATTTGATGCGATCACACCAGCGGAGGAGATGCGAGAAATGTCCACGACGCTTGAACACGCGAGTTTCAAAATCGTACTAGGATGTGGACACCTTCCGCCGATGGAACAGCCGGAACGATTCAATGAAGTGTTGGTGGACTTTCTCAAAACAAATTGACGAGGCGCAAATACCTCGTCAGGCACTTAGTTTGGCAAAGAGAATTTAGTCTCGGCACGAACGACAGAGCAAGTGTCTGGGAATGTATGGAAGGACATCACGTTGACGTAATTGCGGTACGCCTGGACGTTGACGTAACTGATGGCTCCCAAAGGCATTCTGCCACTCGCGGCGAAATGATGAAGCAGTCCCTCGAACTCATTTTGCTGTGCTAAATGTTGCTGGACAGTTACAAACAGCTTCGCGTCCACCACGTCGACTTGGTATCGCGATTCCCAGTTCCCAACGTTGGGCAAAGAAATTTGATGTTTGTGCTGAGCGTCGATCGTATGCGAAATCAGACGTCCGGTGCCGGGCAATGGCTGGTGAATTCCCGAACAGATTTCGGTCAGATTACCTAAGCCGTTTCTAAAAGAAATCAAATGGCCTGTGGTCGTAATTTGAATACTAAGACAATAGCGTTCCCGCTCAATGACTCGCGACGAGCACTTCTCGTAGAGCTCTGGGTGGATCGAACGGGAAAACAGATGCATTCCCATTTCGGAGATTTTTGGGCGGACGAACAACACGGTACAAACCAGCCTTCGGCAAATATTGGATGAACATTGAGGAGCCCTCAAAAGTGGCGCATTACTACAACCTGACTTTCGTTGACATCTGTATTATAGATCGTCCAACTCAACGGTGAAATAGAAACTATTTTCATCCAAATTTTTGTAGAAGTTGGGTTGACAGAACCGACGGATTGTCTATCAACGCGGTTTGATCCATTAGTTTTGGACGGCGGTTTCCCGAGTGCCTGAGCCTTAATTCAGTTTCGTCAAGAATAAAACGTTGTAGACCAAATGCGACAACACGGCGACGCTCAATCCACGAAACAAGAAAATCAGAGAAAAGGCTACACCTAAAAGGAAACGACAAACAAATCCCAGCCAATCAAAGGGGTCACCCGCGGGATTCCAATTAACATAATGCAACGCCGAGAATAACAAACTACTCAGGACGATGGCCAGCGAAAGCGAACCGGGGAAGGAACTGGAAAATCGTTTCAACAGCCACACGATCCCTCCCAACAACATCAGTCGAAACCAGATTTCCTCAAAGACACTGGTCCCACAATACCGCGACACAATACTCATCCAGTCCAACAGCGAAATCTCGACGCCGGGCACCGACTGCAACTCAGCGGCGAAGGCAAAACGGATGGCGTTTACGGCAAAGAATATCATGGCGCCCAACACTCCGGCTTCCCCCACTACAATCGGCAAATGACGCGCATCAAATTCCCAATGGTCTCGGCAGCGCCGATGCCAAACCAGCAGGATGCCCAGACAGGCAAACGACATGATCAGCGATGGGACATCCTCAAGAAACGAGAACAATAGCTGCTCGAAGCCACTCCGTGCGGATCGGTTGCCTGTCACAATCGTGCCGATTTCATAAATAGTCAGCAGTGGCACGATGACCAAAATGGCAATTGCAGGGCGCATCGTTTGCCGCGCGTAGGCCGATTCGGCACGACGAAGTTTTTCCGAAATATTTTCGGCGCCCGACATCTGAAATGCACCTACGAGAATGAAACCGTTCGAAATTCCCCGAAATCCACAGTCATCTTGACCCGCCATCCTGGTTGGCCTCGCGAACTTCACCCAACTTTGAAACATTGTTCAGTGACCAATCGATTGGCGAACTTCCCTGTCCAACCAGAAAACGATTGATGGTCGAAAACGGACGACTGCCGAAAAACCCGCGATACGCTGACAGCGGTGAGGGATGCGGCGCGATGATCAACTGGTGCCTGCTGTTCAATAAACGATGAGCCTTCAGTTGAGCGGGTTTGCCCCACAGAACAAAAATTAGACTTCGTTTGGACTCGGCCAAGGCGGCAATCACAGAATCAGTAAACCATTCCCAACCACGCCCTGCATGCGACAGCGGCTTACCTTCTGCTACCGTTAGAATCGTATTGAGCAACAGCACACCTTGCTGTGCCCATGCCGTCAGGTTGCCACTGGTAAGCGTTTCGCAACCAATGTCGTCAACCAACTCTTTGAAGATGTTCCGCAAGGAAGGAGGGTGCGGTATCCCGACAGGCACTGAAAAGCTCACCCCGTGAGCTTGGCCAATTCCGTGATAGGGATCTTGCCCCAAGATCACGACACGCACTTTTTCAAACGGCGTCTCATGAAATGCCCGAAAGACGTCGCCGAAACGAGGATAAACTGTTTGAGAATCTCGCTGTCCAGCAATGAATGCGTCCAACTTACGAAACTGTGGGTCGCGCAACGAATGCCGCAACACTTCATCCCATTGCGACCCGGTTGGCCATTCATCAAATAAAGAAGTCGACATATTCAGGACGCCACGGTTGCGCCAATTCGTGCCGGGCGAAAATCCACGAGTTGCAACTGGACGCTGGTCATACCCTGGTATTCGTTGATCACGGGCTTGAACGCGAGATCATAGGCTTCGTCCAATCGCATCTGTTCGGCCCATTCGGCCTGGCCAAAGGCAACGCATTGAATTCGCACCTCGTCCTGCCGAATTCGCAACGAAAGATGACGTCCGTCCGCTCCAATCGTCTTCGGATCACCATTCAAATAAATATTG
>JBEBGH010000131.1:0-13236 GCA_040081565.1 Pirellulaceae bacterium
TGCTCATTCTTCTCTAATAACGACTGGCCTGTTTCAAGAACTTTGGCAAACGTGAAGTTTGAAAGGCCTAGGCGGCAATGTCAGCAGACCTTCAGAAAAAGCTCATCGACTTGGAAACGTCATTGGGCCTGTTGCAGCACGACTTTGAGAAGCAAAACGAGATGCTGCTGATCACTCAACGGCGAGTCGACATTCTCGAAAACGCCCTAGCCCGCCTTACATCGCTCGTCGAGTCGTTGCGTATTGAACCCGTCCGCACGCTCGCTGACGATAAACCGCCACACTATTAGGCACAAAATCTAGTGCCGCGAACGGCATCCAAATAGTCAAACCTGCCGCGTCAACGAATGTTGTCTTCTGCGGTTTCATCAACCACCGCTTCTTGGGCTTTCTTTCGATATTTGATTTCAATTTCCTTTAACACGCGATTTCTGTGGTCTTGGAAATGTTGAGGCGCCCAAATCGGATCGTCAATTGAGACGATTTTCAGTTTTTTTGACGAAATCAAAACCTCGCTGCCGAAGGTGTTGGCTTGCCCCTCTGTAACTAAACACTCTTCAACGGAAGCGTTTTTTTCGACCGCCTCGAGAATTTCCGGATAAATTGTGCCGTCAACTAGCACTCGTTTGAGTTTCTTCATAGCGAGTATTTCGTCTCGCAGCTTTTGGATTGTTGCTGGTCTGACGCCACCTGGATCATTGAAGTTAAGGCAAAGAGTCTCCAGATCTGGAAAAAACCTCAAGAACTCGTAATTTGGTTCATCGGCAAGGTAAAGTTCTTTGACGGTCAATGGTTTGCCAAATTCCAGAATCCGCTTGCCCAGGTCAATCGAGACTTTTTGCGCATTTCCAAATCTTCCGTATCCTGGGGTCCAGGTTTCTAGGGTGGAAATGCAGGACAAGTTTGAGAATACTTCAAGGTCAACTCTTGATACCAGATTCACATCGGGTACAAAAAGGCTATTAACACCCTGTTCACTTTCGTAAAGCAAATGGAGTTTCTTCAATTGCTCGATAGTCAAGTTTTTCGGAATTTTTTCGGTGTCAAGGGACCCCCAAAAAAACAGGGGGATACCGATATCCTCTTCTTCAAAATCAAAGTCGGCGAATGATGAATAGACTTGTGATTCAATTGTGAGACCTGCAATTACTGCAATGACTTCGTAATTCCACTTCATATCAAGGGAACGCTCGAAAGTGAAGTGAAATTTGTCTTTAATTTTCACGAGTTTAGCGCGATTTCGGAAAAGGCCCGGATAATCTGGTCCCGATTTTGAAACCCTAAAAATACAGTGGATATATCTTTGAATTGCGTTCCAATCCGCTTCGTTCAATTTAGTGTTAACGATCTCAACCAGATTCAATGGCCGATCGCTTCCTTTAGAAAGATTTGCGAGTGTGCCTTCGGTGCAATTTTCAACCAGTAAAGACCACGAAACATCAATAGATGCGTTAGTTGACGGAATGACCGTTGAATTGACAATGTTCAGTCGACCCACCTTAAATCCTGAAAGCTGGCTAACAGTAAATTGTGAATCGCAAATTGTGAGAAAGCGAGTTGAAGAGCCCGAGGAATTAATCCACTTTGACATTGCTGATATGTCGACTTCGCTATTCAAATTGACCAACTTTAGCGAATTGAGTTTCAATGCAAACTGTGGATTCAAGACTAGTTTTCGATCCTTCGTTTGTTCGATGATCTCGATTGTTGCTTGGTCAAAATGACGATCGAAAGATATCCGAGCAACCGCTTCATGTTGTTTGACAAAACGGGCCAAATCGAATTGGGAATTTCCATTTTGGTCAAATAAGAGGGCAATCGCGAAGTTTTGGCGCATGTAGACTGTCAGTCCAATAATCGCAAGAAACGCAAATGTCGTTAAGATCTCCCGTCGCCAAGTTCGGGACTTCTGAGTCTGACGAACATCGGGCCGTCGAAAAGTCCCGGCCAGTGCAATAATTGATCCTGCCGCGAATCCTCCATCAAGTAAGAAGGTTTGGTAGGCCAAGTACAATTCGACAAGCAAAAATTTCAATGCGATAAAGCTCATTGCGAAAATCACAATCAACCAAACCAATAAATTCTTTGCACTTTTTGCAACATGCAGAAACATCGTGGGCAAAACGATCGCGGTCAACAATACAAGAGTCATAGACAGCGAGTTTCTTGAGAGATGAGCAGTGTCAACATCTTCCCAAGACACCCAAGTTCGAATGAAGAGCCCAATCAAGCCAATGATCGCGACTTGCAACCAAAAATTTCCAACGAACTTGGTCAGAGCCGAGTTCTTGCGCTGCAAGAATAATCCCAAAACGCTACTGAAAACTGCAACCTCAACGATAACAAGGAGTATTAGCCACTTTTCAAAGTGCGGCCGAATTTGAAAATTCATCCAATGCTCGGGAATTCGCCAAAGCAAGAGACCGACACAAATTGAAAGTGCAATGGCGAGGCCGAATCGTTCCCTGCTCGAGATGTTCGCGAGACAAATTGAGGCCATCGCAAAAAAAGTGAGACCAAAGATGAAAGCAAATAAGAGCTTTGGAAAAATTGACAAGAAATTATTGTTGCTTGCACTCGGTGAATAATCGCCAAGCTTCGAATCCAGAACAAACTCAACCAAAATGGGAAGCGCCAACAGCGACAGGATCAAGAACACAAACCGAGTTCGCTCATAGGGAACGAGTCGTCTCGCAACCCAATTCAGGAATTGGTCGAGTTTCGCGAGGCACCATTTGAATTCTCGCCAACTCGTTCGCTCGACCGATCGGCCATCAAGCGGTTCATTAGCGCCAAACCATTCCTTCGGCAGATCATCTTCGGTGTTCGTTATTGTCTTTCGCCCTTGCATAACCACTCCCCGGATGCGTCGAGCCAATCATACTTCGGAACGAACACCGGCGCAAAGATGTTACACTCTCAACGCGTGAGAAAACGAGAGCCGAACCTTTCCCTCCCCGAGTTCCACTGGGACATTCTCACCGTCGCGTGGATTCGGGACTATTTGTGGCCGTACATTCGCGATTCGGACCGTAAGTTGCTCAGCATCTCTTCGAGTTTCAACTTGATCGCATTCATGAGCGGGTCGCCGTCAGTGGAGCCCCGTTCACGCTCGGGGGATACCTCGATTGCTTCGCCGATGTCGATCACGGCGCGCAAGTGACCGTGAATTCGTGCGTGGTCCAAAAGATCCTCGTCGAACTTTTCAATCGTCTCCAAAATCCGATCCACGCTAGGGAACTTGGTCACATATTGATCCGGGTAACAGTCGATTTGCTGGGCCAAGTAAGTGTCTTGCAACTGACGCCAGCGGCGATCGCGTTCTTCCTTCGGTAATTCATCGCGACTCATCTCGGGAAAGATCTTCATGCGCAGGTTCTTGATCCGCACGGCAATTCCATCACGGCGCGGCCCGCCCAGCCATTCGACTTCGAGCGGATCAAGCAGCCGATTGACCATCGCCGTTTGCCTCTCGCGCAGCGTCGCGTCAGCGGCCGGCGAAACTTGGTATTCCAGCTCTTTGAGCTTCAGCAACCCATTCCCGACTTTCACCAGCCGATCGATTAGCGGCAGTTCGCGCGACGGTCGCCAAGTCAGGCGGTGTTCAATGTCGGTTAACACCTCGTCGGCAACTTTTTCAATGTCGCCTTCGAACACGTATTTGATCGCGACGGGATGCACCACGACCTTACCGCCGTTTTCTTTCGCGCGGCGTTTTGCGGCCGTGCGTGCGATGAACGCCGGGCCTTCCATCAGGGCCATGAGCTGATCGTTCGTGCGGCTCGTCGTACCTTCCGGAAAAATCAGCAGAGGTCGTTCGGCCCCCTGCAGAATTCGAACCGCCTCGTCAATCGCCTGTCGATCAAGACCTTCGCGGTTCACGCTAAAGCCGCCGAGCAAACGCATCAAGAACCGATTGAACCAGCCTTGGTTGAACAAATGCCAACTGGCCATGATAAAAAATAGACACGGTGTTTCCCTGGCAACATGCCCCATTACCACGGCGTCGGCTGTACGCGCATGATTGGCACACAACATTATTCCATGACCGGCCCGCAGCGACTCCCGCAGCCGTTCCAGATTGCGGCATTCGTGAGCCACGACGCCGTGATCCTTACGAAGTTTGCGCCGAAACAAACCTAACCGTGCGAACCACCGCGCCGGCCAGTTGCGACGGATGGGCGGCATAAATTGGTATGGTTTCTCTATCAATACACTTTGCATGGCTACTTCAACCCCGACTCGCGCGAATCATCTTCCTTGTCGACAACATTGAATTCCCGATGGCGAAACTGGATGACCACCAACGATATCAGAATCAACAGAACCAACACCGCCGCTGGGAAACCACCGAGATTCGAAAGGTATTTGATTCCATTAACATTCGCGAACGTAATCATCGTCCACGCCGTCAGCCCCACGAGCAAGCCCCATGCGACCTTTGTCGACAACCCCCCTTCCGGATTTTCCAGCGACACCCCGCGCGAACTGATCCCGGCCATCGCCGTCGTATTTGAATCGGCCGACGTCACGAAGCAGACGAACGCACTGAGCAGATAAAACACGATCATTACCGTGCCGAATGGCAGCGAGCGAAGGACCGCGTACGAAACGCTTTCGTATTGATTCGCAGCTACCAACCCGTACAAGTCCGTGCCGCCTTTTTGCAGCTCCAAAGCGGTCACTCCAAACGTTGCCATCCAGGCAATGCAAAACACCGACGGCAAAATAAAATTTACCAGCATGAATTCACGAACCGTCCTCCCGTAAGCAATCCGTCCCAGAAAACAGGCCGTGATTGGCGTCCAAGCCAGCCAAACCGCCCAATAGAAAATCGACCACTGTTTGGGCCAAACATCATCGGACGCCAGGCTCAATTCCAGCCCCGTTTCGTAAAACCGCCGACCAAACTCAACTACTGCCGCACCACCCGATTTCAAAATTAACAGCGACGGACCAAGCAAGAAAACAACGGCCCCCAGAATCAGCAATCCTTTGGCATTGATATCCGACAGAATCCGAATCCCCTTCATCAATCCCGTTGCGCTCGACACGATGAATGTCAACACGATCGCCAATGCGACCGCGGCCCAAACCCAAGGCGAACTGGGGACGCGCCATAGTTCGTTCAGCCCCCCGGCAATCGTCAAGATCCCCGTACCGAGCGAAGCCGCCATCCCGGCCACCAACGCGAACAGGCACAGCCCATCGACCAACGCACCGAATCGCTCGGCCAGCTTGCGGCCAATGATCGGAACCAACGTCGACCCTAGCGAAAACGGCAACCGCATGTTGTAGTGAGCAAATGCAAACGCCAAAGACGCCGCACAGTAAATCGAATACGGCACAAACGTCCAATGCAAAAACAACGCAGATACGGCGAACCGCTCGGCCTCGCCGCTCCTTGGCTCAATCCCCAGACTCTTTGGCGGTTCGACGAAATGACTCACCGGCTCGGCTGTCGACCAGAACAGAATGCCCACGGCAATCGTTGTGCAAAGCGTGATCGCGAACCAGTCCCAAAACTTGAGCAGCGGTTGAGCCTTCGTTCCCCCTAACCTCACAGCCCCAAACGGTGACACGCAAATCCACAAACACATCGCCAGCGACGCAAATGCACAGACGACAAACAACCCGCCACAATTGCTGATCAGCCAATCGTTCGCAGTCTTAAACCTCTCTCCAAACCAATCGGGAAACGCCAGATTCAATCCCGCCGTCACCAGCATCAACAAAAACGGCGGCCAGAAGACTAGATGGTTAAGCGTAACTTTGGTTGTCGTGAGTTTGTCAGTCTGGTCATTCACGTTCCGACTTTCGCAAGCTCGTAGAATCTCGAACGAGAATATTCTAGCTCCAATAGCATCGCTCTGCGTAGCCTTTGAGCCTCAAATGGCCAACGTAACTTCAGACGCTCGCTATTTATTCGCTGCGGTGGGCTTTTCAATTCCGTTCGTTAACGGAAGGCTGCCGATGTAGAGGCCGCGGATGACGTTGGTCATGTGCTCGATATCGAGTTTTTGCCATTCGTCGCCGGGTTGGTGGTAGTCGCCGTGCAAGGAGCCAGCCGAGAAGCTGTGGGCGATAACACCTTTTTGGGCGAGCGACCAGTTATCGCTGGAACGATAAAGCATCGCGCTGTATTTGGGATGCTCAAAAATCGTGATGCCAATTTGCTGCGAGGATTGGTTCATGATTGGGCCAAGATCGCTCTTTTCCCAACCGGTTACCCAAATCTTCTTGCTGGCTCCAGCTTCCGGTCGACCAATCATTTCAATGTTGATATTGGAAACGATTTTATCCAAAGGCCACGACGGGTTATCGGCAAAATCCTTTGAGCCAAGCAAACCGCTTTCCTCGCCCCAAAAAGTCATGAACAAAACGGATCGGGCCGGGCGCGCTTTCGCAGCGCCAAATGCATCCGCCAAAGTCAGTACGGCCGAGACTCCTGACGCGTCGTCATCAGCACCGTTGTAAATCGGATCGACTTGGCCCTCTCGTCGTCCCAAATGGTCGAGATGGGCTGAAAATAAGACCGCCTCGGGCGCCAGGTTCGGATCGGTTCCCTTGAGCAATCCAACCACATTCCGCGCCATGTATCTGGTTTCAACTCGTTTTGGCAAAGTCAATTTCACTTCACTGAGCGAATCGAGAAGTTTTTCGTCGACCAATAAGATTGGCAATGCGAGGTTCGTGCGCGGATCGACAATCCCTGCCGTTTCTCGTTGTGCGGCAGCAACGGCGACAATCGGATCGTTTGCATCCACGCCCAAGATCAGAGCCTCGGCCCCTTTCGCCTTCAACTTGGCGACGCTGTCAGCAATTGCATTCCGCCCTCCCCGACCTCTTCCTTGGGCAGTTGGCGACTGAAAGCGGGCAGCCACAATTTTGGCCCCTAGCTGTTCGGGGACATTGGCGATATCAATCCGATCGATCGTTCCTGACTGGGTCAAATCAGTATCGACTCCACCAAACATTCCTAGATGAGCTAACGGTACACCACTCGCGGTTGCAAATTCAATTCCCGCAACGGGAGTTTTCGCCAACAAGATTTCTTTTTCATGATAGAAGCTGCCGTTGGGACCGCCACCTTCGAGTCCGGCGTTCTTGAATCGGCTGGCCACATAGGCGGCAGCAATCAGGTACTCATTGGTGCCGGTACCACGCCCACCCAGTTCATCGCTGGCGAGATAGGAAATGGAGGCCTCCACGCTGTTTTCAGTGATTCGGCCTAGCGCATCCGCATGGACCTCTTCGATTGATTGTTGCGCTAACGCGACCGTAGCAGCAACCAAAACCAAGGCAAATGAAATAAAAAATGTTTTGCAGCAATTCATAAGAGTATGACTTCCAAATTTTGTGTTGATGACAATTTCAAGCTTTCAGATTGAGACCACTTTGCTCATGCAAGTGGTCGGAAGGGGCCTTGAAAAGCTCCCGGCAGTGAATCTAAATCAATTTTTTCGCAGACTACTAATTTCGGCGCGTCTTTAATTGTCGAACGACACCAATCACAATACCTACAATCTCAACTTCCTTCACATAGATAGCCTTCATCTCGCGATTGCCAGGTTCCAGTCGAATTCGATTCCGCTCAGGGTGATAGAACTTCAACGTCGCTTCTCCCTCGTCTGTCCGAGCGACGACCATTGCACCGGGGTTGGCTTTTTTTTGTGGATGGACGATGACGAAGTCGCCGCTGCGAATCTGTTCGTCAATCATCGAATCACCTTTGACGCGTAACGCGAAATTCTCGGGATCGCCAAATTGCGATTCCAAATCCAGAACTTCGACGCTCTCTTCCGCCGTCGTCAGAGCACCTGCGGCAACGTCGCCAGCCCAAGAAATGGACCAGGGACTGGAGCGTTCATCGACAATCTGAATCGAACGCGACTTGTTGGGGCTGCGCTTCAGGTAACCTTTCTTTTCCAAAACATTCAAAAAGTTTTTCGCGGCGTTAGGCGACGCAAATCCGAAATGCTTACAAATCTCGACCAAGGTCGGCGCAATATGGTTGCTGCGAATTTGTTCACCGACAAAAGACAAGACTTCCTGTTGTCGTTCGGTAAGTGTTTCGTTTGTCATCGTCGATCTTCCTTACGCCTAGTTTCGCCGATTATTATGGTTCAATTCGTAAGCTTTGATTGCCAGCCCAGATAACCAATTCTAATTGACCACACAAAACTCTGAAACGCTCGATCGCCGAATTGCGATCATGAAATTCACGCCCTTCGACAAATAGCCAGTCGATCCAATTAGTGACCCCCAGCATGGTGCCACAATCGCTGAGCCACCGGATCATCGCAAGATCAACATCACTCAGACTTACGTATTGACTCAGTATTTCAAACGATTGGTCCCACGGGATTTTGCCGTTTATTCTTAAACTGGCGATGACTCTGGCCCAATCGCAACACACAGAATCGATCCGCATGGCGCCATAATCAATGATGCCGCTTAACCTGTCGTCAACAAATAGGAGGTGGTCATGCCAGATGTCCCTGATGACAGGTTGCATCAACAGAAATCTTTCCCGAAACTTCTCGCCAGCACTCAAATAACTGCTGGCACTTGATCGTACCGAGTCTAGAGCTCTGGCCGCGGCATTGCGAAGCGAGGGATCAGGCAGCGATGCGACTGCCTGTTGAAGGCCTGGCAAGCGGGTCGGCAGCGATTTGAGGAGTTGCATTCGTTCGGTTACCGCCGGCGAAGTTCCCAGTTGGGTATCGGCTATGGCCGCGGCCGCATGAAAACGGGCAATGGCAGCGATTGCCGAATTTAATTTTTCCAAGCTTGGACTTTGATTGAATGTGGCGCTGCCGGGCATCCACGTGGCCATTTCCCACAAGCCATTTCCCAAGCTGAAAATCGTCTTACTGGGCAACGTTTGGAGGTAGATTGGAACGAAGTCGCAATGGCTATTGCGGGCCGACGATAAAACGCGATGAATCCAGGCGAGCCGTTCCACGCTTGCGTCTTCTTGGGGCCAACGTTTCAAGCAATACATTCCTGTACTGTCGATGACCTGCCAGACTTGTGATCCACTGAATCCCGGTTTTTCCAACCGACGAAGCTGGGCATCACGGATGCCGAATTCGCTTAGTACTACTTTGTATTCACTCATGTTCAGAAAAAAGTGTAGCTGTATCGGTCGATCAGCTGGTTGAAAATAATCGAGCAAGTATTCAGACGCTTGATACCGCTAACTTGGCTCGCAAGTCTGGAATAATTTCTTTGGGCAGAAACTTGGCGATTTGTTGATCGTCCGCCAGAGGCGCGATTTGTTTGATCAAACTGCTGGAGACGTGCGCGTAATCGCCATCCGCCATCAGAAAGACTGTCTCCAAATCGGCATCGAGACGGCGATTGGCCATGGTCATCGTGAACTCGGCAGCGATATCGGTCAGGGGACGGACGCCACGAATCATGACCTTGGCTCCGCAAGCCTTGACGAAGTCGACCGCCAGTCCGGAAAAGATTCTAACCTCGACATTCGCCAGTCGCCTCGTGACTCGTTCGACCAGTTCGACACGTTCAGCCGGTTCGAACAACGGGCGTTTGTCGCGATTGTCGCCAATGCCAACGACCAATCGGTCAACTAATCGACTACTTCGCTCAATGACATTCAGGTGGCCCAAAGTGATTGGGTCAAAAGAGCCGGTATAGACCGCAATTTTCATGGCCGCCCTCGCAGAAATTCGGCAACTAGTGACTTGTCAATTTATTCAACGCTTGGATTAATCGATCGATATCCGATTCGTCGTTGTGGGCATGGGGTGCGGCGCGTAATCGACCGCCTCGAAAGCTCACAACGACCCCTTCCGAGTGAAGTTTGCTCTTCAAAGCTTTGCTATCTGTGCCCGGTAGGTCGAACAGGACGATTCCTGACTTCACGGCATCCTCGGAGCGGTCGCTGTAAATCGTCGCCCCAATCAATGAAAGTCGTTCGCAAAGTCGATCCGTGATGTGAATCACCCGAGAAGCAATATCTGAGCGATCGTGATGGAGACCAAACTCGTGCAAAGTTCGTAATGCACCCAGCAAACCGATAAACCCGACGAGATTTTGGGTGCCGCTTTCGTAACGGCTGGCGGCGTTGCGAATGTTCAACTCGACCTTGGAATAATCGTTTCCTTGCGACACGCTATTCCAGCCGACGTTGATCGCCCGGATTACTTGCAGCAGTTCTTTTTTGATGTACAAAACCCCGGCTCCTTCTGGGCCACACATCCACTTGTGTCCGTCCGAGGCCAGGAAGTCGATATCGGCGTCGCGCACATCAAGGGGGAAAACACCAAGGCCTTGGATCGCATCCAGGAAGAATAACGCGCCGGCATCATGGGCGACTTTCGCAATCAGTTTCGGGTCCAGTCGATAACCCGACGCATAGCCAACCCAACTCGCCGTAACAATTCGCGTTCGTGAGTCGCAGGCCTCGGCGATCCGGTTGGGACATACCTTGATTCCATCCAGAGGAACTTGTCGGACTTCGACGCCGCGGTCCGCGAGGTGCAACCAAGGATAAACATTGGACGGAAATTCTCCAGCGGGCATTACGACATTGTCGCCGGCTTGCCAGGGGTAGCCCTCTGAGATCATGTTGATTCCGAAGCTCGTATTTGGAACCAGTCCAATCTCATCGCGGTCCGCATTCAACAATTTTGCCGACAGCGTTCGCAGCTCCTCGAATTGACTCGACCATTCCTGCCAAACTGCGTCGCCGTCTAAGAGAGCTTGATCGAGCCATTTTTGGATCAGTTCGTGACTGAGTCGCGGAATCGGTGCGACGGCAGCGTGATCGAAATAGGCCCACCGCTTGGAAACCGGAAACTGTGAGCGAAGAAGTGCCCAATCTTGGCTGATCGCCAGGGGCTTTTGTTCGGAAATGCCGCTCATGACCTTACCCATAAAAATTGAATAACCCCTAGGCTCAACGAGGCAATCCGTCGCTACAATTGGTGAAAAGGCTGCTCGTGGCCGGTGAATTACCCTTGGCAATCACAAATTGCGTCATTTCGAATCGTTCTGAGGATGACAGGGGGAAAAGCCCAATTATACTACCTTAGGTGCCGAGATTTGGTAAGGCTCGTTGTTGCCATGACCGCAACTGAGCGAATCGCATATTTGAACAGGGATTACTGCATAATGCAGAAGGGCTTTTGCATTTTTTCGTTGGCAGTTGCGGGGCTTGTATTTGTCCTGTTCTTTGCTGATTTTCTTTTCGGCATGCTGAGCATGCCCGAGTTGGCCCCGTTCAAGTATTCCAGCATGGTCATGGATATCGTCTTTATTATCGGCTCCGGTACAATTGCCGCACTGAGTTACTTGACGTATCGTCAGCAAAAGTAAGCGACCGCGTCGAGAATTTTCCCACCGCGTTATTGATCGACCGAACGGATTTTTCATGGAGCGAAATCCTCTGATGGGCCACGCGCGCTCCCAAGGTGTTGAATCGCGCAGAGACTTCTTAACAAGTTGTGTTGGCGTCCCACTTGTTTTGACTTGCATTGCGACCGGCACAGAACTTCTTGCCGAGAAGAAACAGGACGACGAGTTCGAGAAGAAACTGCAGGCGTCGATCGACAAAGGCCTGCGCTGGCTGGTTGGTAAGCAATCCCAATTGGGACATTGGAATTCGGACTATTATCCCACGGCTATTACAGCACTAGCCGGAATTTCGTTAATCTGCTCGGGATCCACTACGGTCCAAGGTCCGTACGCCAAAAACATTCGCTCATGCGTCGATTATCTGATCACCAAATGTCGTAAAAACGGATTGATCGGGGATCCACAACGTGATGATCGGTACACCTACGGCCATGGGTTTTCAATGCTCTTCCTATCCCAAGTTCTGGGCGAGGAGGAAGACGGTGATCGCCGGACCGAGCTAACGGAAATTCTCGAGCGAGCAGTGACTTTCAGTGCAAGCGCTCAAACAAAAGCAGGCGGTTGGGGTTATGTCAGCGGCGAAGACGACAGCTTTGACGAAGGCTCGACCACGATCACGCAAGTACAAGGCTTGCGTGCCTGTCGCAACGCCGGGATTGTTGTTCCCAAAAAAGTAATTGATGACGCCGTCAAATATATCTACGACTGCAAGAATAGAGATGGCGGAATCTCGTACAGCTCGGGTTCGAAGGGCGACAGCCGAGCCCCCATTACGGCCGCAGCACTCGCCGCACTTTACAACGCCGGTGATTATTCCAGCCCGCAGATTCCGTCGATGTGGGCCTATTGCAAGAAGACCTTGCACGATCCCAACAACAATCAGTACGGCCATTGGCACTACGCCTATCTCTATTACAGCCAGGTGGTCTATCGCCAGGGGGACAAGGAATGGCTCCCGTTCCGCGCCAAGCTTTTCAAGAAAATTATGGACGAGCAAAAGCCGGACGGATCCTGGGAAGCCTCCGACATGGATGCAACCTATTCGTCCTGTTGCAATTTGATCATGTTGCAGCTTGATCAGGGGCTCCTGCCTATTTACCAACGCTAAAAATTTTGCGCTGTTTAGCTGATCTTGGAGATGGCACGGTTGAATCGCGTATTTGCCGAGCCGTGAAACGAAGGATTGTATTTCTCGATCAAGTGGAGGACTCGTTCCTGTAAGTACTTATCGAGTAAATCAAAGTACGGATTGTTCCAGGGCGAATTTTCCTCGAGTTTCTCTAATTGCTCGCGAATCAAGCCGGTGAATTGATCGAATTCATTGCCGCTTGCGCCCTGAATCGTGACTTGCATTTCGTCGTAAACGCAGGCCAGTCCGGCCCAACCGGTGGCTTGGGACGGTGGGTGAATTTCGTTTTCACTCAGACCGCGAAAATACTTAAGCGCTTCCAATAAGTTCTTTTCGCCTTTTTCCTTGAGCAAAATGATCCCCAAGTTCTTCATGGCGTAATTGTGGTACTGCAAGGTTTCGTAATCGTTGCTGCCCAGCGGGGGAAAGAAATCGATTACCGCGCGATAATCTTCGGGCTTCCCGCTCCAGCGAGCGACTTGAAACTGTTCCTTGACCGTTTGCTTTCTAAGCGTTTGTTGTTGGTGAGAGACGAATTCCGGAATCGGTTGCACGTAAGCTAGTGCCACTCCGCTAACGATCGAAATCAAAGCCAGTAGAGAAATCGGCAAAAGAAATTTGTAGCTTAGCCAAAAGGACGGCTGATTGCCTTTGATCACCGCCTGCAATTGGCGGGTCACCTCAAGCCGACCCTCAGCAGGTAAGGACGCAACCGTGAC
>JBEBGH010000132.1:0-13207 GCA_040081565.1 Pirellulaceae bacterium
TAATGCTTGTAACCGGGATGTTTGATTCAAGAGTACCAAGGAATCTTTAGGATTTCGAGAATCAAAGTCCAGTTATTACGGGAAATAGGTGGGAGGAGTTCGGATTGTAACGATTAGGAAAAGCGGATGTCCAAGTCGTTGAGACGGCCATCGTCGGCAGGATTTTCGAGGATTCGGCTCCAATCTGTCTGTCCAGAGTGGTTGGAGCCATTTTTTTCGCATTCGCGTTGGCAATCAATGCACAAGGTCGCGTAGGGCAGGGCCTCCAGCCGAGGCAAACCAATCGTGCCGTTGCACATTTCACACTTGCCGTATTTCCCGGCTTTCATCAACTTCAAGGCGATTTCAATGTTTACCAGCTCGCGTGAAGTGACTTCGGCGAGTTGTGAGCTGATTTCACCAAATGTGGAATCACTGGCGAAATCAATCACATCGCTTCCGCTGCTTTGTTGATTCATTTGTTGCAGGAGGCTGTCATCGCCAGCCAAAGCATTTTTCAGTGCTTCACGTCGCTGCTTCAGAATCAGTTCGATTTTGGCAAGGGTCTCTTTTCTGGCCATTCTTTCTCCATCAATTCGGGGTGATGACCTTCGTCAGTCGCGGCGTGGCGAGCCCAACGAAGTATTGTGCGTATGCAAACCAGTCATTAAAAAACGTTTCACGTCAGAGTTTGCAGCGGATTAAACGAAACATAGGTCGCAACCAGGGAAACAAATTAGGATTTCGAAAAGATTCCCGGTTTTGGTGGCGACACCCTTGGGGAGGATCGTGTGAGCTGTAGCGATTGTCCGGCGCAGATGGCCTACTTCCTTAAATACTTGAAATTCCTCCTGGCGAGTTTTTGACTTCAAAAAGTCTGCGACCTATAGGTTGTAGTCAAATTTTGTTATTTCGCACTGACTCCTCAGAAAGAAGGAGATAGAGCGAATGTCAATCATTCATTCGAAGACTCCATGACAAACTCGCAACAAGATCTTGGGACTTGGACCTGGGCCTGGACCTCCGGAACGCTGGCAGGCACGTCGCATTGTTTGATCTCAAACAAATGTGAGCTGCGGCCACGCGATCAATTGCACGGACCAATCATCTCGCTCTGGCAAACCCCCTCCGGGTTTGTATGCCAGATCACTGGTGGTGAATTGGATGTGAATGGAATCGTTTCCGATGTTCATTTGTTAAAACAAGGCGACATGATCCAGAGCCCAGACTTTACCGCCAGACTTCAATATGTTTTTGCGGGTCAACAGAACGAATCGGATCCGAACGATCTGTGCGGCGTCGAAACTATGGATGCCTGTTTCCTTGATCCATCAACGTTTCAAGCCGAGCCGCGCAAGCAAATGTCCGAGGAAACCTCGGAAGCCCGCAAAAAACTGCTGATCGCCTTCCGCGGTTTGCGAAAAATCAAACACAAGATTTCGGCCGTCCCCGTCGAATGCGCCAACCAACTGATCGACACGATTGCAGACATCAGTGCACGAATCGACCAAGCCACCTCTTTGATCGATCAGTTGTTAGCGGAGCCTGTCGCCGCAAAACCTATGATTGCCGACTGCAGTTCTGAATGCGGTTGCTGTTCCGGAGACTGTATTCCTTCAGGATGCTCTGCTCCAGATTGCCCTACTGAAGAGCATCCGGTTTCAGAAAATTGTGTTGCAGAATGCCACCCAGAATTCGACGGCGAACAAAACATCGAAACCGTGGCTGTAGAAACGCCACAAACATTGGCAACGTGCCAGGAACCATGCAGCGACTGGCAGAATGAATTGACGGTTGAGTTCCAGCCTGCATGGCAAGAGGCCGAAAGCAACGAAACCGAAGGCCCTTGTGAAGTCGCTTGCGAAAACCCAGGTGTGAACATCGCCTCCGACAATTTCCCGTCCAGTTCGACGGCGTTGATCCCAACGGCAGAATCTTCAACAGAGGAGTATTGCACAGAATTGCTGAAGGACACGCCAGAGCAAACATGCCCTGTGTTCGAGGAATTCCAGAAGTTCCTTTACTCGGACTCTGATTCATCGTTAACGCTGCCGCTTACTCACAATCCCACGGTGTTCTTGGATTCGGTCACCGATTGCACTAACTGCGAATCTGAAGATGCCACTAAATTGCCTGCTGTTGGAGAAATTGCCGCCGCCGAAACAGATTGCCAGACGACTGGCGATGCGAGTCTTGCTCAAGACGAAGAGGTTCCTGAACTTATTCCAGTGAATGATGAACAACCTTCGCATCAGCTCCGCGACGTCGAAGCCGAAAAAAGCATCGTGTCGGAACAAGTATCGAGCCTTACGACTGAAAATCCACCCGCTTCTGAAAATGTTCAACCAGAGCCTTTTGAGTCGTTGACGAATTTAAAATGCGAGGTTCCGCCCCACAGCGACCTGACGATGGTCGTGGGCGATATTCAAGAACTTATTGAGCATGCCCGGCGCAAGGCTGCCCTGCGAATTGCCGAAACTCAGGGAATCTCGGAAGAAGAAGCTATCGAGCCCTCCACGATGAACGGCAGTGCCCAGGAAATTGCAGACGCTGTCAACTCACTGGTTTCTGACGATGAATGCCTGGATTCGATTACCGAAAACAATTCCGGCGAACTCGTCAGCGAACCAGCTACAGAAACAGGTGGCAAAGATGAGATCGCCATTGACGCTTTCGCGATGCCAGCTTGGCCCACTGCCTCGGATGAAGTCGCCTTGACCTCGGCAGAATCCTGGGTTAGTGCCGTGTCGAGTGATGATCACTCCGTTGTTGAAGCTGCTGCGACAGAATGTGCAGACCAGGGGACTATTGGTGATGTGTACGCGGATGCTGCTCACGTGTTCGTTCCTTTCCGTGAAATGTCAGCGACCAGCCAAATTCGCTTCCACGAGGTACTGAATCGTTTAAATGCAGAATCAGTTGACATGTCCGAAATCACCGAGAATAAGGCGGCACCGAGCATTTCTGATAATGAGTTGCTGGGATTGAATTCATTTGATTTAACGATTAACAAAAACGATTCCGGGGAATTTCCCGATTACCTGAAAACTCCTCGTGCAGATAATGGCGCCGACGATCAGGTGTCGATGACTGCGGAACAGTGGCTGAATCAACAGTTTAATCAGCCAACCTCATGCGAGTCCGACGAACCAAAGTGCATCGATCCGCCAGCACCGATCGAAATCCCCAGTTTGGATTTACAAATCAACCGCAAGTTCGAGGAAATTGAGACTGAATTAGGCAACATCGACAACGTCGTTGAACTGCCAAACCTTGCTTCAGCTGATCAACAAGAACTTAGTGACCCGAATTCCCTGTGCGACGAAACCAAAAATGAAATCGGTTCGTTGCGATCACGACTTCGTGAACTTCTAGGAACTTATTCCAGAGAGGATCTAGCAGCCCTTCCCGAAGCCGTTGCCGCGGCTGGTATTGACGCCGATTTTTCTAATCCACAACCCCCCCAAACTGATATGAATTTACAAACCGAGGAACAGTTAATGACCACTCCACACAACAGCCTTTCGCCAGATCCAAACTTGGCTTCTGCTGCATTCTTGGCTCAGTTCAACGAGCAGATGGAGACGCCACCGATCGCACCATTGGCACCGGAGCCCGCACCGCGGCCGATGGAAACTCCAACTGCACGCTCTCATCATGAAGATGAAAGCGTTGACGATTACATGAGCAAATTGTTCAATCGTCTGCGTGGAACGGAACCTGAGCGTCCAGCACCAGCCAAAGCGGCTCCAGCACCGATTGAGCAAACAGATGCTCCATCCAATCAGAACGAGCAAACTGTTGCCGTCATCGAACCACCCTTGAAAGCTGACGAATTCTTGCCAAAGAAGCAAGCACCCGAACGCAATGCAAACATGAACGTGTTACGTCAGTTGGCTAATGAGTCAACTCGCATGGCCGTGAATCAATTTGAAGTCACGCAACAAAAGTCGATGTCATCGACACGCATCGCCTGCTTTGGCGGAGCCACCGGATTTGCCCTCGTGTTTTTTGCTCTTAGCAAACAGTTTGGAGATTTGACCAGCCTGGCTGGATTGGGAGGTGCGGCTGTTGCCGTTGGCGTAGGCGTATGGCATCTATTGGCAATGAGAAATAGTACGCCGGAAAAAGTTCAGGCAAAAACTCCTGACCAACCCGGTAAATAACTTTTGGGTTGACCCACAGCCTCAAAAGTTATCGGGTTGCGTGGCGAATTGGAAACTAGTTCGTGGACCTTTCTCGGAGGTCAGCGACGCCACGCAACCGATAGCCAATCTCGATACGGTCTAACAACTTACAAAGCGAACGCAGTGCGATTCCAAATCCGTCGGGTCCACTGAAGCCTCCATACTGACCGCCACCCGCTAAATGCGGTTCGAGATCGAGAAAAATCCCTGGAATACCCAGTTGGGTTGCCTGATTTGCAAAATCCACGAACTGAGTTCGCAAATCACGAAATATCTCTTCATAACTTGAGTCGCCGTCACCAACCGGCACGTACTGATTCAAGCGTTCTTCATCGACCCAACCCTGTTTCGCGGTGCCGCCTGAACGATAGTCTTTGACGTGTAACCAACCGACGTAGGGTTTCATTTGCTGCCATTGCTGGAAGACTCCTGCCGTTGAGTAGCCTTGGGTTACCAGATTGGCTCCATCGAAAATCAGCCGCAGAGAATCATGCTGAACCTGATCGACGATTTCCAGCAAATTGGCGGCATTGTTGCCGATTAAATTTGCTTCCACTTCCAGACCAAATACCAGGCCGGCGTCCGCACAACGCTTGACAATTTCGCGGATCCGACTGGAAGCCTGAGCTAAATACTCCTGCGGATCAGAACCCTTGGGGTGATAAAAGGAAAATCCACGAATGAGCTTCGTTTCGAAAAACGGCGCGAGTTCGATCGCTCGACTAACTTCGTTGTCGAGGTAGTCGGCCCACGGCCTGAAGGCATTCTGAGTGCCGTCCTCTGTATCGACAATTTTGACCTTTCCTATGGGCGAACCTAGCGAAGAAACTTGGAGCCCAAAATCCAGCAGCCGTTGCCGCGCGTGAGCCCGCTCGTTTTGATCCAAAGCCAAAATATTCTTTACACCGTTACCACAGTCTAGAAACCTCAAGGTAACGTAACGCATCCCCAACGCGGCTGCGACTGAAAATTGCTCGTCGATTCGTTTCGAGGGCGATATCTCATCACTGAATCCAGTCAGCAGTACTTCGACGGGTTGGTCCATCTACAGACCTTTCACTACAGATCAGGACTTGGAACTCTCATATTCGCAGATTATCGTCGACGAAATTCCACCGCGCGGGGTAAAATTCGCGGTCACCACAACTCGTCGCGGTTGAACGACGGCAACAAAATCGTCCAATATGGAATTGGTTACGTTTTCGTAAAAGATTCCTTTGTTGCGAAAGCTCTGCAAGTAAATCTTGAGGCTCTTCAGCTCGACGCACTTCTTTTCAGGCACATAGCTAAATTGCAACTCACCAAAATCCGGCTGACCGGTCTTCGGGCATACCGAAGTAAACTCGGGACAATTGATTTCGATGACGTAATCGCGATGGGGAAACTGATTTTCAAAAGTCTCCAACAAATTTTGTGATTCGGTCGGCATAGTTAGTTTAGAAATGTTTGAACAGCTGATAAGGATCGTTTTAGCTTGACAGGTCAAGATACTCGGTGCCGCAGTCTAATCTCAAGTCCCGATCGATACCGTAAGCCATATTGCCTCACGCGGCCATCCGATAATTGCGTTATTTCGCCTTCAACCACCAATTGGTGGCAGGTTTCAATCAACAGTTTGGTGAAGCGATTCTGTTTGTTATGATGCAGCGACCGTCAGGCAATTGCAGCGAACAACGTCAACGCATGAACATTTCCGAAATCTTTGTCAGCCGCCAAGGCGAGGGATTCCTCGTCGGGACAAATAGCGTCTTTCTCCGCACCTCCGGTTGCAATTTGCGCTGCAGTTTTTGCGACACGCCATTCACCTCATGGAATCCCGACGGCAAAAACGTCCCGCAGAAAGATGTCGTTTTCCAGGTCCTGAGCTATGAAGTCGAGCATGTTGTCATAACCGGTGGCGAGCCAATGTTGGCTCCTGAGATTGAATCATTGACGCAACAACTTGCCAAACACCACAAGCATTTGACGATTGAGACTGCGGGGACAATCTACCGCGAAGTCGCTTGTGACCTGATGTCCATCAGCCCCAAGCTTTCGAATTCGACCCCTTCGGTCGAGCGGGCAGGGGCCTGGGCCCAGCGCCATGAGAAAACTCGGATTCAACTCGATGTGCTACGTCAGTTGATTGCCCGCTTTCCCTATCAACTTAAATTTGTCGTCGCGGAGCCACACGACCGGGAGGAAATCGAACTCTTGCTCGCACAGATTGGCAACGTCGATCGGGACCGCGTCTTGTTAATGCCCGAAGGAATCGACGTCCCAACGTTGAAGGCCCGTGAAGAATGGTTGAAACCCTTGGCGGAAGCTGCCGGGTTCAGTTTTTGTCCTCGGCAACACATCGAATGGTATGGCAATCGGCGTGGAACATGATTATTCGGCCGCCGGAATTCCCAATATTTGAGCAATTTCTAATACGGCAACGTTCAGCGATTGAACGGCCATCTTGAAATTGGTGTGTGAAGAAATTTCTGGTTGGATTTCACTGAACAACGCTGCAGCTTGCTTGAGCTTTTTGAATTTCTTCCGAGCAATTTTGACATAGCTCGGCCAGTCCTTGGCCTCAAACGGAGCGCCGACAGCAAGTGCGACGTCGTACAACTCGCGGTGGACTTCGTTCAATTCGTCGTCCTCCTCGGCTTCCTCACAATGCTTCAAAAACGCTCGCACCATCCAGACATGGCTAAGCTGCTGCTCTATTTTCTCGGCAATTTCTTGATCGTTCATCTTTACTAGACTCCACTCAAATCCCGGCGCGCGACGAGGTGCCTAAGTCGTCGGTGTTGGTGCAGGTGGAGGCGCAACCACGGGTTTCCCATGTGGCCCCTTGGGAGCCGAAACCAGAACCGTCACAGCGCCAAGAATAACCACTCCCAGACTTAAAAAGAACGAGGTCGAGAGTTGGTCCCACAAATTATGCGAAATAGTTTCCGCAAGCGTATTGACCACTGGAGCACCACCAAAAACCAGCGGCATAATGAAGATCGGTTTGCCGCCGAAATTGAAAGCGTAAATGATACCCAACGCGCCTAGCGCCCCGGCGGTGCCGCCCATCAGAGACCACATGACACCGTCCACGTGTGTCCAACTGCCTGGCTCAGGGAATTTGATCAACAAAAAGTAAGGCACCACAACCGCAATCACGAAATACGCCAATCCCACACAGAGAAAGGGGCGCAAACGGCTGCCGTTCATTTTCGATTGTCCGTTGTGTAATACAGGACCGTAGGCGCCCCAACACAACGCGGTCATCAACACAAACATCAGGTTCCAAATATTGGGGCCTTTCACCATGCCGGTCTTGGCGGCTGCTTTCGCAGGAGATTGGGTTTTTGCGACGTCATCCGACTCTGTGGTTTCGCTGGTTGTTTTTCCAACATCCTTGTCCTCCGGGACAGCATCCGGAGCGGGTTCTTGTTCGTCGGCTTTTTCATCTGCCTTGTTTCCTTCGCCATCGGCTTTTTCAGTTTTTGTCGAGACTTTGGCGCTGTCTGCATGACCTTTTGGCTTTGCCGGCTTGAAGTACAAAACACCGACCGCTCCGATCGCGACGATAAAGATTCCCAAATAAAACGGGATGGAAGCGTTGCCTGTGGTTCGATTCATCAACATCGTGGTCAATGTGTTCATCACTGGTGCCAGGCCAAAAACCAGCGGCATTACAAATACTGGTGTGCCACCATATTTGAAAGCCATGATGATTCCCAAAGCCCCAAGCGCGCCAATTCCACCGGCAAAAACGGACCACACAAAGCCGCGAGCACTCCAGTTTCCTTTCTCGCCATGCTTGAACAACACCACCAGCGGTACGACGACTGCGATCACGAAATAGGCAACGCCCACGCAGATCAAAGATCTTAACGTACTGTTTTGACCGTCATCACCGAGACGTTCTTGGCCCACGTGCAGCACAGGACCGTAAACTCCCCAGCACAGCGCGGTCATTCCTACAAACAACAAATAACTGAATCGTCCCATCGATGGCTTTCGGAAATCAAATCTGGAGCCTATCCCCCAAGGGGTCTGACCACATTCGTGATAGGCAGTAAGGTATCGGAGTCGTTCTCATTCTAACCACGCCGCCCCTTGAACGGTACTTGGGCAGGTTACGCTCCACGGCGGAGTTGCTTCAAGACTCAGCCCAAGTTCCGGCATAGACGATCGGGTAGGGTCGCACTTCTTCTTGATGAGCTTCAAAAATTCGTTTGGTGATCTGTCGCACATGCAACAAATCGTGAGCCGCCCAGGAAGCCAATAACTCACCAACCGTAACGGGGCCAACCTTTGGATGTTGATAGGCACGCTCCAATGGAATTTCCTTGAACTGTCTCAACCATGCCAACGACTTCTCTCGCTCCTCCAAGAATTCCTGTAACACAGTCGCCGGCACTTGGCCTTGGTAGTCTCGAGTGGTTGCCGCGGCGACCGGGTCGATCTTCGGCCATGGTTGACTCGGGTCCGTAATCGTCAACTCCAGACGTTGGCGAAAGTCCTCTCGTTCCTCATCTCGCAAATGGCACACAACTTCCAAAATGGACCAGTTTCCGGTGGGAGGCTTCCAGCGCCAAACGGAGTCCGAAAGTCCCGCAACCAAGGCCTCCAAAATTCGGGGGAACCTGCCAAGATGTGCCAGTGATTCATTTGCATTCATTTTCGCGTCCTTTTTTAAGTTCGATTTTGATGCGCGTCCAAGTGACGCACAATCACCCTTGGTTGCGGGATGTACCCGCCGACGATTTACGATAAAATCTGCGATCACTTGGAACAATCAATCGAGGGAACTATGAAACCCAGTAAAGTCATTTGGATGAACGGCACGATGGTCAATTGGGAATCGGCCACCGTGCATGTCATGTCGCACGTGCTCCATTACGGCACCAGCGTGTTCGAGGGGATTCGGTCCTACAAAACGCCCAACGGACCCGCGATTTTTCGCTTGGGTGCCCACATCAAACGTTTGCTCGACTCGGCCAAAGTTTATCGGATGAACCAAAAGTTCACCCAAACCGAACTTGAAAATGCCTGCCACGAATTGATCGTTGAAAACGGGCTCACCGGCTCTTACTTGCGGCCCTTGATCTTTCGTGGGATGAGTTCGATCGGCGTGGTCCCGCCCAGCAACGCCCCGGTTGAAGTCGCAATCGGAGCTTTCGAAATTGAAGCCTACCTGGGCACCGAAGGAATGCAAAACGGCATCGACGCGTGCGTTTCCAGTTGGCATCGGACCACCAGCGCCTCAAATCCTGTGCTCAGCAAGGCCGGTGGGCATTACCTGAATTCGTACTTGATCGGCGCGGAAGCCAGAATGCATGGATATGCAGAAGGCATTTCGGTCAGCGCGACCGGACTCGTGGCAGAAGGCGCTGCGGAAAATCTGTTTTTCGTTCGTAACGGGAAGATCTACACTCCGCCACTCGCCGCTTCGATTCTGGGTGGCATCACTCGCGACACGATTATCCAATTAGCCAAGGACATGGACTATGAAGTCATCGAAGAACAAATTCCACGCGAACTCCTCTATGTTTCCGACGAATTGTTTATGACAGGTACCGCAGCCGAGGTCACTCCTATTCGCAGTGTTGATCAAATCACTGTCGGCAGCGGTAAACCCGGGCCGATCACCAAGACGTTGCAAAAAGCGTTTTTCGGGCTATTCGATGGCTCGACACCGGACCGACATTCTTGGCTTGATCACGTTCCGGCATTGTCGGCCGTGAAGCCAAAATAGGTTGGACAAATTCGTCGTGCATAGTCATTCACCAGGATCTCGCTCAACCTATCGACAGCGTGAAGCACTTATCTGGTCGGGCGCATGCTGGACGGCCCGAAAATTGCGATCGCCGACTCGGCGACGGTGACGATGGACGAGCGTCGAGTTTCGGGGCATAGGCAGCTTCGCGCCAAGGTTTCTTCGTCGAGGCTCGCCAAGCCGCGAAATCGATTGACGGACACGTCCGAGATACCTTTTTCTTTAAAAAATCGTACTGCCCGCTGGTAGTCGTCTTCGGTATAAGCAAACGCCGGATTTTTCAGGCGCCGCGAAGTCAATTTGATCAGCGGTGCATGCACGATAACGATGCGTTGCGAATCCAAAAGGGGACGCATCCAACGATAAAAAAACATGGTCATCAGCGCGCCGCAGTGGATGCCATCGGCATCTGGATCAAACAGCAAAAGAATGCGTTCGTAACGGACTTGCTCCATCGAAAACGAATCGCCCCATCCTGCACCGATCGCTTGCGTCAGTTTTTGAAACAGCTGAAATTTCGCGACCCGATCACGAGTGGCCTTGCAAGCGTTAAGGGGTTTGCCTTGCATGGGCAATACCGCCTGAGTCTGCTGATTCCTGGCGCGCACCACGCCCAGCGCCGCCGATTCTCCCTCGACCAGAAACAACTCTGACCCCGCGCCAGCATTCAAACAGTCTTCCAGATTGATGGGCGAGAATGGAATCGACATAGAAATAGAAAATTTCCGCCTGCGTTTCGAAATTGCGTGAAATCATTTTATCCGATCAAGCTGTCTTCGACGCAAAAAAAGCTTTCGAAAATGCGGTTACGCCGAATCGACAGGATTTAGATGGGACGCTACTTGCGGCGCGTTTTGGGCTGTGCCATATTGCAGCGAAGGAATTCTCTTGAATCCCTCAATTCAAAACGAATGATATTCCGATGCAAGTTTGGTCCGCGATTGACTTAATCGGAAGTCGCTTTTCACGCCTGTCGTGCGGCGACGTCCAGACTACAGCGATTCCCATTTCGCTGGCACGCCAAGTCGGCGTACAGCGCGATGCGGCAGTCGCTTTCTTGCAATTTCTCTTGCCTGTTACTTCGCTAGCCAGACCAAAGATCCGAAGAACTCGACGTCAATCGGGAACTGCAACGGGCGCATCTGACTTGTTCGCCAAAAAACATTGATCAATTCTTTATTCGAGGTTCAACCATGCAAAAAATCGAGATGATTCGCAACATTGTTCTGTGCGGCCACGGTGGCGCTGGGAAAACAACGATGGCAGACGGTTTTTTGATGCTAACCGGGGCGGTCAACGGAAAACATTCGGTTGATGACGGCTCCAGCATTTGCGATTTTGACCCCGAGGAAAAAAAACACAAATACAGTATCGAAGCCAAGGCGACGAACTTCAAGTTCAATGATTTGAACTTCAACGTGATCGACACGCCTGGATATCCCGATTTCATCGGCCAGGTCGCAGGAGCGATGCGCGCGGTCGAGAATGCCCTGATTGTGATCAACGCCCACTCTGGTATCCAAGTGAACACCCGGCGGGTCTTCCGCTTGGCGGGCGAGGCTGGCTTGGGTCGCATCATCGTCATCAACAAGATGGACGATGAGAATCTGGACTTCCCCAAGCTCTTGAGCAACATCCAGGAAGTCTTCGGTTCTCAATGCGTTTTACTGAATGTACCCGTCGGCACGGGACCTCATTTCAAAGGTGTCATCAGCACGTTGAAATTGCCTGCCGATGTGAGTGGTGCGGCAGTCGACCCTCACCCGATTAGTGATCGACTGATTGAATCGATTGTTGAAGTCGATGAAGCAGTGATGGAAAAATACTTCGAAGGTCAAATGCCCAGCGAAGACCAAATTCACCATTTGATTGTGGAAGCCGTGAAGGCGGGAACATTGATCCCAATTGTTTGTTGCTCGACAAAAAATCAAATCGGGCTCCGCGAGGTCCTGGAGGCGGTTGACCTTTGCGGACTTTCTCCCGCTGACTTGCCCAGGACGTTTGGTCAAAATGGCGACGCCAAGACGATTTCGCCGGATTCAAACTCGCTGGTTGCGCAAGTATTCCGCACTCGAATCGACCCGTTTGTTCAGAAATTGAGTTTTATTCGCATCTTCAGTGGCCAATTAAAACGAGACGACTCGGTCCACGCCTCCTCGGCTCGCAAAAACCTGAAAATGGGTGCCTTGCTAAAAGTCCAAGGTGAACAAACCGTTCCGGTGGATGTCGCTGGGCCAGGAGAAATCGTGGCCGTTGCCAAGATGGACGACTTGCACACGTCCACCTCGCTCGGGGAACTTGAGTTGCCTGCCATCAATTTCCCGAAACCCATGGTTGGCCTTGCGGTGGCTCCCAAAACTCGAGGCGATGAAACGAAACTGTCCAGCGCTTTGCACAAAGTGGTCGAAGAAGATCCGACCTTCCATCTCGACCGTGACCCGCAAACGAAAGAACTCGTGATGACCGGAATGAGCGAGTTGCATTTGACGGTCATTCAAGAACGATTGCATCGTCGCGATAAATTGGACGTTGAAACGAAACCGCCGCGGATTGCCTTCCGCGAGACAATTATGGCCAAAGCGGAAGGAAGCTATCGTCACCGCAAACAATCCGGGGGACGCGGCCAGTTTGGCGAAGTCCATATTCGCATGATGCCGTTGCCGCGTGGTACCGACATTGCCAAGTTTGCCGTTAAAGATAATTTTCACTCGATGAAGGAGTACCATTACGACCCCAAAGCCAATTTTTTGTGGGTCGACTCGATTGTTGGCGGTACAATCCCCGGTAACTTCATGCCGGCTATCAGCAAAGGCTTTGCCGAACGAATTGCTAACGGTGTGATTGCCGGTTACCCAGTGCAAGACCTATGCATCGAAGTTCACTTCGGCAAATACCATGACGTCGACAGTAGTGAGGCGGCATTCAAAACCGCTGCCCGCCACGTCTTCAAACAAGTCTTTTTACAGGCCAAGCCAGTTCTTCTCGAACCCATCGTCAAACTGGAAGTGACCGTTCCCGAGAAGAATGTCGGCGATATATTCAGTGACATGTCCGGTCGTAGTGGGAGAGTATCGGGTAGTGACACCGTTGGCGGTGGAATGACGATCGTCCATTGCGAAGTTCCGCTGCGAGAGGTGACGACCTACGCCCGAACGCTTTCCAGTATTACTGGTGGCATGGGCAGTTTCACTATGGATTTCCACCACTACGACAACATGCCGGGAAACATCCAACAGGATGTCATCAGCAAGGCGAACCTCAAGGACGAAGACGAAGAATAAGAGATGGCATTGGG
>JBEBGH010000459.1:0-3540 GCA_040081565.1 Pirellulaceae bacterium
CCAACTTTCACGATCGATTTCGTAACGGTCACCGAACTCGCTGGCTGAAACAGGCTCGCCTCTCGCCTTTCGCAAGCGAAATTCTTCGAACAGCAACTCCCGAACAACGAGCGGATCAACGGCCAGTCGGGGAAATCGCGCCAGGTAATTCCGTGTCTCGCGGACTGGGCCGACCGCGCTGGCCAGCTCCATATCAATTCGCACCAGCTCAACAAGTGCGTTGTCATTTTCCTCGGGGTCGATCGTTGTCAGCACTTGTTCGATCAAGTTCGGAACATCGGCCCGCCAACGGGACTCAAACGCCGCGAACGCCTGCTCGGTCGGCGGTGAAAATGTCGGCTGGAAAGTGGTTCGTGTGGGAGTCATGTGCCGTCAGCAATCGAGTCGCTTAGTTTTTGTCGAAAGGTCTGCAGAATTCGTTCGACTGACCGTTTGGCACGCCCAGTCTTTTCCGCGATTTCGGCAACCTCATGTCCCTCAATTCGCAGCCAAACAATTTCTCGTTGGTCCTCAGGCAAGTCTCCCACAACTTCCGCCACTGTCAGTTTCAGGATCGTGAGTGCCGTTTCGTTGCCATCCGCCGAGTCATCAATTTGTCCCGGCAATGCTTGTGTCTTTTTAAGGTCGCGTTTCGCGGCTCGGTGAAAGGAACCAGCCGAACGAATTTTGTTAAGGGCCATCACCAGCAGCAACTTCCAGAGGTCTTCTTTCTCCGCGACTTCGTATTGGCCGGAGGCCGTCCGGCGGAAGAACGTTCGAAAGACACTTTGCACGACGCCTTCGGGATCGACTCGCACCGCCATCCCGGGCGAAACCTGCGCATCCGCCAGTTGCTGTAACCGCTGGGCATAACGCAGATACAGCGCGGTTGCCGCGTCTTCGCTGCCTTCTTTCAACCGCCGCATCAACGACTTGTCGGTGAGATCAGACATCTGTTGTCGATCAAAGGGTTGTTCGGGTTTTTGGTTGTCAGACACAAGGCGAATCATTGCAAAAAAAGTCTTAAGTGTTCGGTTCGCAACATTGAAATTCCGCCGAAACCGAAATGCGATTACTAACGGCAACCCGGGCTCGGATTATTTTGAACCTATCCCAAAGGGGGCCTGATCTTCTCCGGCATTCAAGGGTCTGACCCCTTTTGGGATAGGCTCTAATTCTAGTCTCCACGTAGGAGAGCCGGATTGGTCTGCCCGATCCGCCAAGAAAATGGCCGATTGCTAAAGAAATTGGGGTTTGGCGGCTATTTGGGATCACCGACGGCCGGCCCAACGTCTCATCGTGGTCGCGGAGCGAAAGGCGACAAACACCGAAGATCGTTACCTGGGACTTACGTCCCTGGCATTCACATCTCGTTGCTCCGCAACTCACACACGACCGCAGTGTCCAGAATATTGTCCGGCCCCTACCAGCCCAAGTAATGCACGATGCCGTAATAGGTGGCGGCACCGGCAAAGTAACCGATCAAGGCGAAAGGGGTGATGTAAATCATGTACCAAACAAAGTTAATTCTTTCGAGTCCCATCGCGGCAACCCCGGCAGCCGATCCGATGATTAAGCAACTACCGCCCGTGCCGGCCGTGTAGGCCAAGAACATCCAAAAGCTATGGTCGCGCGGGAAGTCATACATTTCAATACCGGCCGCAACCAAGGGCACGTTGTCGACGACGCTGGACAGCAACCCGATCATGATCGCGATTAAATCTTGATTGCCAACATAGGTGTCCAGCAAACCGGCAACCTTCGTCAAAATTCCCGCCTGCGACAGCGATCCAACCGCCAGCAAAATTCCCAAGAAAAACAAAATGGTGCTCGAATCTACTCGTTTGAGGATATCGAGAATGTGAGTAGACGTTTTGGTGACTTGGTCAAAATCCTTGCGAACGATTTCGGCCACGATCCACAACACACTTAAGCTCAAGAGGATCCCCATGAAAGGTGGCAAGTGTGTGATGAGTTTGAAAACCGGCACCGATAGCAGACCGATAACTCCAACCATGAAGATGAGCGTTTTGGCTCCGGAAGGTACGTTGATCAATTTCTCTTCGGCAGATTCCTTGGGACGCTGCACGTCGCCCTTCATATACATCGAAATCAGCAGGAGGGGGGCCAAAAAGCAAACCATGCTCGGGATAAACAGACGGATCATTACCTCGACGACGCTGATTTTGTCCTTGATCCACAGCATGGTCGTTGTAACGTCACCGATCACTGTCCAAGCCCCTCCGGCATTCGCTGCACAGACAATCATGCCCGCGAAGAATAATCGTGTTTTATGATCGTCGACGAGTTTCCTTACTAACGAGATCATGACAATGGTGGTCGTTAAATTGTCGAGGACCGAAGACATGAAGAATGTGAGAAAGCTAATGACCCACAAGAGTTTCAGTTTGTTCGTCGCTTGAATGCGATCCGTAATCACCGAAAATCCGCCGAAGGCATCCACAATCTCGACAATCGTCATGGCTCCCAACAAAAAGAACAGAATCTGGGCAACTTCTGCCAAGTTGTGAGCCAACTGCCCCTCGATGATGTAATCGCGAATAACGTGAGACGACCCATGCGCTGTAGAGTCTTTGGCTGCATCATGTGATGGATCGGCTGCCCCGTTTTCCGTTTTCGGTTTCTCGGTATGCTCTTCGATAAACCACTTAGGCACGTCCTTCTCTTGCATGAACTCGCCACCATTCATGGCATACAAGGTCCAGCACAGTACGCCGGCGAGCAACGCCGAGGCCGCTTTATTGACGTGGAGATTATGTTCGAAGGCGATCGCCAAATAACCGAGGACAAAGACAACACAAATGATTGTGGTGATCATGAGAACTTTTCGCGTTCAAGTGACAAAGAAATCGCTCTGGCAGCGACAAAAGTTGCCAGCGCACTGCATTGAAACGGAAAAGTATAGTGAAAGTGCCTGAACTCGATAAGGCGAACCGATCGCGTCGAATCGTCCAAATTCCAAGCAAAAATTGCCCTTCCAAGGCTACAGCCCGGATGGACGACCGCAAACATGGTCTTTTCAAGCGACGACTAAGGAGCCATTTTCTTCAATTTGCGTTGCAGCGTCCGACGGGGAATATCAAGTCGTCGGGCCGCTTCAGAAATATTGCCGCCACAATCCGACAAAACGCGGTGGATGTGCTCCCATTGTGCTTCGGCCAGTGATGGCGGATGCAGTTCGGGGCTGCCTTCTGCCTCTTCCGCTTTCGCGGTCGGACCAACATGAAATCCCAGCGCGTTCAAAACTTGGTCAGCATCGGCCGGCTTGGTGACATAGTTGACCGCACCAACTTTCACCGCTTGAACCGCGTTGGCAATACTGCCGTAGCCTGTCAGGATCACGGCCCTCGTATCGGGAGAAACCTTGCGAAGTTCTCGTAAGAGCTGCAATCCTTCGTTGTCCGGCATCTTGATATCCAGAACAGCCATCTGCGGCTTTTCCCGCGCCGCGATCTCAATCGCTTCCTTTTGCGAGGCGGCAGTCAACACGACCAAGCCTCGCTTGGTGAAGGCCTTTTCCAGCCGCGAACGCAGAATATC
>JBEBGH010000133.1:0-13193 GCA_040081565.1 Pirellulaceae bacterium
CGAAACTCAGCGAGGCGTTGACTGGCAAATGAAAATCAAGGACGCTCGTTGCAAACTGAAATCCGTCTACCCTAAAATTCAATGCTGACAAACCACTAGATCATTTAACGGTATCATGGGAATAATCGTTTTCCTGCTTTTTGCAGGAATTGCTTTCCCTTGCTTTCCGTCTTGGGAAGTAGTTCTAATGGTGAGGAACTCTTGAGACTGGTTCAATCGTGATGAATCAAGTCATACAGTTTTCGTGCTGTGAAGACTGCGGGAATGCCCAGCAACAGTCCGCCCGTCAAGAATCCGGGCCAGTAGTCGAGAACTTTAATTGCAGGAGTTTTGCCCAGCTCAAAGCAGCCTGCCCAGAGCATAATTTGCCCAGCTAGCGCAACGCCTGCGAAAAATGCAATCGCACCCGCAGATCCGCTCGCGACGGTGCGAGGGCTTCGACGAGATCTGTGAAATTTCCAAAGTTGATCGTCAAAATAAGTCATGTTTTTGCTCCAACTTTAGAAAGGGGGAGGCTTCTCTGAAAAGATTGATTTTACGATTCAGACTCCACAGATCGAACTGACTTGTTGAGGTCGGACTATGAAGCCGACGCAGTTTCAGAAGCTGCCTGCCGAAACTGCGGCGGTTTCCTGGATTTGCTATGCCTAATCTGGCGTCGACCACGCGCAGAGCTAAGGCAAGTTGTCCGTGTTCAGCGGGAAAATCGCGACGTGCTCGTCGTCAAACGAATCGGTTCCGCTGCCGAAGTCGATGAACTTGAACTGAACATCAGATGTCGATTCAAGCGTGAACTCGTCGTCGCCTTCAAACAGCAGCGAGGAAAAATACATGTCGGTTGCCGTGGCACCAAACGAAACCTGATCCGAACTGCTGCCGCCCCGATACGTTCCATAGTCGCCAAGCCAGGTTCCCCGCAGCACAGCGGTATTTGGCGTGGTGCTTCCTGTGAAATTAACGGTCATGTTTCCGACAATTAGAGTCGAGGAATCCATTGCGACGTGATTTCCCCCCGTTGCTGTATCCGCCCGAACACCGAAATTGCCCCCGATGGATGTATTGGAAGAAAGATCTACCAATTGCGTGCTGCCCGATGTAACTCCCAGTCCGAGATTTACGTAGGCACCACCATTGATGGTCGTGTCACTCAACAAAACAACGTCCTCGCCATTACCGCCGAGATAATAGAAGAAACCATCGATCTGGATATTTGAATCGCTGTCCAGCCGTGAGTTTTCGGTTTCCCACAAGGTCGCGAAGACCATGTTCTCCGCAACATGCAGGTCGTTCGTCACTTCGTAGTGATTCACATTCCGCAAATACAGGCTTCCGCCTATATCCAGTTTGTTGCCGCCGTCATCGATAACGTCGGCACCATCGCGCAAGTTGACTACCATGTTCCCGGCCACGGCGAGGTCGGCATTTTCAGCCAGATGCAACGTTTGTTCACCGTCCTTGCCAACGATTCGCAGATTGCCCGTCACCTCGTTGGCGGTGCCGACCATGAACAGGTCCCGGTCGCCGTGGCTTAAATCAATGACCAAATCGCCAGCGATGGAGGTCACCAGGTCGACTGCAACATCGGAACTGCTGCCCGCCAGCATGTTGATTCGAAGATTCGTTGTCGGAGTCAGTTCATAAGCCGCCTCGGTCGCGTCGATCTGAATCGCTCCAGCAGTGCCATCGTTATCGAAGGCGACGTCGCCCGTGTCAGCGACCTGAACGATGTTCAGGAAATCAGGGATGGGGTAATAAAAGCTGCTAAATCCGCGGAGGTTCAACAGACGGGTTTCCCATCCAAAGGCCCCTTTGTTGTTGATGAACTGGTCATCGCCCCCTCCAAAATCAATCCGCAACAAATCGGCAATGTTGGTCGATGGTTCGAGGGTCAGTTCGTCGTCGCCGGCTCCAAGTACCACATTGAAATCGGCGGGCGTGAGGCCCATGGTCCGAAGATAGACAGTATCATTTCCTTCACCACCCCGGTAGCCGATCGAGTTCGAATGACTTGTCTGACCAAAGTTGCCGATATTGGGTCCGCCACCAAGGTTGACAAAAACATCTCCCTTCAATTCAGAAAGCGATTCCGCTCGAAAGACATCCTGCCCCAGAGTGCTCGTCGAAAGTACCGTTGTCTTGCCGAATATCTCGGCGTTGGCGTCCATGATGACGAGCTGAGATGTGGCGGATACGTTGTCCCCCAGGCTCGCAAAAAAATCACCCTTAACTCCAGTTCCGGCCGCAGGAGCATCGAGGATCATTGAATCTTCACCAGCACCCCCAAAGTAGCTCATGTTGCCTTGAACGCCTAGCTGCTGGTCGTTGCGAAATACGGTTGTCTCCACCTCGCCGGAAACATCAAACACCAGGTCATTCGCGACGTCGATTGTCCCCTGATTGACAAAATAGTTCACCCCAGTGAGCGACAGCGAATTGGCGCTTAAGCCGTTGAGAATGTCGCTGATCTGATCGGAACGAACACCCAGATCGACCGCAACATCGCCCGTTACGCTCAGTGGTTGAAATAGATCGAGTGTGACCGATTGACTGCCACTTCCGCCAAGAATCGACAGGTCACCAAAGATCGAATTGTCATTTCCCGTAAATGACAAGGACCGGTCGCCGTTTCCCAAATCAATGTTCAGGTCGCCATTCAAACCGCCGGCGTTGTTCAGATCGAGATTCCATCCGCTTCCCGATAGCAAATTGATATTCAGATTGGCGGCGTAGGTAATTGGCCCGCCATCGGCGGCGTACCAGCCTGTGATTGGATCGATGGCTACATGAATATCTCCAATCGCCGTGTTGACGATTTCCGTCGATGTCATCGTTTTGGTTGCCGAATCGAAGTCGTGGCTGAACCGGCGCAGAGAGTCGAGTTGGGCATCGAAGGTGAACTCCCCGTAGCTATTGAGAAAGTCGTCCTGGTCTTCGCCAAAATCGATGTGCAAATTGCTAATCCTCCCGCCATCCAGCAACGCGAAAGTATCGTTGCCAGCTCCCATTGAGACCATCACGTTCTGTTCCGGAGGATAAAACGCGGGCATGTCGAAGGACACAAAATCAACTCCCGATCCCCCCGAATAAGTTATCGAAGAGCCAAGCGACGCGCCATAGAGAATGGTTGAATTGACACCGTCCCCCGGATTCAGATCGAAACTTCCTTGAAGTTCGAATACGTTTAGCGTCAGATTGTCCGAGTTTGTCGTGTCTCCGGAGATAACAGTTAAGTTGCCGAGCCCCATGTTTTCAATGGACAGCTCCTGACTCGCAAACCCACCCGTGATCCCATCACCAAGGTTGATATTGGTGTCATTTGCAATTGACATCGCCTCAAGGCTGACGACGTCCACGCTGCTGTTTCCGATATAAGTAAAATCCTGACCAATGATCGACATGGTGGCGTTGATCTTGTGGAAAGAGGATGCAATGTCTTCGTCCGAGTTGTCAACGACAATGCTTCCAGCAATTTCCAGATCGGCCGCATTGGCATTCACCTGGTTGACGCTGTCGAGAATCAGGTTGCCGCCGACTGACAAATCGTTCAGCAATAGAAGGCTGTCGTTACCCAGGCCCAAGTCAATTGACATATCGCCACCGACCGTCAGGGCTGTGTGTTGTGCAGGGGCGATTCCCTGTTGGCCATTGCCTGAAGTGACTGAGAGGTTGCCGCCGATGGAATTGAGGGTTCCACCAAAAGTGATCCCGCGATCGCCCGCACCCGCGACGATCGTCACGTCACCGCTGTGCGCCTGGTTGAGATTGAAATTCAGGCCGTTCACTCCATCCAACAAGTTGACAACGACATTCTGGGCGGCAACGTAGATAGGCGAGCCGGACAAGTCCGTCACTCGAAATGCGTTTCCGACCCCATCGTTGTCAATAATTGCGACCCCATCGTCGGTCGTCTGGGTCAGCGTCAATGTCGTACCGTCAAACGCCCCGCTAAAGGCCATCATTTGCCGGGGTTCCAGCGATTCGAATCCCATGCCGTTGCCTGAATTGGTGGATTTTGAGCGACGTTTCAATCTCTTGGTGCAGGAGCGTTTCATTGGTTGTTGCCTTTCATGAAAAAGAGTTCGGATTCCTTGAGTACGGGCGACAAACGCTATTCAGATGGCGCGGGGAAAACTGAAAATTGCTGGGAAATTCCGGCTCTGGACTTGCCAGAAAAAAATCCATAATTTTTCCGGAATCCCGCGCACACTCTGAAAAGGAATGGCGCCTTAGACTTATAATGCGGGCACCGTGAGACGTTTTGTGAACCGGCCGCAGACTCTTGCACACTGCTGGCGAGGAACATGATCACGAGGGCTCCAATCCTGAATTCGCGGAGAACTTCGATGGGCACGAACAGTGTCGACAAGTCGCCGTTCGGCGATGCGAGTTCGATTTCCGCATTTCAATCTGGCTCGATCAGGGAGCTCGGCCGCTACCGAAGCTTTCTGCGGCTTCAGGCCCTGGGGCTCATCTCTCGCTTTCAGTCCAAACTGGAACCCTCGGATATCGTGCAGCAGACGCTGCTGGATGCGCATCAGAACCTGGACCAGTTTCGTGGAACCAGTGGCGCTGAAATGGCGAAGTGGTTAAGCCAGATGTTGGCCAACAATGTTGCCGATGCCGCGCGGGCTTTGACACGTCAGAAGCGGGACGTTCGCCGCGAACAATCCTTGCAGCGAAATGGTGACAGTTCGCGGATCGGCGCGCAACAATGGATTGTCGCAGAGCAAACAACTCCCAGTCTGTGCGTTGCCCGTTGCGAACAGATGCAACAATTGAGCGATGCGATCCGCCAGCTGCCGACCCCACAACAGGAAGTTGTCGTTTTGCATCACTTGCAGGGGCGATCGCTGAACGAGACTGCGGAAATGGTTGGGCGCAGTCCATCAGCCGTTGCCGGATTGTTGTTCCGCGGGCTGAAGTCGCTGCGATCGTTGCTGGCGGGTCAATAGCTGTATGACAAGACCTTCTGATTCCGACCTGATCCATCCGTCCGCGGCGAACCCGACGCTGGACGAAGCCATTGAACACTGCGTTCTGGCACTTGAGCGTGGCGAGACGGACATCGAATCGCTGCCGTTAAAATTCCCCGAATGGAAATCCGAGATCGAGGAGTTCCTGGCGAACTGGGGCGGCATGGAACATCTGGCAGTTGGACTTTCAGACTCCATGGAACTGGCTCCGTCGTTAGTTGCTGAGGAGGACTTGCCAAGACGGTTTGGCGATTTCGAATTGCTTCAGAAAATTGGCGCCGGCGGGATGGGTTCGATTTACAAGGCCCGTCAGAAGAGTCTTGACCGGTTCGTTGCAATAAAAATTCTGCGGCGCGATCCCGGAGAGGCGGGTCGATTTCGAATGGAGGCCGAGGCTGCCGCTACGCTGGCCCATCCCAACATCGTTTCGATTTACGAAGTTGGCATCACGGACAACAGCCCATGGCTGTGCATGCAATACGTCGAAGGGCCCAACCTCAAACAGTACATTGACAACCAGGCAATCACTCCCGAAGAAGCCGTCCGGCTCACACGCATTATTGCCCTGGCTGTAAATCACGCGCATCAGCGCGGTGTGTTGCATCGCGATTTGAAACCGGCCAATGTCCTGATGGACACAAACGGCCAGCCTTATGTGACCGATTTCGGCCTGGCAAAACTGATCAAACACGACAAGGACGTGACCCAGTCGGGAACGATCCTTGGAACTCCCGGCTATATGTCGCCGGAACAGGCGGCGGGTAGGGTTCGAAACCTGACCGTTGCCACGGACGTCTATGGTTTGGGAGCATTGTTGTACGCGTTGCTGACCGGCGATGCCCCCTTCACCGGCGACTCGTCGATTCAGATTCTTCGTCGCGTCGTCGACGAGCCCGTCACTTCACCCCGTTTCAAGAACACGGACGTTGACCGGGACCTGGAAACAATCTGCCTGAAGTGTTTGGAAAAATCACCAGAGCTTCGTTACCACTCGGCTGAAGCACTGGCTGACGACCTCGGCCGTTACCTCGACGGGCAACCGGTTTTTGCCCGACCCGTTTCAGGTTCGGAACGCTTTGTTCGCTGGTGCCAGCGCAATCCGGCGGTTGCCGGTTTGAGCGGTGCTGTGATCGTGTTGATGATCGCAACCACGCTCTTTGCGGGCTTTTTGGCCTGGAGTGAACGCAACTTGCGCGTCATGTCCGACGAAAACACACGTCGGGAATTCATCTTGCGAAAAGAAGCGACAGTCGCTTACGAAGACGAAAAAATAGCGACCCAAAATGCGCTAAAAACCCAAATCAACCTGCTAACAACCAACGCACTTTGGCAAGCGAAATACAACAATGTTGGCGAGGCGCTGCTGTGGTTTACTGAGGCAGCAACGCTCTCGGAAGGCGACTCTGACCAAATGAAGAAAACGCTGGTCAATTGCCAAAGCTGGCTGAACCAGCATCCGGTCCCAGTCGCAGCGATGCTTTTGTCATCAGATTACCGCGAATTTGAAGACGAGGATGGAATTCAATTTCATCCACACAAGGAAATCCTGATGTACAGGTCGAATGCCTCAGTCGTCGTTTGGGACTACAAACGAGAACGACAATGGCATTTGAAAGAAACTTTACCGGACCTGACCACCGCAATCTGGGGATCGGGCGGAAAGTCCATCCTCGCGGGTTGCAGTGACGGTCGGGTTGTTTCGGTTGATATGGAATCGCGGCAAATTGAAATTATTGCGCGAGTTACCAATTCGGTCAGCCACCTTGTACTGCTGGATCAAGAGCGAAAGCTCGGCGTTGTCACCGGAAAAGAACTTTCCGTTTTTGAACTGGAGTCGGGGTCTCCTGTCGGAGTTCCCATGCTTCACGAACGCATAATAGCCAACACGTCGGCCAACCGGGATGGAAGTCGCCTCGTCGTGACCGATTACTCGAAAAAGGCAACTGTTTATGCTGCCGATCGCGGAGGATTGCGCAAGATCCGTGAACAAAGATGCTTCTTCTCCAGCATTCTGGACATTCATCGTAAATATTGGCCCCTGTTTGTCAAAGATGAAAAGGCACTTCTCATTCGGACTAGCGACTTTGATGTCATGGCTTTTGATTTGGAAACGGGAGCTTCGTTGGGGCAAGTCGGGTTTACCTACCCTATCCATTCCTATTCCATATCTGCCGATGGCAATCGCGCTCTTTCTGGCGGTTTCAATCGGGCCCGATTGATCCAATTGGGTGAAATCACACCCGCGGAAAATGAGGGTACCGCACAACTGAAGGTAATTCACGATGAACAGGTACTTCACGAGGAACGCGTAAGTGCCGTATCAGTAAGATCAGACGGATTGTTTGCAACTGGCGGATGGAATAACGAAGTTCGGCTTTGGATGTCTCGGCCACCACAGCCTTCCATGAACCGGAATTTCGATCTTCCCGAGAAAGTCGTCCCGCTGGCGATCTTGCCTCATCAAAATCGTCTGAGACGAATTCAATTTACGCCGGATGGCAGTTTTCTGGTGACCATTCAGATTGATGGCCTGGTTCGGCTTTGGAAGATTCCGGAATTTAAGCCTGCCGGCACGTCATTGACAGTCGAGCCTGGTGGTTCGCTGGTCAAAGCAGTTGATGCCGACCGCTGGATGACCAGCGGTATGTCTCACTGGAAGGGACACATGGCGAACGCAACCTCGTATTTCTTTGCAGATGGAAACATTGCGGGAGGCCCGGTCGATCAATCGATGGATGTAGTCGGACACTTGCTCGATTCGGCCTCCTCGCCGGATTGCACCCAATTGGCGACTACGCATGCAGCAAGTTCAAGGACTGGCTTGGGGGCTGGCTGGCTTCGGTTCTGGACGATGCCCGATGGCAAACAGATTGGTGAAGCCATTCCGATGCCGAGCGAACCGCGTTGGGTTGACTACCGTTCTGATGATCGACAACTTGCGGTGTGTACTTCCCGAATGGACATTGTTCTGGTGAACACAGAAACCCGCGAAATCGAAGGGACACTTGATACGTACGGCGAAGGCAAAAATCGACTGGTCAATTCACTCCTCGTGCCCCAAAATCTGATCAATGAAAGAGCCATCTATACTCCTGATGGTTCTATGGTCATTGCGTATAGCACGCGCCATCGGGGACTTGGTATTTGGGATGTCGAACATCGCCGTTTGAAATTTCCGCGGCTTCATACTGATCAGCCTCCGTTGGCCGGGATCGCCATTTCTCCTGATGGCAAGCATCTCGCAATGGCTGGCGGCCAAAGCATGATGGTCACCATCATTGATCTGGAAACGGGCGTTTTTCTCGACCAGCAATTTCCGCATCCGTCGTTTGTTCATTCGGTCGAATTCAGCCCGGACGGAAACCAAATTCTCACCGGATGCCGCGATGGACACGCCCGTTTGTTCAACTGGCGATCGGGTGAAATCCTGCTGGACCAATTGAACCACGATGCCGACATCATCGATGCAACCTTTACGCCTGACTCACGGTTTCTGCTGACGCTGGGCCTGGACAATCAATTGCGAGTTTGGCACGGTACGACCGGCAACCTGGCAACCAGGCCAATCGTTGTTCCAGCGGGTTCGTCTCAAATGCTTGTTGCCAGTGATTCGAAACACGTTGTTGTGGCTGGCGGTCATATTTTGAATGTTGACCTTGGTGAATTGCAACGTGAACCGAAAATCACGCTCTCTCTCGCCCGGCAGCTTGGTGAAATTCTTTCCAACAAGACCATTGTCAATGGAGAACCTCTGTCTCTGTCGTCCCAGGATTGGATGGCTCGCTGGCAGGATTATTCTGCGCGGTAGGTGTTCGTTAGAAATCATCGATGAAGTAACTCACTCGGTTGCCCACTCGATTTGCACGACCGCCGCATGCGCCTTGAAGCCCGCATTTTCTTCCGTTTCCCCCTGCCCAGGAAAATTTCCGATTCGCGCGCTCTGTTTCTTTTTTGACGTCGCCTAATGTGCTAAGGCCAGCCGGCCACAACATTCCATTTCGCCAACTGCCTGCTCACGAATTTAACTCTCCGTCGGCTAATCGGACTGTTGAGAGCGTCAATCAAATCTTTCAATAAGGGCACTTCACATGCGACGCAAAAACACACAAACCTCTCGAAGCAAAGGCCGACAAACCGGCTTAGTGTACGAATCACTCGAAGATCGAAAACTGCTCGCCACAACGGCCGTTTTGTCGGGATTCGTCTTGCGCGTCGATGGTGACAATTCGAATAACGGCATTTCAATTGAGACCAGTGCAAACGACCCGTATATCGTGGTCAAAGAGTACAAAAATGCCAGTGAAGGCTATGTGCCGATCTATTCCGCACCCAAACTGGGAGTCGCGAGTATCGTCTTACGTGGGTTGGGCGGAGACGACACGCTGTCGGTCAGCGATGAGGTTCTCGCTCCGGCCTCAATTGTCGGTGGTGTCGGGAATGACTATCTGTTCTCGGGTGGCGGAACCAGCACCATCTACGGACACAATTCGTACGGCGGCAACTTTGGACCCGGCGAAGATAATCTGATCGGTGGTTCCGGTGATGTCACGATGTACGGTGCCGGCGGCAATGACAGGTTGTTTGCCGGAGAAGGGGTGACCCATGCCCATGGCGGCGCCGGAAATGACGAGTTGTCGGGAGACCAATTTGGATGGTCGTTCCTGTACGGCGATCAGGGGAATGACACTTTCCATGCGCGGCAGGGATGGACTGTTTATTACGGAGGAACTGGGACCGACACCGTTTCCTATGAAGACTGGAATTCGGATCTGACGATTCGTGTAAACGGTCAATACTCCAGTGGCCTGACCAACGGACAAAAAAAGCACCTGATCCACGCGGACAATGAGATCGTTCGAGGAGGGGCAGGCGATGATGAATTCTTTGGCAACGACTTTACCAACACGTTCTACGGAAATGACGGGGATGACTGGGCCAATGGCGAAGGAGGAAACGATGCCTTGGTGGGAGGTAACGGAGCGGACACGCTGTCGGGCGACCATGGCAATGACGCGATCCTGGGAGGTAATGGAGAAGATTTTCTCTATGGCGGTAACGGAAACGATACGATGTTTGGTGGTGCCAACAACGACTGGATCACCGGCCAAAACGGCAATGACACAATTTATGGTGAACACGGAAATGACACCATCTTTGGCGGATCCGATCATGACACGCTGAATGGCGGAAACGGCAGTGACACAATCGAAGGTTCATACGGAAACGACCAGATTTTTGGCGGCGTCGGTCTGGATTTCCTGAGGGGTGATGATGGTGAAGACACCATCTATGGAGGCGCCGATGCAGATGAAATCTTCGGCGGCGACGACGTGGATTTCATATATGGGGATGGCGGAAACGATGACCTTCGCGGTCACGCTGGTAACGATCACATCTGGGGTGGCGACAACGAGGACAGGATCCTTGGCGGTTCCGGCAACGATTTCCTTTATGGAGACGACGGCGAAGACTACTTGAATGGTGCTGACGGAAAAGATTATCTGAACGGAGGCTTGGACAACGATCAACTCATCGGCGGTGCCCAGGATGATACGTTGGTGGGAGATGGCGGACACGACTTCCTTGCAGGCGACTCGGGAAACGACCGGATGTATGGCGGGAGCGGATATGATTCCATGCTTGGCGGAACAGGAAACGACAGCATGTACGGCGAGTGGGGCAATGACTCGCTGCAGGGAGGTGAAGGGGTTGATAATATGGTCGGCGGGATGGGTTCAGATACGCTTTACGCCGTCGATTATGACCACCGTGACAGTCTGATCGGCGGTCGCTGGACAAATGACAATGAGGACAACGACAGTACCGATACGGCCTACTACGATCATCGGGCTCTTGTGCATTCGCAAACGCAAATCTTCTACTATGACGACGTCCTGAACGGGATCGAAGTCGCATGGGGCACGTTGAGCTATATCTAGAGGCGCGCCAGAATTCAAAATCTGGGCTGGCGAAAAAATGGCTGGGGCAATTTGCTCCAGCTTTTGTTTTTGGACGAAAACGAATTCACGTACTCTTCAATCAGTACGGTTGAACGTAAGCGACGGATCACGTCGGCTTTGAAGCAACGGATACTGCCAGCCGACACGTTAACAGGGCCGATGATTCATGCTGCCACAAAAAAAACAAAAAATCGGCGCTTGATGCTCCGTGAAAAGACGCCTGTCTCGATAGTCAGGAATTCTTTTTTCCTGCGAAACACTAACAATCAATTTCACGGAGAATCCAATGAAGACTCGAATTCGGTCGACTTTTGCCCTCATGTTGTGCGCGTTGCTAATCTTGCCGATTAATTCGGCCGACGCCCAGGCATTTCAGCCAGGCAAACACCTGAACCGGTCCGCCAAAGCTGACCTGAAAATTCAGACTTTCCAACAAGCGGGCCAGCCCGCAATCCGAAACGGCAAACTGGAAGTGCCTTTTCAGATGACGATCAAAAACATCGGAGCGGCCGCTTCCATTGACAACGTGGTCAATGGAATTCGAGTCTCGAGCGTGTATCAATGGTCCGGATTCATGTCCGCGATTGCACCAAACGGTTCAAAAGTCATCAGCGGCGTACTTAAGATGAATCCGCCCGATCAGGCACTTCCCAATCGCGAATTGCACTTGATCGCGATGGCCGATGCTCCCATTGCGGGCGCTGATACTTCAATACCGGAATGGGGTCGCGTCAATGAATCGGACGAAAGCAATAACACGAAAGCGCTAGGCGTTAAAATCCCTTCCTCGTTCGGCGTCACATCGACGCCGGCAGGAAACGCTGCTTCGAATGGCAGCGGCGCTATTAGCGGTTCGACGAAAACCGCTCCAGGTGTCGGCGGCGGCGGAGCCGGTCCGATGGATCTGGTCGTGGAACAATTCGAGGTTGAGGGACAAGTGCAATACAGCGATGGAAATATCGAAATCCCCGTGAGAATCAAGGTCCGAAACCTCGGCAGCTTGCCTTCTCCCGCAAATGTGGTGAACGGCGTTGAATTTGGAAACAAGTTTATTTGGTCGGGCATGATGGATTCCGTTCCGGCCAACAGTTTCCGAGTCGCCACCGGCGTTGTAAAGATTCCAGATCCCGGTCAGTTGAAGAAAGGACAAACGCTAAAGCTGACCGCGATGGCCGACGCACCGATCGCAGCGGCTGACACTTCGATCGCCGATTGGGGTCGCGTTCAGGAAGGCAACGAATCGAATAACCGACGTGAGTTAAGCGTCAAGGTTCCTGGCAGTTCGTACATCAAGTCGAAATAGTCTGTAACAGCTGCGAGCGAAAGTCATGAATCATTCATTTTGAAACGTGACACAAATTCCCTTTAACGGTGGCCGGCTATCAATCGGCCACCGCTATTTTGTTTTGCATTCCATCGAACCTGTAATCGGGATTTGACTTGAGAACGAAGGGTTCAGAAAATGAGTGCTGCCACGAAATCAGAACGTGTTTTATAAATACAAGCGGAGTGGCTCAAGCCTCCCGGTTTTTCAAAAACGTCGCCAAATACCGGGCGGCTTACGCCGTACCGCTTCAAATAAACGAATCATTGATTTTTGAAACAAGTTCTTAGTACTCCTCGGAACCAGATCTTCGAAAGACATGGGCGCGACAATGCCAATGCAGGCAAAAGAGCGCCGACAAATATCCCGGCAACGAAAAAACCGGCCAGTTAGGACTTGGAAAATGAACACTCAAAAAAGACAACTCCCCCAGGGAATTCCGGCGAAAATCGTTCGGGACCTGGAGGCACCTATTTTCTATGCGATGGCAATTGTCGCTTCCGTGATTGGAATTCTCGTTTGGGGAGCCACCAAAACCGGACGACCCGGTGGTGGTTTGCTGAGCCAGTTCAAATCGGTTTTCGGCACGGAATATGGGGCCCTGTTCGCGGCGACCATGATTGCAATCCTGATCAGTAACCGTCGTTGGAAAGGGATTGTCATTGCAGCCGCTACCTGGATTTTTATGGCGTTGATATCACTAAACCCCTATCGATCGCTCGAATCGACATGGGACGAGTACTTTGCCCTCGGCGCGATGTTGTCCTCGTTGGTTATCGCGTGTTGTGCCCACTACGAAATGCTGGATTGAATTTCCAACCTTAGATGTTCCAGATTTGTTGAATGTCGTCGAATAATCGCAATGTTTTGCGAAAAAGATAAGCTCGTCGCTCGACTCTCCGAGTCGAGAATCGATTGCTGGTGTTCGGATTAGGT
>JBEBGH010000460.1:0-3538 GCA_040081565.1 Pirellulaceae bacterium
TTGTCGGATAGTTTGACAACCCAATGATTGCAGACGAGGCCCTTTCGTGTCTATCTCGTTCCAGCACACCAACTTAAACACTCGCCAAGTGCCATTCGGTTCAGCACTAGTTTTATCGAACAACGATTCATAGTACTCATCTAGGTTCATTTTGTCCCAGCTTTTTTTATTGTGAAAAGTGATTGTCAAGTGTTTCGCCCAACTGTCCGAGTCCGCGGGTTCTTGAGGGAGCATCGCCATACTCAAACGAATAGTGCGTGATAGTTTGCGGGTATTTGGTTCTAAGGAGCCCATTGCAGCCCTGATTTCCTATACCCTCTGGCAATGTGCAGAATTCCAATTCGGAATAAATCTCAAATACATTTTCTGGTGGAACGCCTTCATGCGTTAAAAATCGGTCAATTTTTCTTTCGGCATGAGTGTTTGCTGGGGATGTCCCATTCGTTGTTGAAACTGTTGATGGTCTCAGATCATGATACAGGTTAACGGAATGACATACAAGATTCTTCGCCCGCGTTCGTTCCTGGAGCCGTAGGCGGAAGGAAAGAACGCGGGCGGCGCGGCGATTGAAGGGGGCTATCCCTTCATCGTCTCCGAAGGCACCGCAGCGGATTCAGAGGGCCGCTCAAGGGCTTGCAACAGTGCTCCCAAATCGTTGTGCCCCGCGATCCGCCGGAAGCCCTTCTCCACTTCCAGCAGCGAGTACGCCATCCAGCGCGACGCCTGATCGGTATCGGCCCGAAAGCGTGTCACACGACCCAGTTTGCGACGCGTGTTGCGAAACGAATTTTCGATCGCATTGGTGCTGAGCAAACTTCGATGCAGCGTGCTCGGAACATTCAACTGATGCAGCGCCGTCAGGTCGTCACCCGCCTCCTGCAGGCTGTTGTAGGCCGTTGCACTTTTGTCTTTCAGAAATCGCTCCAGTTCCCGCACGACTTCCTGCGCCGCCTCGGCTCCCTGAACTTCACGCAGCCGCTTGAACAGTCGGAACAGTTCACCCCAATGACGCTTCGACAATTTCGCCTTGATGTTTCGCTCCTTGTGGACCAGACAACGCTGGACCACGGCGTCAGGGAAAAACTCCAGCAGCGCGCTTTTCAACGCGTCACTTCCATCCAGCACCGCAAACAAACGCCGCTTGCACGCAAAGCCGCGAGCCGTCACACGACGCAGCAAATCAAGGCAAACTTCCTTGTTCTCGCTGCTGCCAAGCTCAAAGTCCAGCACGTGCTTCTGCCCCGCGATGTCGATCCCGACTGCAACAACCGCAGTCTGTTCTTTCGACAGAACAAGCCCGTCCAGCATCAGCACCAGCCAGTCCGTTTGCGAAAGGTTACGGCCACGCAGCCCATCGACAAACTGATGGCCAACGGACTGCCACAGTCGCGAAACATTCGAGCGGCCCGTGCCGTGCGTTTCATCAGCAACATCCGCAACCTCCCGTGTGCTCACGCCGGCTTTCAACGCTGCCAGAATCGAGGCCTCCAGATCGCCCGGATCGCTGGCCGACTGGTAGCTCTGAAGCAACACCTCATCGCTGCCGCCATCAGCCTTGCGGCGGCGAACCCGTGGGCGAATGATCTCTTCCCGTTTGCCATGGATCTGGATCCGGCCGGGACTGTTGCCCGAACGGAACTTGTCACCACCGGCAGGCTGATGTTTCGGACCACAAAGAAGGCTGACTTCCTCAGCCATCACCCGGCAAACAAGCTCGCGAACATGCCCACGAACAAAATCCCGAAACACTTCTCCGGCTTCGCTCCCGGAAACTTGTCCGAGCATCCCAAACAAACTAAACTCACTCATGGTGGTCTCCCCAACGGCTGCTAACCGTTGTCTAAAACTTGATAAATTTCCGACTGTGCGAATTCTCGCACAGCGGGAGACCACTTTTCAAGTTTCAACAATCATTGGGACGCTTCCTGTTTGCTCCGCCAAATTTACCTAAGACAGGGTCGATCTCTTCACCGCTGAAACGCACATAGATTTTCGTTTTACCATCCTTTGGATCTTTGTATCGAACTGCGGCTCCGTTATCAGCAACTCTCATCCCTGCCCGATTTCCTTTTCCATCCCGAGCCCCAAGTTGTTTATCTTCCCTTACTTTTACGACCGTTCTGCTCAACGCGGTGTTGTTCCATGAAGTACGCGAACGATTTTGTGGTGCAGGCAATGCGCTGAAAAACTGGAACAATTCAGCGGAGGCCAGTAAGGTAAACAACGAAATTTCCTGGAGACGTTCTGCTTCGCCATTCGTGTTGATCAAGCCGGTTTTTTCAATTGCAACTACAACGGTAGCATAGAGAAAAATAAAGAAGCTGGAAAGCATTGCGGCGAAGGCAATTTGGGCGATTTTTGGCGCAGCTTCGGACGCCCGAAGGTGTACGTCAAATGCAAATCCGACAGCAAAACTAACAACCGAAAATTGACCAGTCGGGTCTACGCCATTTATCGGATCAGCATGCGTGTAGAGATACTTGTGCAACGACTGCGGATCAGTCTTGTTTCCCGCAAAGGGGTCCAGTGATGTGAAGCGGCCGGTGGAGGGATCGTACCAGCGGGCGCGGAGATATTGTTGGTTGATGCGAGTGTCGAAGGCTTCGCCCGAGTAGAGATAAGAGGTGAGGGCTGAGGTGGCAGCCATGTTGAGGAGGTTGCCGTACGCATCGTAGTGGAAGACTTGCAGGACATTGGCAGCGGAGGTGACGACTGCGGCGAGGGTGTCGTAGAGGACGCGGACGGAGCCATGGCCATCAGTGCCGAAGTAGTGAGTCGTGCCCTGCGCCCCAGCTGTCTTCTGGACCGATCGTGCCGTTGCCGGAAGTGTCCGCGGCTTGGTAGACCGTTTGCGAAATCTGGTCGTGGCCGATGGTGTAGACGGTGCGCTTGATCGGAGTCCCGTCGGCGGCGGTTTCCGTTTCCATGATCGTCTGCGAATAACCGGTCGGGTTCGCATGATCGGTGAGATACTCGGTGCGGCGGATGGTTTCGAAGGTGCCGTCGTTGGTGGAGTCGATCTTGTGAACCGAGGCGATGCGCGTGCCGCCGGTGTCGTATTCGTAGCTCGTTTCTTCGACCGAGGCGATGGCCGTGCCAGCGGCGTTCATTGTTTCGAGACGGACCATCGTCATGCGGCCTTGCAGGTCATAGCTGAACGACTGGGTCGTCTTTAGCGTGCTGTTGACGCTCACCGATTTCGAAGTCTGCTGCGTGCCGGTGTAACCGTAAGTCGTGGTTGAATCGTCGCCGGTCGCGTTGTCTTGCGATTCGGTAATCAGTCGGTCGTTGCTATCGAATGAATAAGTCGTCGCATAATCAACCTTCGATGTCGAACCCCAATCGCGGGTCTGCTTCAACCGGAAGGAAAAGGACGGAAGGAAAAGGACAGGCATAATAGTATTGACGATTCGGCGGCGGTTTGGTATTTTTTTCGGTCTGGATTGTGTTTTTGTTGTTTTCTTGGGGTTTTTCGATGACGGTCGCAAGAAGTCAGTTGGTGGATTTGGAAGTAACACGCTACTACCACTGCATTTCG
>JBEBGH010000461.1:0-3533 GCA_040081565.1 Pirellulaceae bacterium
CAATGTCGCCGCATCATGGAACCGAAGTCGGTCCACTTGGCATCACTTTTCTGGACCGAGAGACTTTGTTGGTCGGATGTGCAATTCAAGAAGGAAATTCGAATGCCGTCTCGGTCTATCGATTAAGGGAACGCCCCAAATCCATTAACGCTTCAAATTCCGATTCCAAACATGATCTAAAGGTGACGGATGCCAAAAACGGAACTGAATTTTTTTGGGGATTGGCGTTCGGAGGAACATCGCTTTTCGTTACTTGTGAAGGCCCCGATGAATGGATCGCCAGCGCCAGTATTTCGGAACGCACGATTACTGACCTGAAGCCGCTGGTTTCGCCCGCCGCGCTTTTCGAAACCAAAGCGCCTTCGCCGATTATTCGCAGTCCTGAAGGATTTCTTTCGGTCGGCTTCGCCGGAGCACGTGACGGCAATCCGGATAGCCTGTTGGCGTTCTTTGAAGAGGATGGCAAGTTTCTAGGCTCAATCAGACTTGGTTTGCACGATGTATCTGGCCTTGCGTACGGCCCCAATCAGAAGCAGCTGTTTGCGATCGATTACAGTCATGCCCAGCCCGAAAACGGGGCTCTCTATCGACTAACTGAGTCGCGCACTTCAGAAGTTTGTGAAAAGCACGAAATAATGAAATTGTCTCGGCCTACGGCGATGGTCTTCGACTCTCTGGGAAATCTTTACGTCGCCGTTTGCGGAGAATCCAAACCTGGGTCCGAGAAGAATCCTGGCTCAGTTATCAAGATCTCCGGCTTGGATGTTTTACCAGTGCCGCCGAAAAGAAACACAAAGTGCCCATAAACATTTGGCACGTACCGTGTTGTTGCACAACGACGTTGCGTTCTAACGCGAGACGACTTCTTCGGTTTTTGTAATCACGAAGCCCATGTCGCGAATCATTTGGTAATCCGATTCTGGCGGTTGCCCCTTGGTTGTCAAATAGTCGCCCACGAAAATCGAGTTCGCGGCATACAGCCCCAGAGGCTGGAGCGATCGTAGATGGATTTCCCTTCCGCCAGCGATACGTAACTCCGAGGACGGATTAACGTAACGAAACATCGCGAGTGTCTTCAGACAAAACTGCGGAGTTAAGTCTCCTTGTTTAGCCAGAGGCGTGCCTTCGATCGCGTTTAAAAAATTAAGCGGAATCGATTCGGCCTTGAGTCCACGCAATTCAAATGCCATCGAAACGATATCGTCGAGCGACTCGCCCATTCCGATAATCCCGCCGCTGCAAATACCGAGACCTGCTGCCCGCACGGCACGCAATGTGTCGAGACGATCCGCGTAGGTGTGCGTCGTGCAAATCTTGCCGTAAAATTCTTCGCTGGTGTTCAGGTTATGGTTAACCTTGTCGACGCCCGCCGCCTTGAGACGGATCGCATGTTCGGGCTGTAGCAAACCCAAGCAGGCACAAATTTGAAGATCGTATCGCGACTTGATTTCGGGAACGATTTCCTCGACAGCCTTCAATTCTCGTTCGGTTGGACCTCGCGCTGAAATGACAATGCAGTAGGTTTTCGAATCACGTTCCGCGGCTACCCGCGCCCCGTCCAGTAATTTTTCGCGGTTCAGCAGATTGTAGCGCGGAATCTCAGCCTCGGAGACTTTGGACTGCGAACAATAATTGCAGTCTTCGGGACACAAGCCGCTCTTCGCGTTCATCAAAAAATACAATTGAACGGTGTTCCCGAAAAATTCACGTCGCAGGCGGTAAGCTCCGGCGAGCAAGCCCAAAATTTCTTCATCCGGCGTCAACAAGATCGATTTAGCTTGTTCACGATCAATTTCCAACCCGCCTAAAACGCGTTCTGATAAATTGAGCCAATCGGTTTCGGTTCGATTAATGATCATGGTTGAATTCAAAAAAGGGTGGCCTGGATTAATCCGAGTCAATTTTCAAGGTTCTGATTTTAACTGAAAACATCGGTGACTAACAGGCAAGCCACTGCTTCGTCAAACTCGTTATTTGCCGAGAGCGAGAATAGTCGTGCGAATGAAAAGGCGTTACAATAACGGTCGTTAGCCAATCCAAATTTTGGCGAAAGCATCGACTTTCGTAGCCATAAAATGAGTTACTATTTCGCTCGATACGGGACGCAAGGCCATGTTGGCGTCTTCGAATCTCGACTGGGTGTTGCCTTCCAGCACGGTGCCAAAGTTGTTTGTCACACCGAACGAGGAACTGAGGCTGCGCTGGTCCTTAATCAGGTCGAAAACGAAGCGGCCGAAGTTGCGGGAACCATCTTGCGACCGTTCACGCACAATGATGAACTGCTCGCGGAACGGCTGCAACGTTATCAAGGACGTGCGTTTGCGTCGTGTTCGCAAGTCCTGCGTGATCGAGGCATCGATGTACCGCTGATAGACGTCGAACAGCTGCACGACGGGGAAAACCTGTTCTTTTATTTTCTGGGTGAGGTCGATTCAAGCCTCGAAACGGTGTTGGAAGAATTGGCCGATTGTTACGGCAAAAAGATCCGCTTTCGTCAGTTTGCGGAAAAACTCGCCAGCGGTTGCGGGCCCAATTGTGGGACGGGTGAAAGCAAATGCTCGACGGGTGCATGTTCGTCTTGCGGAATATCCGGCAAGTGTTCGACATCGGCTGCTAGCGGACCGGCCATGCACTAGGGACGAATTCTGAAAAAAGCTATGATTCGAAGCGAAATCCAAGGATGGTTTTTGCGGCGGTTAATCATTGAATACGAACGTCTCAACTCAGCGCAAGGAACGATTTGCTCCGCTCCAAGAGGGCTTTGCGCAATTTCGCTCGTATCTGTTTTTCCTTAGCCTGATCGTCGCAGCTTGCTGCTGGACGCTGGTTTCTTTTCGCGATGACATTTCGCAACAAATTTCCAGCTTTGCCGTCGAAAAATTGAACGCCGATCTGCAGCCTTGCGGGTGGAGAATACAAGTTGGCTCGACCAAGCTGATTTCGGCCACGCAATTTCTCGTCACCGATATCAATTTAATTCCGCCGAACAGAAATGAACCTGGCATCTCTATCGAATCGATGTTGGTCAATTTGTCGAGTCCTTGGGCGGAAGGCAAAGAGGAAATTCCGCTCGCCCAGTCACTAGTCGTCGACCAATCGACGATTCGAATTCATACCAGCAACCTGAATCCCGATGATTTGCTTCGTTTGTCGGAACGGATCAGCGAATTAAGATCGAGACCGATGAAGGGTCCCGAGTTCTTGATTCGTGACTCGATCTGTCAGATCGTGGGCGAGCCCGAGATGCCGCACCTTGAACTCCGCAAAGTCAACCTGCGAACTTTCGAAAAAGATGGTCGAAGTTCAACAATTGGCGCGTGCGAATCCGACTTCTTCCAGCAGGGAGCAGTCCGGTTTCTTCATCCGACAGCCGATCTTCCCTGGCTATGTGAAAGCCAAATTGACCGAGTCTCCCTTGACGACTCCGCCTTGGAAATCGCCCGTGAGTTGGGCATCGGCGGGGTCGACCAAATCAGCCACTTGAGCGGGCAATTCTCCCTGAGCCTTCGCGCTGGACCGGACGAAGGCGGCGT
>JBEBGH010000462.1:0-3531 GCA_040081565.1 Pirellulaceae bacterium
TTAGGCCCAGCCTTGATTTCGCCAAACCCTTCAAACTGAATATTCCAGGCATTTTTTCGCAATTCGGGATTCGATTTCTTGACGGGCTTTTTCAAAACAGATTTCAGGTGATTCAGTCGCTGAAATTTTTTTGCTGTCGAGGTAAACCGCCTTTGCAATTATCGACCATTTGAAAAGTGCTAGCCAGTAGTCGTCGGTGAATTGAAAAAACTCATTCGCGCCAACAGTTACCACAAACTTCATCTTTCTCAACAACGTTCTAATCGCAGAGATTACCCCAAAAATAGTATTCGCATGTTCAACTGGGGCTGGCAGAATTCCTCCCGCCACCATCAACTCAATTGCCGCTCCTAATTTCTCAAAAAGAACCCTTTCGCAACCAAGGTTCTCTTGCTTCGCTGAAAGCACTCCGATTAGGGATTCGTGTAGTAATGCAAAATTTGTCTCTGCGACATATTCACGGAGATCCACCAATGTCCACTTCAATTGCCAATTCTTCTCATTCATTTCTTGAAGATGTTCCGACAATTTCCGGTTGATCTCTCGCATCTCAACGAGTGCGGCGTCGAGATCGTCATTCCCTGAACTCACTACTTCTGTATGGCTCTGGTCCGATACTATTGTACTCTCGGCCGGGTCATCGACGGGAATTTCGTCGCATTCTTTTATGATGCGAGCTACCTCGAAAGCCCTTTCATACAGCAGGTCTATGGCCACATATGTAATTACAATACAGGACCGTAACTTTTCCCGGACTTCGGAATGAGGACTGTTAGAAAACTCATCCAACATACTTTGATTGTTCGAGATCGCTTTTTGAACTGCTAAACTAAGATCAATGCTCTTTTTCATCGTTTCCTCATCTTGGTCACCTGGCAAATGAAGCCAGTCTGACCGTCTTTCGTTCTCCAAGTCATCGGCGACTTTTGCCATTCCCACCAAAGGAGGTATTTGATTGCGCCTGTCACGCATGATACTCCCAATATTACTCATTTGCTAACCGATGCTTGCTAAGTACAGTGTAATGCCTTTGTAGGAGGCTTTAACAATTGCATCTCAGGGTTTACGCCCAGTTTTTCTTGATCAGAATCTGGCGATGGAAAACAGGGACACAGAAGGGAATACGGGGCAAGGGAAAACGGGGGAAAACGGCAAATGACAGGTCCATTTTATTGCCCTTTAGTTATCGGTTGATACCTGCCGCAGCCAAGCTCGCTAGGTCTGTCATCGCGAGGTTTTCACCGAGTAGCCAAACTGCTGGTAATGGCGAATATTTGGAAGATAGTCCTGAGCGTACATCTTCAAATCGACTGCTCGACTCAAACCAAATGAATCTGTCCCTACGATCGGTTGTATCAGCGACTGCATTCGACCTGAGGTAAATGAATCGCCACCTAAAACAAAGTTTACCCTTTGCCCATGCTTTAACGATGCGAGTATTGCCTGCCTAGCCATGTTGTCAGTTGCTGGCATACTGTAACCCACGATAGAAACAACCTCTGCTTCATTTATCGCGTGTCTCATTGACATCCAAAGGCTCTTCATCTCCGCGATTTCTGTGATTTTAGCCTTCTCAAGGCCCGGCAAGCCGATGCATAAATCGTTGTCCCTGAGATATCCCTGATGCTCATACAACAGTTTGTTGCCACTCTTAATCCAGTCAACACATCCATGAACGTGGATTATCCTAGGCTGATTAGACTTGTACTCGGTGGGAGCCCGAGGGAATTCAATGCCGCACGTAAATGCGAGTGTTTCGATGGCAGTATCGTAATTAAATGTGATGATAGTATCGTCGGATGTCAAGCCTTGTAGCCAAGACTTGTAGGGAGCAGTTGTGTCCGAGTCTGCTTCAAGAAGTTGCGTAAAACTATTGCACTGACAAGCGATCAATCGCTTGAGCTGGGTGTTCAATACCGTCAGAAACTCTTCGTTGGTTTTGTACTTGAGTTTTGCTGGAATAACGGGGAATGCATCGCACACTAAACTCGCGCGTTTTGTGGCAGGATTGCGACTACACCATTCAAGCAAGGCGATAACTTCCTCGGCGTTAAGGCGTTCAGTCAATCCCAATATTTCATCAATTGGCCGTCCCTCTGCTCTGTGAAGTAGGACAAGGCATTGCCGAATATCGTCAGATATCTCCATATCCGAGTGAACTTTCCAATACTCCATTGTTAACAAGTCAGTGAAGAGCGGCCCACCCAACGGTCGACTGAAACCAGCTCCGACTATATACGCATGCTTAACCATAGAACCTCCGTTATCTTGCATTGTAACCATCGGACGCACATGGCATTGCGTTCAATATAGCAGCAAACCGTCAGAAAGTGGTCGGCATCCTGAATCGGAAAGCACTTAGCGAGTATTCGCTCGAAGGCTGCGTAGTACGTTCTCCCGCGGTTGCGGGTGCTTGGTACGCCTTGGACTATTATGGGTGTAAAATCTTACCGGGGAGTGGTTTAACTGGTTCTTGACTTGGCGAATTTTCCGGGCGGCGAGTATCGAAATTGGTGCACTTGTGAAAGAATTACCTGGTCAGACCATGGGTGTTGACGATTCACCGAGTTCTTTTTGAGTTGGGCAAATTTTTTCAGGTTAACTTGACATGAGTTCCATCGCACGACGAATTGTGTTTTTTGTTTTGATGATTTCGTGTTGCGGCAGCGTTTGGTCGCAAGAAAAAACTAACGAGGGAAAAGCCAAGTCGGACGAGCGGTTGCAAAAATTGCTCAAACAATTCCCGAAAGCCGACGCCAACAAGGACGGCGTTCTGACGCAGGACGAAGCAAGGGCCTATCGACAGCGAACGCAAGGAGCCGCCAAGAAGCAGGCTGGGCGGCAAGAGACTGACGGCGCGAACGGGGTCGTCCCAACACAAGCCGACGTGAAATATGGAACGGCCGAACGGAACGTGCTCGACTTTTACCAGGCCAAGTCGGAAAAGCCGACGCCGTTGGTCATTTACATTCACGGTGGCGGGTTTGTTGGCGGCAACAAGAACCTCGCGCCAGGACAGGTTAAAGCCTTTCACGAGACAGGCATCAGCGTCGCCGCGATTCATTATCGTTTCGTCGATGGCAAGGACGTGATCTTCCCCGTACCGCAACACGACGGCGCTCGCGCGGTTCAGTTTTTGCGGAGCAAAGCCAAAGAGTGGAACATTGATCCCAGGCGAGTAGCGTGTTGGGGCGGTTCGGCTGGGGCTGGAATTTCAATGTGGATTGGATTCCATGAAGATTTGGCTGACCCAAAGAGTGACGACCCCATCGAGCGCGAATCGACCCGGATTCAGGCGATCGGCACGTTCGGAGGCCAAGGCACTTACGATCCAATCAAGATCAAAGAGCTGATCGGTGGTCGGGCTTGGGAACATCCATCGATTTTTAAGGTTTATGGCGTGCGCGATGCCGACGAAGCATTGCATCCAACTCCTGAACGCCAAAAACTTTACGACGAAGGATCGGCCATTACGCACCTGACCGCCGATGATCCGCCGTTGTATATGGTGTACAACGAAGCCGACGGCCC
>JBEBGH010000134.1:0-13149 GCA_040081565.1 Pirellulaceae bacterium
GATCGGCACCCTGAAGCAAGCGAGCAGAATGTTCAAATTGAATATCGGTCGTTATCCCGCTTCGTTGAATGAACTAGTAACCGTCCCGCCGGGGTTGTCGCCGCAGGCGTGGAAGGGGCCGTATCTCGACGAAGGCCGTTTGCCCACAGACCCTTGGGGAAATCCATTTAACTATTCCGCAGACGAGTTGGCCGACATCGTCACGATTACCTCGAATGGTCCCGATGGGCAAATGGGAACGGCTGATGATATTGGGGCGATTCCACGTAGTTGATTTTTGCTGCTGCAATTCAGTTCGGAAAGTCAAGATTTGCCCCGAAGCCCACCTCGTTTCATCCATTCGTTGAACGCCGCGTCATCGTCGATGGGTTCAATTTCTTCAAAGGGTTTTACAGTTCGGCGCGAACTAGGCGTTAAGCCTATCTGACGGCCAAGTGACTCAAAGGCCCGCGACGCCTGCAAACGGATCTTTTCATCCTTTGCGGTCATGGCAAGCTGAAACGATTCACAAGCCAACCGCAAGATTCCGTAATCCAATGGACGCAAGATGTGAGGCAATGCCTGGACTGCATCATCCCAAACGCGAGACGCAAACTCTCCAAGATCATCTGGTTTCGCTGGTGGTACTTGTTCGCCCTTGGGAACGAACGGTTTGTGTGCTGGCCTGCCCGCACCATCTCGTTGGCCGCCGTGATTGTTGTTCATTATCCGATCCTCAAAAACGTAGAAAAAGAATCAAGTTTAGCGACACGCGTTCAGGTACGGGCAAGAAAAAGCACGAAAATTCAAATTCGATCCCCGCCGTTCTTTCGCCTGTGCGTCGTGTTATGAACGCAGACGAGTTCCAACCATTGAACCGGCAAACATTAGGCCTGTTCCTTATTCGCGATTCCTGGGGCATCCTCGACAACGTGGACGCACTGGATGCCGAACACTCGGCCAAGATATTTCAGTGCCGAACGCAATCGCCGGATGACCGCTCCCTGATCCTGACCGCTGATAGCGACCCTTAGGACGTAGGTTTGCCGAATAGGGTTTTGATTGTTTTGTTCCATTGGTGATTTCGTTTTTCGATAACCCGATAGTGAATTTCCGTGTGACGATTGTTTGTACGCGCCCTTAAAGGGGCGTACGTACAATCATTTTCCGTCACTGAATGTTCGGAGTTTGTCCGTACAATCGTCCGTACAACCGTCCGTACAATCTCCCGATTCCTTGATCCAAAAAACCTCAGCCCGCTTCCCTGTGCGTTTCCGTCTGACTGTTCTTGATTGCAGCTTGTCCTTAATCAGGTCCAACCCTCGGACAATACGACTTTCACCGAATCCAGTTTTTGTTCGCAGTTGAGACGCCGATAGTTTTGCTGTTCCCAGTGCCTCGAGAATCTTGGCCTTGGTTTCCGCGTCGTTTCGTTCCTGCCGCTTATCGGCTTGCGTCTGTGGCGTGGCGAGTTGTGGATCAAGTTCCGACATGCTCCAAACGGGATGTTTGTAGTAAATCGAAATTGGCTCAATCGGGGCGAATGATCGGACAGCCGCCTCCATGACCGCGTAACCCCGTTCCTGATGTTCACGGATAACTAGATGGGTGTCTGTGGCGCGACTCATTGAACCAGCACCCGCGCCAACGTCTGTGATTGACTTACCCGTTTGCGTTCCCTTGCTCGCATGATGGATGACGAAAAAAGCACAACCTAGCTTTTGTGCCACCGCGTCGAGCGTGTTGTACAAACTCATCATGGCCTGATTGTCGTTTTCGCTAACGCCACTAGGCACGAAACGATAAAACGCGTCCAAGATGATCGCGGTATAGTCACGCCCCAAATCTTCAAGCTGGGCAGCAATTCGCGGTAGGGCTTCAACGTGCCCCCGCATAGGCAAGATTTCAAAGTTCTCATCCAGAGTATCCAAATCGTAATTTCGCTCACGCTGGATATCGTCGAGTCTTTTAGATAGGGTTTCTGGGTGCAGTTCGTTGTCGATCAACAAGACCTTGCCCGGTCTGGTTTCGAAGTGACCCAACCATTTGCGACCCGTGGCAATGCTCATCCCCAAATCAGCCGACAACCACGACTTGCCAACCTTGCTGGCCGCGATGATGTTGACCGTTTCACCCTCTCGGCAAATTCCCTCGACGATGACAGAACGCAGGAACGGAAAGTCTTTTCGAAATTGTCGAAAGGACCGCGGTTTGAGTTTGCCGGCTTGCTCTTGTTGCTCAAGTCCTGCCGCAACAGCATCTAAAAAACTATCAATCATCGCCGCACCCCCAAAACTCGCGATACCTTGGCGGTAATGGATGTTGATTGACGGTCTGAGCTAATGGCCTCTAAGATTCGCAAGTCCGTTACGGTGTCGATCAACTGTTCAATCGTCAGGCGTTTCAAGTTGCCTACCGCACGAACCATTCCTGGGTAGTACAATTTGCGATAGCTTTCAGGCAACGCCAGTCTGATAAGTTCATCGACTTGGCGGCCTGCTTCTTGCGTCCTCGCTAATGGCCGATTCACAAATAGGACGTTGGCATTTTCAGCGAACGCCCTTTGATATCCGTCTACCGCTGTTTCAATTAAGACGAACGGCGATGCTGGCCTTGTAATTAGCGGGACTTGGTTTGCTGTTTGGGTAGTGTCTGCTAGAATTGTCATTGCGATTCCTTTCAGCCGGATTGGCCTGCCAGCCGCCGGCATTTTTTATTGCCTATAAGAATTTGCGTTCTGGTTTCACGAAGGGACGCCGCACCCGCTTCGGTTTCACCTTTGGTGAATTGGATCGTGCATCCAAAAATCGCTGTAAGTCATCGGGGCAAATCTTCCAGCGTGGACGATTGGATAGGCTCAGATTCGACGCCTTGAGTTCACCGCGTTCGATGTATGTCAGAATTTGATCGCTGCCTGTTCGCAGGATCCTTGCGACCTGTGGCGGGCTCAGGAACTTGTCAACGCGCATAAAAAAACCTCCGTACTGTGAAAGTAACGAAGGCCATTGTTATGCGTGTTTTGGGGGTGTAAACGGTGTTTTTAGTCGCTGCAACAACTTGCAACAAATTGCAACACTACCGCAACAAAACGCTACTTGTATTTCGGCATGTGTTTCTCATCGACGTACAAGTGAAGAAATTTCGCGTCGATATCATAGCCTTTTGTTTTGGATTTCTTGATATGGGGCATTGCTGGATTCTTCGCGTGACGACTTAAGGTTGAACGATTAGGAAAGCAATCCTCTACAACAACAGTTTTCCATGAAATAGGGTTCGGATTATTCCCTTGCATTGCCTTCAGCAAATCGTCGATTTCTACTCTGCAATCAATCAAGTGCCGAAAGTCTTTCTCTTTCAACTTCAATTCGACCAAGAAACGCCTAGTGTCCTTCATTTCGAAACCTAAGCTCTTTCCAGACTCAACGGCAAGGTTCAGCCCTTCGCGGATCTTGTCAATCAATTTCTCTCGCTTGTCAAAAATAGGCTCGGTCAATTTGCGTATCTTGGCCGAACTGCTTTTGTATTCCTTGGCGATTAAGAGATTTAATTCGTCGTCAAACCTTTTCAAATCCATCTCGAACGAATCTATGCGCAATGCCAAAAGTCTGATGTCAACGTATCGTTTCATTTCGCACCTCGCTTTCCTTTGCGTGATGTAGGTGCAGGAAATAACCAGTCGTGAACGTGATTGGTTACTGACTTCAATCGTTCATCGCTAATCTTTTCGCGGTAGTTGTCACTGATTGACGATGGGGCATGTCCCATGATGGATGCCACTGCAACGAAGTCTTTGGTTTCATCGCCGATGGTTTGGAACGTGTGACGCAGCGAATAGAACGATTTTCCGCGTCCAGTGATTCGTGCCTCTTTGCGGAGTTTCGCGAACTCTTTGGATAATGGGTTATCCTTCGTTGTTGGAATCCAGTTGTTGCCAAATCTGGTTATGAATACCAACCGCTTGTCGGCCTCATTGCGCTCCTGTGGGCGTTCTTTGATCGCTGCCTTCAATGCCTTAGCGGTTTCCGGCCAAAGATGGACACGGCGAAGGCGTCCTGTTTTTGATCGCTGTTTGCGAATCCAGCCACTAGCAAAATCAATATCCTCAACTTCCAGTTTGGCAATATCGGTATTCCCAAATCCGCAATTGATGCCGAGCAGGATCATTGCCGCGACTTGTGGTGACGCTGCCTTTAGTAGCCGCTGGATTTCAATTGCCGTGAAAAGTCGTTCGGTATTGTTCGACAACTTTTGCAACGCTGTCTTTGAAGGCTTGCCAAATTCAGTTCCCCAAATCTTGGACAACGAACGCTCAATCCAGCCGTTCTTGTCGGCATGGTTGAAGATCGCACGAACGTAAGCAATCCGGCCTTCAAGAGTTTTGAGATTGACACCCTTGGCAAGTCGCAACCGGAGCTTGGCGAAGTCATCGGGGCGAAGTTGTTCAACGGGTGTTCGCTCGCCTAACTCAGCAACAACAACTTTGGCGACTTCGCGGTAGTCATCGAAAGTACATTGCGCGAGTTCACCGGTTTGGACTTTGCGTTCTTTCGATTGCAGGAACGATTCGCCAAGATCAACAACGGTTAGGGCATCTGGATCGTGGCTTTGTCGAGAACGCCCGGCCAGCAAGTTGTCTTTGTGAAACAGCCACTCATCAAGTGCTGTCTGTGGATCACTCCAAACGCCAAAGTACTCCATTTTTCCGCGAACTTTTTTGGCCCATTGTCCGCTTGCGTGGGCGAATAACGGGAATCCTGGCGGGCGTTTTGGCTTGCTCGAACGTGCTTTGGTTTTTAGCCGAACGGGTGTAGAATAGGTGTAGTCCATGCGTTTTTCCTTAAGCAGTAAACGTGTGGTAATTGCCGCCAGCCAAGTAACGATTGTGCTGGCGGTCTTTTTTCCGATTCTACGCTTGTTGGGTGTAGTTGCTGGTGTAGCAAAAACGCCGAACGGGTGTAGTCGCGGGTGTAGTCTGATTCTACTGGAATCGGCGAAACCCGTCAAATTATTGAATTTGCATGGAAAAACGCTATCGGGGCCGGTAGCTCAGTCGGTTAGAGCAGGGGACTCATAATCCCTTGGTCGCGGGTTCGAGTCCTGCCCGGCCTATTAGATCGTTTGCGGAAATCAGGGGAATAATCGTTTTCCCGCTTTTTGCGGGATTTGCTTTCCCCTGCTTTCCCTCTCGGGAAGTGGTTTCCTGCAAAGAGTGTCCCACATGCTGTCCCACCCCCTGAGACTTGGCGTCGGCCAAGTGTTGAGGCGTCACTTTGAGATAGTGCTTGAGAGCGACTCGCTCAGAATTGCCCAGCCAAGCGACCACAGCATGAGCAGGGAATCGGTTAATCAGGTCAGTCTCGAGCGAGCCTCGCAAGTTGTGAAAGAGTCTCGGCCAAGGCTTAATCTCAGCCTTGGCGAGGATTTCCAAAAACATCTTTCGCAAGTTGGAATTGCTCAGCCGGTATCGGCTTATGCAGCGTTCGCTTTCGGGGTCGAAAGCATCCTCTAGAAAAGGCCTCAGCTCGGGCAGTATCGGCACCACCCGCTTGGCTTTGCCTTGTTTCGCTGTTTTCGTGCTGTGAACTGTCAGCGTGCCCTCGGTAAAGTCAACGTCGGCCCACCTGAGCCTGAGCGTCTCGCTTGGGCATCTAAGCCCAGCGAATCGAGAGAGAGCGATAATCAATCGCCATTGGGCATCAGGGGCCATCGCAATGGCCTTTTCGATTGTCTCAACCGAAACGTAGACAGAGCGTTCGTCATTAGCTTGAGTGCCTGCCACCACAACGGCAAAGGGGCTCTCAGAAATGGCTCCAGCTTTTAGGGCAGCAGAGAAAAACTGCTTGGCGTGTTTAACGTGCTTGGCCACAGTCGCCTGCGCCATTCTCTTGGTATCGATGAGCCACCCACGGAAAGCCTCAGCGTCGCCCTCGCTGACTTCTCGAATAGCGGTATCGGCTCCGAGTTTTTCTTTTAACAGGTCTATCGAGCGTTCCAGCGATTTCTGAGCAATATCGCTAACCTTGCTTTGGTGCTTTTGCATGAAAGACGCCAGCCAATCGCCCAGCGAATACTGCGAGCGAGCCTTTACAAGTCCTTGCTCAGCCAGTTTGCTGTGCAGATCGTCACCGATTTCTTGCAGCCATTCAGCAGTGGCGTTGGGCAGGTCATTGCCACCGATACCAGCAGACACGATTGATTGAACCTTGGCAGCGATAGCCTCGGCGTCACGCTTGTTGATGGAGCCCAATCTTATCTTGCGTCGTCGTTTGTCTTTGTCACGAAATACGATGCGATAGATCGTGCGACCGTTCCGAATTTCTTTTGTTACACTAGCCATCAGCGGGTTTCCTTTGCGTTGTAAAGGGAAGTCGTTAGGGTCGCTCGAGTGTTAGCAGCACTTGAGCAACCCGCTATTGTATTGTATCGGCTTTGCTCCATCGTGCGAGTGAGAATCTCGCCAGCTAATTCTCGATTGTGCCATGCTGGGAAGTCGATTAAGCGACCGCATTGGGCGCAGTCTCGCCTCAGGCTCTCGCCAGCGTGAATTATCGCCAAGTATGTCTTGTCGTTTCCACAGCGTTGGCAAGGCCTCAGATTAGCCTTTGGCTCGAGCAGTACCTGGGCGAGGGCCTCGGGGTTATGCAATCGCATGGCGTCGGCCTGCCTCTCGAAATACTCGATAGCGTCGGCCAATGGGGCGAGAGCCTCGGGCGTATCGGCAAACCTAATCGCGTCGCGTTCGTCATCCAGCACTTGGATAAAACAAGTGGGTGGTGGGAGCATCTTGAGCAGCGTTGGCTTGTGAGCCCTCAGGGCTTGTTGCTGCGAGAGCGTCAGCCTTTTTAATTCTCCTGCCACCTCTAAGGCGTCAGCATCTCCTCGCCTGAGCGTCAGCCCATCGACCGTGAGCGAGTGCAAAAGTGTTGCGATATCCAAATGATTATCTCCTGAAAATTGATTCACTTCGTTAATCAAGATTGCCCCTGCCAGCCTGCCACAGTTGGCAATGTTGACTTTGTTGGCCTCGCTCACCACTAAAAAGGCTTGTTTTTGCGGGCTTTTCGTCACTTTGCCAAGATTGCCAACTAGAGGGGCGAGCGTTGGCAGTCTTGGCTTGGCTACCTTGTTTATTGCACAACGAAAACTCCCTCCTCGGCGGGTTCAATTGTTTGTTCGGGCAATCGCCAAACCCAAGCGTCAGCGGATTTTTCCGAGACGATGCCAAGTTCCTTTTTGGCGCGGTGAAGCGTTCGCTCAGATATTCCATCAGCTTTGGCTTGGGTAAGTATCCACTTGGCGGGCATGGGATGAGTCAGTTTCGCCAGTAGCCATTGGCGTGCCTCCTCTCGGGGCGTTTCGTTTTCGTCGCCACCAATATCGTCAGCCGATACCAGCACCTCCTCAGAGTGCCAACAGCAGCGACCGTCAACGATGGCGTAGGCGAGGCCGTTGCTTTGGCTCAAGTTGTTCTTGACGGGCAGGAAAAGCCTTGTGGTTTCGTCATCCCGATCTTTCGCCACCAGCCAGCAGGCTCTCGCAGCGGCAACAAAAGCAATTGAGCCAATCACTCGGTTGATGGCCTTGGCCTCGGCTTTCGCCAAGTGCGTAATGCCCAGCAAGGCCACTCGGTAGCGTTCGCACAATTCACAGAGCGGGCCAAGCACAGCCCGCACTTGAGTATTGCTGTGCGAGTCAATCTTGTCGCCAAGAAAGGCCGCGAGGGGGTCAACGATTATCAAGCGCAACTCAGGGCGACTCTTGAAAAACTCCTCCAGCGGTTGCAAGTCGTCTTTGAGGCTGGGAAAGCCTGTCGTATCGCCTGAGCCAACCCCGTCGATATGCAGCACTTTAGAAACGTCAGCCCCAGCAGCGTCAAGCCTCGGGCGTATCGTGTCGCCTGCGCCATCCTCAGCGGTGAGAATGGCTACCTCACCCATCGGTGGCGTTGCTCCATCGGCGAACGGTGAGCCCGTCGAAACGTGGGCGGCAATATCGATGGCGGCAAACGTCTTGCCCAATCCTGGCTCGCCTACCAATAGCGTCAACTTGCCGATGGCGATTCGATCTTTCCAGAGCCATTCAACTTCGGTGGCGTCGATATCGGAATAAGGGCGAGCCTGAAACGTGCGAGGCGTCGCCTGTGCTGTCGTAACCAACTGAACAGCAGAACCACCACCACCTTGTTTGACTCCCTTGCTCAATTCTTTCTCAGCGAGGCGAGCGACCACCCCCAGCACTTCGTTGGGCTCCATCGGCGGCGTGCAGCGTACTGCCCAATTGAGAGCCAACTGGGGCAGCTCGCCACTGGGGCCATGAGTGCCCAGCCATCGGCCAACCAACTCCATCAACTTGCTGTGCCGATTTCCTTGGCTCTCGCCTGGGTGAGTCTCAAGAGTTTCGCTCTCACCTCGCATGATGAACGAAAGAGCGTTAGCGACTCCGTGGGCCTCAACCTTGGCTGGGATTACAGCAGCCTCACTAATCGCATCAGCCAGCCACAAAGGGGCATCGGCCAAGCCAACCTTGCTGGGGTGCAAAAGCCATTCGTATCTTTGGCCTGAGGCGTGCAGCGATGGCGGGAAAATACTTTGAGCCCCTCGGGCGTCAGTGCCGAAACGGATCTCCAGCCCGCGCCAGCGCAGCACAGCCTTGGGTGGGTAAAGCCTCTCAGGGAAGTAAAACAAGTGGTGGGTGGAGCGGTGCGAGCGATACTTTGGCGTCTTGAGATGCGCGAGCAATTCTTGAGCAGTCGCCTCGCCCTCGTCGTCGTCGTATTCAATATCGATCACTTGCGAGCTTGGGCCAAGCACCACCCCCAGATTGCTCTCGGGCCATTGCTTCCACCATGATTCAATTTGCGAAACGTCAACAGTGGCTTTTGTTTGCCAACTTGTTAGTCTCGGGTGCTTGCCGGGTTTCTTGCAATCTGAGCGACCGCAAGAGCAGCCAGAGCCCATTGGGGCATGGCAAGGGATAACTCGCCAGCCGAGTGCTGAGGCGTAATACTTTGCCTCGTCTAAGATATTCGGTACAATTTCCATACAACGGTTTCCTTTTGAGAATGAAACTGAGAGAACGAAAAGAAAAGCCCTCGCCCACTACAGCGAGGGCTTTTCGCTTTAGGCGTCAAATGGTCGTCGCCTGAGCAGGCTGGGCCATTCGTAGGAACGTCGATATCCGAGAGCCCCCGGTATCGGTGGCCTCGACTAAGATCGTGCCTTGCGTGCCAACGTAGGCGGCAAAGTTGAACCGCTCGCCAGCGATTACTGGGCCACCTTTCAGAGCCACCGCAAACTTGCCGAGAGAGCTTTTCGGCGTCAGCTTGGCCGAACAAATTCGGCTCGCCTCCTCAGCGTTATGCTCACCGCCAACCACCCGAAACTTGAGCGAGACTCCTGGGCCATACTTTTCAACGTTTTCGTTGTAAGCCTCGGCACCCACGAAAACGGCTTGGTATGCCCCAGCGGGCAAACCACCTGAACCAACTAAAAACTCCATTGCAAAAACTCCTGAAACTGAGAAACGAAAAACTAAACTTTTGACTTGCTTGCGCGTGCCCATGCGAGCAGCTCAGCGCGGACGAAACGATATTGCTTGCCGATCTTGAAGTGCGGTACGTTGCCTGCTTTGGCTTCTTGCCCGAGCGTCTTTTCGCTTACCTGCAAAAACTTTGCAGCAGCGTGCAGCGTCAGCACTTCCTCGGGCGTCGTTGTGATTGCCATAAGACGGCCTCCTAAAATGTTTGCGACTACCAACAATGTTGTTGGGTCAAAACAATCTAAGGCCAGAAAGAGCGACAAAATTCGGTGGCTTATTTTTGTCGTCGAAAATTTGAATGGTTACTAAAGTTTGCTAGGTTTCGCTTGAGTTTCCCAGAGTGAGATAGAGAGAAAAAACTTGCTTTTTTTCGGGCGACAAAATTAGCGAAACTTAGTGCGTTTTGTTTTTGTCGACTTTGTTGCTTGTCGCTTATTGGTTTTGTATCTATGCGAGCGGAGAATAGCCCTTGCTTCGGCGGTGTTTTCGGGAAATTTTGGCAGTTTCTGAAATTTCCCCCATTCAACAAAATGATCGTGACTGGCTTTACGATAATTTGGGTTTCGTTTAAACCCATTGAGTTCTGGGTTTTTGCGAAATTTTTTCCACCATGTTGCCACCTGCTCGCAATTCTCAGGCGAATACTTTTCGGGCGCACCTTTTTCTTTCATAGTCTTTTTTGAATCGCCATTGTTTATTACAAGTGGTGGGTGGGTGCCCAAGTCTCGCAACAGTTGGCTTAGTTCGTCCGCAAAGTGCCGGCGGATATCTTTTGAGTGTACAGGGTTCCAAGGACAACTTGCCCGCTTCTGTTCAAAGGCCTGTGAAAATTCCAAATCAAAAGCGATGCGTTCATTTCGCCAAAAATGGCTAAACTCAACCGCCCACCGTCGCATTGCATAGGCGAGGGGTTCTAGTTTCGTCCAAGTGTATTGGTATCCTCCAGCGAGCCCGTGCAGTTTTGATAGTTCATTGCGAGCGAGAACGAGTCTCGGCATGATCGTGACTTGTAATCCATACAATTCGCCCACCTGGGCCAATAGATTGTCTGCGCCCTCTTTGAGTGATTTAGCAAAGGCTTTTCGCGTCTCCAAAAGATCATGGAACAGTTTTTTGTCGCCCTCAGTCTCATAATAGAAAATTGAGTTCACTTGCCGCATGTCGGCGTAAGTGGCGAGGTTATCTAGCGTTTGCAATAGCTTCTCAATCGCCACCCGCCACTTATCTATTGTTTGAGCAATGACCTGCCCAGCATTGTCTGCTTTTGCCATCGGTTCGCCACTTGCTGCGATTCCACTTGCTCAAGAAAAAACGGGCAGGGCTCAGCAAGTGTGAGAGCCTTTTCGGTAGCGAGCCTATCCCGTTGGTTTCAGTCAAATAAGTACCCCGCGACTTTGTCTTTTCGAAGCTTAGAATAAAGCTCGGGCTCATGTTTTCTGATCAACGGCTTCACTTTTTCGAACCACTGCTTTTGCCATGCCTCGTCAGGAAACGAATCTTCTTGACCGCCAATAGTTTTAAGCGTGTGCTCGCTAAACAGTTTTGCTAATTCTTCGTTTTCGATCTTTTCAAATGCAGCAGCCAAAACGACAAACGAATTAGCCAACGTGTAGCTTGGTAAGGGGTCGGCGGTCGTCGAAAACGATGGCGATGGAATCACATTAAACGGAGTCCAAAACGGCAACCCTTGAAAGCGATAGAACATCGCATAGCCACCATAGCCAAGGACACTAATTGTCAACGCAGCTGCGGCCAATATTAGGGCGACAATCGCAACACTGTTTGATTTTTCGCGAGGCTTTCGCGGTGTCGTATTGATGTTGAAGTTCTCGTCCATGTTTTAACTTTCAAGTTTCATTGGCTCAAAGCACCAACCATATTCTGTATTTATGCCCCCCGAGTGTACACCGCCCCCACCCCAAAAACGATTAATTTTGGACTGTGTCTATCTGAGGGGCGGTCTAATCTCACCGCGAATTGTTGGTAACTACTCAAGGGGAACCGAAACACTATGGAACTAGTTTAATCCGCCTTTTCGCATCCACTGATTGAATTGGTCATCGTCCGGTTGCTGTTCATCGTCACAAGGCTTAACAGTTTTCCGCGATGATGGCGTTAAACCTATCTGGCGGGCATGAGACTCGAAGGCTCGCATCGCCTGCAATCGAACCTTGGCATCCTCAACGGTCATTGCAATCTGAAACGCTTCACAAGCCAGCCTCAGGATTCCATAATCCAGTGGACGTAAGACATGCGGCAACGCAACAACAGCATCATCCCAAACGCGAGATGCAAACTCACCAAGATCATCCGGTTTCGCTGGTGGTACTTGTTCGCCTTTGGGAACGAACGGCTTGTGCACTGGTCTGCCCGCTCCGTCTCGCTTGCCTCCGTGACTACTCATTATCCCATCCTCAAAAATGTAGAAAAAGATTCAAGATTATCCGTTTGATTAGGGCTACGGTTTGAAAAAAAAATCGAAAATTCAAATTTGACTGCCCCGGGTCGATTGCTGCTGAGCCTGCGCCATCGTTAGCAACTCCAGCCTTTGCTCATTTGTCAGCGAGGGCCAGAGCGTGAGCAACTCGCTCAGCATTTGATCGCTGTGTCCCACATGCTGTCCCACCCCCTGCGTTTCACCCGCCTGTTTACAGCTCGTACGCAGTCCTGCCCGGCCTATTAGATCGTTTGCGGAAATCAGGGGAATAATCGTTTTCCCGCTTTTTGCGGGAATTACTTTCGCCTGCTTTCCGTCTTGGGAAGTGTTTTCCTGCATAGATGGTCCGACGTCCCGAACTGTGCCAAGGCCATACCCAGTGCGGTTGAATGCTCTTTGAATTAACGCTCGACGGGGCGGGCGATGCGGAAGCCGAGGTTGCTGTAGCGGGTGTTGGGGGGCGCGTTGCCGCGCGAGCCAGAGTTGGGCTCGCCCGACATCGTGGAGACTCCGCCGCCGCGGAAGACCCGATTGGGACGATTGGAGTTGGGTTGATCGGGTCCAAGGGGATCGGTCAGCGAAGTTCCATCGAGGTTGCTCCACCAGTCTTCGCACCACTCCCACACATTGCCGTGCATGCCCGTCAACCCGTTGCGGTTCGGTAACAAGTCGCTACTCACTGCCGCGGTCATTTTCTTGGAATTCGAAAAGGCGCCATAGGATTTCAGCAGCTGGATGTCGTTACCAAAAAAGTAATCGGTCGTCGTTCCCGCGCGGCAAGCGAACTCCCATTCCCCTTCCGTTGGCAGGCGATAGCCGTTGGCCTCCGCGTCGATCGTGATCTCTTCTGCTGTTGTGTTTTCTGAATCCTTCGGCCGGATCTGATATCGCGGTCGCAGGTTTTCCCGTTCGCTCAACCAATTGCAAAACAGCGCCGCGTCCCGCCAGGATACTCGCTGCATCGGATGGTCGCCCGTCGGACTGACGGCCGGATCAGGTTCAAGTTGCTCGCGGTCGAGAATGGTCGATGAATCCCGGCTCGATTTCAGGAAGTCCTGAAATTGGTTGACCGTAACCTCGGCCGCCGACAGGTAAAACGGTTTTGTAATTTCCAGTTCGTGCGGCGCGTTGTCTTCGTGGAGGGTCGAGGGGTCCAGACGTCCCACGCGCGAGCGTCTGGGTGCAATGCGGATCAT
>JBEBGH010000135.1:0-13125 GCA_040081565.1 Pirellulaceae bacterium
CTCATACAATGCCTGATCTGTACCAGTTAAGCCCTGAAAAGAAAGAATGGCTGTATCGCGAACTGGAAAAAAAACGGAACCGTCGTTGTCGTATCGTGCTCACCGGTGGACCGGGAGGTGGCAAGACCACCGCCGCCGACTTGTTCCGACGCGAGATTGGCGAGAAAGTTGTGGTCGTTCCCGAGTCTGCCACGTTGTTGTTCTCTGGCGGCTTCCCCCGCAGTGCCCAGCCGCTTGCCGCTGCCGCGGCGCAAAAGGCAATTTTCCAAGTGCAACAGCACTTGGAGGACGTGCAATCTTTTCTTTACCCAGAGCGAATTCTGTTGTGTGACCGCGGGACGGTCGACGGAGCCGCTTATGCACCCAGAAGTCCCAACGAATTTTTCACGGAGCTGGGTTCGACATTCGAAGTGGAACTGTCTCGTTACGATGGCGTGATTTTTTTTGAGAGCGCGGCGGTCGGCGGGCTGACCATCGAAGGCGGCAACCCGGTTAGGACGGAGTCACTCGAGCAGGCCATCGCGCTCGACATGCGGCTGCGAAAGTTATGGCAGCAACACCCCCGGTTTGTGCTGATTCGTCACGATACTTCGTTCTTCCGCAAAATCGCCTTGGCCCTCGCGGAGCTAAACAACATGGTTTGCGAATTTGCCAATGGCAATCACCAAAATAATGGCGGATCGAAACCGGCTTAGCGCTTGGGCGACAAACCAAGAACAAATCGCCAGAACGCAAAGGTCCCAATCGCGCTGCCGACATGGATCAGCGGGCGGATCGGTATCGAGTAACGACCATAATGCGACCAAGTCAGCATCGTCGTTAACACGCTCATGCCGATAACCACGGCGATCCACCAGCCGAACGACTGTCGACTGGCGATACAGCCGATGACGGCTCCGAAAATGAGTAAGCCATTGAGGAACATCAGCCACTCGGGATGCCCATAAAATCCCAAGTGACTTTGGGCCCGCTTCAACGCCAAAACCGGCAGTTTTTCAAGGTTCTTGGCCACCCAATCGCGTGCCATCTGGCGGCTGTCTTCCGCCATCAGGAACTCTTGTTCGGGCAGCGAATGCGAAAGAAAGCCAGGTCGCTGTAGCGATCGCTGCTGGGAACCCAACACCGTTTCTTCATCCCAATTGCCCCCGTTGGAAAACGCCTTGTCGCAATAGGCACCCGCCAAAGAAAACGTGCCCGAAGTTCCGCTTGGACCAAAGGCTCTCGTGAGCACACAGTTGCGAATCCACCACGGCGCTGCAATCAGCGCAACGCCCAATCCAAATGCCACTGCAGGGACCAACAAAGGGCCCAACGGAATCCTTCGCCACAATCGCCCAAGGACGATCGCTCCCAATCCAACGCAGATCAATGCCAGCCACGCATTCAGATTGGCTCGCACCAGGATTCCAAAACCATACAGCAGTCCCACGCCAAGCCACGGCCATAACCTTTGCCGTTTGTGTTCGCGAGTCTCTGCTCCTCCCGATTCCTCACGCGCGGTGAGTTCAACGACGGCCACAAACAGAAAACAAGTCACTGCCGTCGCCAGGCTTTCCGTCATCAACTGGCTGGCCGTTTGTAAAACGAACGCATCACCCAACAACGTGAGGAGCGCGAGCCCTCCGATTCCCCAACCGAAGTATCGCACAACGACTCGCACCAGTAACGTCAGCGCGACTGCCAGGATCGCCACATTGACCACGCGTACCGCCACCCAGTTGCGACCAGCAACTTGATAAACCGCCGCCATCAAAAGAGGAAATCCAGGCGAACGCGAGGTCGTTATCCCGCGTACCCGTTGGGCCAAAATCCAATTGTTTTCGCCCGCTTGGTTGGCTTCGTCGAAGGGCCGTCGCCATTCCTCATTCGTGAAATCGAGCATGACCCCTTCGCCCCGAGCCAGATGGAACGCGATGTTTTCGAAATACACGTCGTCCCTTTGTCGTCCTAACCCAGCGGTAAAGGGCTCATAACTGCGCGCAACCCAAAAACTGATCGCGGCGATGAACACGATGGCTACCGCGATCCAGAGTTCCACGCGATCGTGTTTCATGTTGGCGGCACCTTGATCGATTCGATTTGAGAACCCAAGGGTGTGATTTCTTGAGCCCAGCGATTCATTCAACCAGAATAGTTGACCGAATCCGAGAACACAAAAATCAGGGCCCCAGATTCGGACGAATGTAGGTGGACGTTATTTAGGTTTGGCCGAGCACCTTCCGCGAGTCTGTTTCCGGCTATCATAACGGGCTACTGACATCGCGCTATTTACAACGACTTGGGGGAACCGCATGAACCGACAACGACTGGACGACTATGAAAAAGGTGGCAACGAATTGGTGGCGGCCTACCGCGGACTGACGAAAGACCAATTGCTGGCAGTGCCAATCCCCGGCACCTGGAGTCTGCAACAGATCGCCATTCACATGCTGGAAAGTGACTTGATCGGGACCGATCGCATGAAGCGGATTGCCGCGATGGATCGGCCGCTCCTTATTGGTTACGACGAAAACGCTTTTAGCAAACTTCCTGGCGTCAACGACATCGATGCCCTCGAGGCTTGTCAGCTCTTCGCCAGCAACCGCAAGATAACGGCCATCATGTTGCGACAATTGCCCGACGAAGCCTTTGCAAGATTCGGGATTCACAACGAATCTGGCAAAGTGACATTGGCCGAGATGGTCGAGAAATACATCGAACATCTGAACGCGCACATGGTCCATGTCCACAAGAAAAAAGCGATGGTAACTCGTTAAAATTCCCTGCGGCAGGGCCTCGCAATCTGGTTCGCTTCTATTCGAAAGTTGATTTCATGATCCGATTTTTCGTACCAATCGCCACGACTTGGTTGATGGTTTTTGGTTCTTCATTGACCTTTGCCCAACAAGATTGGCAATTGCTGGAAACCGGCTCCAAAGCCAGCCTGCGGGGTTTGGTTGTGGTCGACGCGAAAACGGTCTGGGCCAGCGGAAGCGACGGAACAGTTTTGCGCACCACCGACGGCGAGAAGTTCACGCGCGTCAGTCCTACAGGCTACGAACAACTCGACTTTCGCAGCCTCGTCGCGTTCAGCGATCAAGAGGCCGTCATCGCCTCCGCCGGCGAACGCGATGTGATCCTGCGAACAACGGACGGCGGTAAGTCTTGGAGTCTGGTGTTCGAACACGCGGGCGGCCAAGCATTTTTTGACGGCATGGTTTTTTGGGACCGCGAGCATGGAATCCTGATGGGCGATCCGTTGGAAGGTCGAGTCTATTTGCTGGTCACGAAAGACGGCGGCCAAAGCTGGAAACCTCTCGACACGAATGATTCGCTAACCGTGGAGCCCGGTGAGGCAGGCTTTGCGGCCAGCAATTCGAACCTCTGCACGGTTGGTGAAAATGGATTGCTGATTGCGCTTGGTGGCGCGAAGCCAGGCGAGTCTAGCCAGCTCAGTCATGTGATGTGGACCGAAGATCGCGGAGCAACGTGGTCGCGGTTGACCGTGCCCATGCCGCGCGGCGAATCGGCAGGAATTTTTTCGCTGGCAACCTTGGGACGCCGCGTCATTGCCGTCGGGGGCGATTACAAGCAAGAAAAGATCGTTGCCGGAAACATCGCGATCAGCATTGACGGTGGACGGACTTGGATTGAACCCGGTGGCCCAGCACCGCGCGGTTATCGATCCGCAGTCACAATGACCGACGTTGCCGGACAGCTACTGGCGGTCGCGGTAGGGCCAAGCGGTTGCGACATTTCCAGGAAAGGTGGCGAGGATTGGCAGCCATTGTCGGATACCGGTTTTCATTCCGCCAGATTTTCGCCCGACGGTTCTGCCCTCTGGGCCAGCGGCAGCAATGGCCGAATCGGGAAATTAACTGTCGAAGGCCTGTTGAACAAATAAATCTCGTTACGCAATCGCAACAAGGACGAACCAACCGACATCGGTTAGAATAGTTGCCGTGTTGGTCATTCACTCTCGTCGAGCTCAGCCATGTTGACTCTTGCTCTCCGAATGCTGCTCGTCATCTTCGGCTTGCTCCTTAGCCCCGCGTTCGTTGCCGGCGCGTGCCAGGAATCGGTGCCCGATCAAGTCGAAGCGAAACCAGAGCAACCGCCCGAGACACCCGAAGAACAAGATCCGGCGATCCGCGATTCGGTCACCAAACTCTCGAAAGATTTCTTGGCCGCCTGTTACGATGGCAAAATTGATGAAGTCTTTGCTCTGTTTGGCGAGGAGCTGCGCGAATCCATCGATCGACCCATGATGATTTCGCTCGCCAATCAAATGCGGGTGCGGCTGGGCAAGCTGGATGTGTTCGGCAAACCAAAAATTATTCGCGCGGGCGAGAACAACGAACTGATTCGGTTGGAGACTGATGTCATGTTCGAGCAGGGTGTCTGTAAACCAATCTTTGTGTTCAAAGATCAAAAACTTGCCGGCTTCCAATTCGAAACGCCGATTTTGGACAACTGGTTCAGCGGCGTCGATTCGATTGACTACTATCGCGACTTCGGCCGTAAGTTCATCGACGAATTTCTGGCGGGCAAACACGCGGAGGCACTTGCGATGTGTCATCCGGTTCTGCAAAAACAGTTGCCCGACGACACGCTCCCGAAAATGATCGAACGGATCAAGCAAGAACTGGGGGAAGTCAAATCCATCGAGTTCGTGCGGCCCTTGCAAGAGATCAACGGGCTAACTCAAAAGATTTACTTGTACTACAACGTCAACGGTACTCAAAATTCGAAGCAATGCCTGATCTCTCTTCAGTTTTCCGGCATGAAAGCCCATTTTGTTGGGTTCGCTTTCAAAGACCAAACGAAATCAACTCCTCAATCACCAAAGGACAATTAAATGAACGCCAAAGAAGCTCTTAAGATCAATCTCGACATGGGAGAATACATCAGCCTGGGATACCTCGGCGATCTTACCGAACAGGACTTGATGCACCGACCCGCTCAAAACGCGAATCATATTCGCTGGCAACTCGGCCATTTGATTGTGAGCGAGCACGAGATGATCGAGGGTTGTTTTCCCGGTTCGATGCCGAAATTGCCGGAGGGGTTTAAAGCCAAGTATGCGAAAGAGACCGCGGCCTCCGACAAGATCAGTGACTTCCACACAAAAGACCAATTGATGGAGGCTTACAAACAGCAGCGGGCGGCAACGCTGAAGAATCTGGAAAAAGTTTCCGAAGCCGATCTCAGCAAGGCCTCGCCGGAGTCCATGCAAAGCTACGCGCCCACGGTCGGTGCCGCACTCTCAATGCAAGGCACACACTGGGTCATGCACGCGGGACAATGGGCCGTTATCCGACGCCAACTCGGCCGCGCTCCTTTGTTTTAAAGGCAATCGCGTCTTGCATTAATACCAGCACGCAGCGCAAGCAAGTGAGTTTTTAAGCGCGAAATCAGGACTCACTCGCATGCCATCGAGCGGACATCGTGCAGGCATCAACGCGTATCGAAGAGTTCAATATCTCCAATCTCACTTGGCTGAAAATCGACATTGAACCGAAAGATCGCTGCATCAATGCTGGCGCATCGGTCGCGCGAAGAGTAGAATGGTTCGCAGACATCCATTCCGCGGTTTCGTGGCGTAAACAAATCAACCAATGACAAACAAATTCGGACAGATTCACAACACGGATTGCGTGGCCGGAATGCAGACCTTGGCCGCGGGGTCGATCGACCTTGCGTTTGCAGATCCTCCCTTCAACATTGGTTACAAGTACGACAAGTACCATGACCAGCTCGAATCCGACGTCTATTTGCAATGGTCTCAAGAGTGGATGGCCGAGGTCTTTCGGGTGCTCAAGCCCGACGGGACTTTTTGGTTGGCGATCGGTGACGAGTATGCCGCCGAGCTTAAACTCGCCGCCAAGTCCATCGGCTTTCATTGCCGCAGTTGGGTGATTTGGTATTACACGTTCGGCGTGCACTGCAAGAAGAAGTTCACGCGTTCGCATGCCCACTTGTTTTACTTCGTGAAGGACCCGAACCAGTTCACGTTTAACTTTTCCGACGTCTCTGTTCCCTCCGCGCGGCAGCTTGTCTACAACGATGCGCGGGCCAATCCTGCGGGACGAACACCAGACGACACTTGGATTTTGCGGCCGCAAGATTTGCCTGAAGGCTTTGCGGAAAACGAAGACACATGGTACTTCCCGCGCGTGGCCGGAACGTTCAAAGAACGCGCGGGCTTCCATGGTTGCCAGATGCCCGAACAATTGTTGGGTCGGATCATTCGTTGCTGCTCAAACGCCAATGAAGTTGTCCTTGACCCATTCGCCGGCAGTGCCAGTACGCTCGTTGTTGCCAAGAAATTGGGACGGCAATTTGTTGGATTTGAAATGTCGGCCGACTATGCGGCACGCGGAACGGATCGACTCCAAGAAACCGAAGTCGGCACGCCCCTTGTCGGCGCAGTCAATCCACTGACGAGCGATCCAGCGACAGCCGCGTCCCCCAAGCGACGTGCTCGTTCATTGCCAAAAAAGAAATCGCAAATCGGCGAACTTTTCTAAGGTTTCCTCAGAGAACGGCTTGGGTCATTGGCCAGAAACGGTACGAATGCCAATCGGCGGGTGGTATGATATTAGCGTCCTATCTTTTTTGATTTTTAAGGTTCGTCCGCATGAGATTGGCAGCTCGAAATTCGTTCGTGGGTCAGATTCAACTTTGGCAAAGCTCATTAGTCGTTTGCGCTTTGTTCTGCATTTCGGCGGTTGCTGATGAACCCCTTCAGTACAACCGCGATGTGCGGCCGATTTTGGCCGAGCATTGCTTTGCCTGTCATGGACCCGACAGCGCGGCACGAAAGGCCGAATTGCGGCTCGATCTGCGTGACGCGGCGATCGATCACGGGGCCATCGCGCCCGGGGAACCCGACGAAAGTTCCTTGATCGAACGCATCCTCTCGGAGGACCCCGCAGAGATCATGCCCCCTCCTGAAACCAAAAAACATCTTTCGGCGGAACAAAAGAAAATCCTCAAGCGCTGGATCGCCGAGAAAGCAGAATACGAACCGCATTGGTCGTTCATTCCGCCAGTGCGAGCACCGCTGCCGAAGGTAAGCAACCCGGCTTGGGCCAAAAACCCAATCGATCATTTCGTGTTGCAGAAATTGGATGCCGCAAAACTTACACCGGCTCCCGAAGCTGATCCGAAAACGCTGTTTCGTCGCTTGCATCTCGATATCACCGGGTTGGTTCCCGATCCAAAAGACACGGAGGCCTTCGAAGCCGATTTTCGCCAACAAGGCGATACCGCGCTGTCCGCCTGGATCGATCACCTGATGAAGCAACCGCAATGGGGCGAACACCGGGCCCGTTACTGGCTCGATGCGGCGCGTTATGCCGACACGCATGGAATGCACTTTGACAACTACCGTGAGATGTGGCCCTATCGTGATTGGATCATTCGGTCTTTCAATGCCAATCAGCCCTTCGATCAATTCATCGTCGAGCAGTTGGCTGGCGACTTGTTGCCGAACCCAACCGATGACCAATTGGTTGCGACCGGATTTCAACGCTGCAATATCACCACGAACGAAGGGGGCACAATCGAAGAAGAAAACTTGGCGTTGTATGCGACCGATCGCGTGCAGACGTTTGGCTGGGTCTTCTTGGGGCTAACGACGAATTGTTGCCAGTGCCACGATCACAAGTTCGATCCGTTGACGATGCGAGACTTTTATTCGCTTGCAGCTTTTTTTCGAAACACCACTCAGTCAGGTTTGGATGGCAACGTGAAGGACGGCCGCGCCGCGACGTTGATCATTCCCAGCGCTGCCGACATGCCGCGCTGGAAGGCCTTGCCGGACGAGATCGTCGCGGCGAAACAAGCTCGTGACGCGCGTCGGGCGTCGGCCCGTGGCGACTTCGATCGCTGGTTGGAGACCCTGACGGCAGATCAAGTTTCCACAAGAATTCCCACGACTGGACTGGTGCTCAATGCCCTGCTCAACGAAGGAAACGGGAACGACGTAAAAGCCCAAGTCCCCGCGAACACATCGCTCCGCGCGACAGGGGATCTCAAATGGGATCCGGCCGGTCGGCTCGGTGCATCACCTGTCTTCAGTACCGGCCACACGATTGAACTGGGTGACGTCGGCGATTGGGAGCTGGATCAATCGTTCAGCTACGGTGCTTGGGTGCGCGTCGGAAACGCTGGCGGCAGCAGTGGGATCATCGCTCGGATGGACGAATCAGCCAACTACCGCGGCTGGGATCTTTTTCAGAACGGCGGCGCATTTTCGGTGCACTTGATTGACACTTGGCCCAGCAACACCCTCAAGGCCATCACGCGCGGCGACGCGGTGAAGGCCGGCACCTGGCAACATGTTTTCGTGACCTACGACGGTTCGCGAAAAATTGAAGGCATCAAGATCTTCATCGACGGCAAGGAAGAAAAACTGCGGGCCGAAGTCAATTCGCTCCAACCCAACGCTTCGATTCGCACGAAGACACTCGCGCGCGTTGGTCAGCGGAGCGATCGCTCGGTGTTTGAAAACGGTTCGGTCCAAGATGTGCGGATTTACGATCGGCTTTTGACGCCCGCTGAGGTCGGTGAACTTGCCAGCGCGAGCGCCTTGGCCGCCTTTCTACAAACACCGGCGGCAGAACGAACCGAATCGCAAAAGAACTCGATGTTCGAATATTATCTGACCAGCGTCGACGCCGAATTCCCTCAACTGTCGGAGAGGATTGGCAAGTTGGAACGGGAGCATGCCGACATTCGCGGCCGCAGTCCGCTGACGCATATTCAGGAGGAGCGAAAAGATTCCGAAGCGATGGCCCATATCTTGATGCGGGGCGAGTACGACAAAAAAGGAGAGCAGGTGAAAGCCGCGACGCCGGGATCGCTGCATGCCATGGCTCCAGACTTGCCGCGCAATCGATTGGGGCTCGCAAAATGGGTCGTCGATCCCAACAACGCGCTGACCGCTCGTGTGACCGTCAATCGCTTTTGGCAACAAGTATTCGGAGAGGGCCTCGTGTCTTCAGCCGAAGACTTTGGCGTGATGGGCTCTGTGCCGACGCATCCCGAGTTGCTGGACTTTCTGGCCGTGAACTTTCGCGAAAACGGCTGGGACGTTCAGAAACTCTTCAAAGACATTTTCATGAGTGCCACCTATCGTCAGGCCGCAGTGGTAACGCCCGAAAAGCTGGAACAAGACCGTGATAACCATTTGTATTCACGCGGGCCGCGGTTCCGGATGGACGCAGAAATGGTGCGTGACCTCGCGCTGCGAACCAGCGGTCTGTTGTCGACAAAAATGTATGGGCCGGGAACGAAACCCTACCAACCGGAAAACATTTGGGATGTCGTCGGGCTGCCCGAAGGCAACACTCGCAATTACGATCCCGACAAAGGCGAAGATCTTTATCGGCGAACGCTGTATTCGTTTTGGAAGCGGATGGCTCATCCCCCCAACATGGATATCTTGAACGCCCCGAGTCGCGAGGTTTGCGTCGTCCGTCGCGAACGTACGAACACGCCACTGCAGGCGCTGGTAACGCTGAACGATCCGTTGTTTTTTGAAGCCGCACGGAACCTCGCCCAGTCCAGTTTGGAAAAAGATTCTAACGACGAACGCAAACTCCTCGACAGCTTCGCCACGCGCGTCCTCAACCGCCCGTTCACCGAGAAAGAAGTCGAACTGTTGCTCGCCGACCAGCGCGAGTACTTGGCTTACTACCAATCGAACCCGACCGAAGCCCAATTGCTGTTGGCTGTGGGAGCTTCGCTCAGAAACGAACAGATTCCCCTCCCCACCCTCGCCGCTTGGACTTTAGTTTGCAACCAAATTCTCAACCTCGACGAGGCACTCAACAAAATTCCCTAAAATTTTAGCGGCAATTTTCCCTGTCATAACAAATACAACTGCAATGGGCCATTAACGAATCAACAATCAAACAAACAAGGCTTAAGGCTATTGACATGCTTAACATACTAAAACCCGGTGCTGTGGTTATTTGGATGGTTTTTGTGTTAGCCGAAAATGCAGGCCTAGGGCAAGATCGCGCAAAACATGAAGCGTTTGTTTGGTTGGCGCGAGATGTTTTGTCCGGACGGACCGGCGATTTGAATCAAGCCAGATCGGGACGTTTTGACTCTTCTGGCGCTTTCGTACTTAGTTTTTCTACGCCCGCCATTTCTGCTGAAGAATTTCTTGAAAACGAGATAGTATTGGATGAGCTGTCTGCGACTGATGAACAAAAAGAAAAATTGAAAACGGTTTCGGAAAAATGGAATGCGAAGCGAAAAGAACTGAGCCGGGACCCCAATTTCAATCCGGATAAATTGGAACCTGGTCGCATAGAATATTGGCAATCCGTCGATCAAATTCTGCTGAAGCACCAGCAAACCGCGCTGGCACAATTACAGTTTCGGCATTTTCTCAGAAGCACCGGAGTTAAGAGGTTCTTTTTGGAAGCTCCTCAGGTTAAGGAGTTTCTGAATTTTGAAAAAAAAATCTGTGAAACGATTTCTCGAAAGAGGCAGGAAAATCGCACCTTTGTCCGAGAAAGGGCCGTTGCCGCGCGAACCCAAAGTGTCGATACATTGCTAGCGCAGTTTGATGAAAAAGAACAGTCGATCATTCTCGGAAAATGGCCGGGATTGATAGCGAAAGATTCAGGAATGACCGAGAAATTCCGCGTTCAACTACAGACGATCGAGGAACCAGAATTTATCAAGGATATCAAGTCGAATCTAGCCAAAAATTCAAAGTTTCAGTTCTTCAAAATAAACGCTGGAGGCGAACTTGTTCCGAACCCAATAATCAACCAAAACATCGATGAAAACAGAATACTTCGCATCAAAGTATTCATGTTGTTCCAACCCCAACTTACGCCAGACGCTGAGCTGAGTCGGATTATAGCGGAAGCCGGGTTATCTGACGTACAAATTCAAGAGCTTCGAGCTGCAAACGAAGAATACATTCAAAGGTCGAATGAAATTATTAAAAAATCAGGATTCGGTAATGAAATGGACAAACAATTGAAGGTATTTGGGGAAAAAGCAAACGCGAGTGTTGTTCGAATCCTTACTCCTCAACAAGTTCAGTATTTTGATCAACACGCTGCAACGGTACTGGAACAAAAACTTGGGCCAGTTTACGACATCTTGTACGGCAGAACCGGGGTCGAGCTAAAGCTTTCAGACAAAGACAAAGAACGATTCAAAAAAGCGGTGGAAAAAGCGACTCAAAAAATTGAGCAGGCGACCGTGGAGATCGAAACGGAACTACTGATGCGGTTATTTGAACCACTTAGTGATGATCAAAAACAACGGCTTGATGAACTTCTCGGACCAGTGCCTGAGGATATCGCCGTGGGACTGTCCGTCTATGAAGACAAGTAGACTGATTGGGCACATTAACTGCCGAACCTAATGAGGAGCAAATCCAATGGCCGAACGAACGTTGAATCTAGCCAGCCTTTTCGCGATATGCGCAGCGGTCTTTTTTGCAATGGATGCAAACGGCATCTTGAAAGCACAAGAGGATTGGAGCGCAAAGTCCCAGAAAAAAATGGCGTTCTATTCAATTCGATTATCGGATGGGAGGTTTGATGTACATTCCGTTGGGCTTCCTGGATACAACGACCACGGCGATGAAATCAAGTTTTTGGAACACCCGGGCATTCAAGAGGAACTTGAACTAACTGCGCAGCAAACAAAGAAACTAAATGAACTGATCGGTGTCTTTAAGGAAAGAATCCGTTCCGTGAAAAAGCTTGCTCCGGCCAGTTATGGCGAGCCGTCCCAAGAATTTTCGCAAGCACTTCAAGAGACGGTGAAACAAGTTCAGTCGGATTTGGAGGCTCTGTTGCTCCCGCACCAACAGCAGCGGATCAAGGAACTTACAGTTCGCTTTGCAATTCGACGTGATGGAATTCGTCAGACCCTGGAATCACCCAAAGTATCGGAATTGTTAAATATTTCGTTTGACCAGCTGAACCAGTTACTGACTCAAGCGAGGGAATTGGCACAAGAGCTCGAGGGCAAAACCAAAAGCCTGCGGACGGAATTCTTGAATAAGTTGGAAGGCTCACTCTCAGGTGAATCCCACCAAATTTTCGAATCCAACTACAAGGCGTTTATTGAACAACGATTTCCAGCTCTCGACGCCGTGGTTTGGCAGGCCAGCAATGTCGACATTTTGCATAAACGGCTGGTTGACGATTCTGCTGAAGGCGAAAACTATTTTGGGCTATTTATCAACCTGGCGTTTTCAGTGGACGCTGCCGGCCGATTGGTTGGAGAATCCCATTCGAGGGGTTTTTCCAAAGAGTCCCTTAAGAGAATCGGCGCCGAAACAGTTCCAGTGCACAAGTTCATTCGATATCTTTCGTTAATGACCTCACTTCGCTCACCAGAAGTCTTCGACGGGCTGGATCTCACTCCCGGTCAATCCGAGCAGTTGGAACAATTGCATCTAGCTTACGAAAAACAAGAAGATGTTTTGATGGAACGACGGGGAGAACTTTCCGAGCAAGGGAAATATTCAATCGAGGTAAGAAAACTGGAAATGGAGGAGCGCGCGAAAGCCGGGGAAATAGGCCTGGCGGAAATCGACAAAATTTTGCTCCCGCCACAAAAGGAAGCCTTGAATCTGATTTCCGAAGGTGCCGAATTTATCTTCGGCGGGTTCTCATACGCCATCGAATACGGCAATGCAGCCAAACGACTGAAGGTCTCGGCCGACGACAAGAAAAAAGTTCGCGAGGTTGTCGATCAGTTTTGCAAGAAAGTTAATGAAGAAACCAAAGATTGGGAACAACAGGCCATCGACCGACTCCTGGAAGTGCTCAACGAGGAGCAACGCGAAAAATTCAACGCCCTGATTGGCCCGCCACTCAAATACACCGGCTGTAACATCGACCTCTTCATCGCGCAATTACAGTCCACCGGCCAGTAAACTTTTGAGCAAACGACTTCGTGAAAAACGAACGCGGCTGAACAAATCGAGTTGCCCATTGCTTGGTAACCGTCGCTGATGAACCGCAAATGGGCTGAATTTTCCCACGCGGACGGCTGTTTTCCTTGCGGGACCAAAGCCCAACAGTTACCTTGGATAGAGTCGACATCGAGCAGCATTCACAGTTTGCGCAGGGCAATATGTTTTCACTACCT
>JBEBGH010000136.1:0-13099 GCA_040081565.1 Pirellulaceae bacterium
ATGCCGTCGATTCAGACACGTCAGCTAACCGCGCCAAATCATTGTTGCCGATGGGATCCAGATTGAGGCAACTCCCGTCGGCGTATTTGTGGTGTTTAGTAAGGGCCGCAACTAGTTTCGCCTGGCCTTCACCCCGTTCACTGCTCCGTTTGGATTTCACAGGCTTTGACGCATTGCCGGGTAGTTCTTGCATTGTCTTAAGATGCAGAATGAGGACATCCGCAATGGCTTTAGCTCCGACGTCCCAATTATTGATGTTTACACTTGTCGTAACAGGTTCCTGTTGGACTTCGGTTAGGTCTTCCAGCCTACCATGCCCGCCGACGGCCAAGCGTTGTCTCAATCGGCCGCCAGGCAATCGCCTTAGTTGGCCGTCAAAGAACCCCCTCTTCACAGCAAAGTCAAACAAATTCTGAGCTTTGTCCCCGTTGAAGTCGTTCCGGCCAACAATCCCCTGGTCCGTCAATCTCCATTCGTCCGGCCGCAATATTTCACAATGGAATGGCGCAACTTCTGATTCTCCACCATTCCACTCCTGCAATTGGTCGGACCACAAGTTCCAAGCCTTGTCGAAAATTGGTTGTGTGGCTTCGAGCAGACCATATTCTCCGGTTGCGGTCACGGTTGCTTCGATGATCGCGGGTTGATTTGACATGCTGACGCGAAATCGAAACCGCTGTTCCACCAGCCCAGCCGCGACCAACAGGAACAAGGATCGCTCTTGCAAACTCGTTAGCGATTTGATTTCGTATTTTTCCCATCTTTCGGGGATTGTCTGAAGCAATTCAGCAATGGCTGGTTCCAGCAATTTCGCTTCGTCATCCGTTTTGGGTAGTTTCTCCGATGTATTTTCATCTGCTTGTTTGCCAATCATTTCAAACCTTTCCCCGAGCCTCAACCTAGGCTACACCTTAGAACTGATTATTAGTTAACTGGACATTGCTGTCCGACCAAGTTTCCAGCATTCACTCCAGTCGTGACACGTTTGGTCAGGTTTCTTGGCAAACCGTGAAAATTTTTGAGATCAACCTATCAATTTTGGTGCTGAGATCTGAATGCTTAAGGCCCGACTCCGCCCGCCGACAACTCATTCAGAGGACATTCGTTTTTGCCTTCAAAGCAAAATGGGGGCTTTACCTTCTGAATTTCGGAATTCAACTTTGCGAAACCTAAACATTAGGGAAGTCAAATGAAATTGTCAGGTTTGAGAGAACACCCCCACGTTTCAGACATTTGAGAATTTGGGAAGGATTTGAAATTTAGTTTTTTCATCACTCGCGTTGATTGACGGACGAAATAAATGTCTTATCTTAACGAGCGTCGAGCATTGTCTGGGTTCTGGATTTTTCCGGAAAAGGTAGATGATGATTTCTAAGCCGTTATCCGCTGTTTCATTTTCGTTTGCTGGGAATTATTCGCCAGCAAATTGGATGATGAACTTTCTTAGCGCAGGATGGCGCGACTTGCGGCGACTCTCGCAGCGGTATTACAAAGGATTGAGTTTGGATTTTCGTGTTGTGAACCAATTAGGATTGCGCCATCGCTTGCTGTCGGTGCGCAATCGTCCCTATCGAAGTGGAGTTCGGTATGAAGGCTACCTTGGCATCGTGGAAAAATACGCTTCGAGTATTGGGTTACAAGGTGGTTCGCAAACCCAAACGAAAGACGAGATCGCTTTTTGATGCTCGATTCTCGGTGCATGCGTTTGAGCAATGCGAACCGCGGCTGATGCTCGCGCCGATTCAATTCGGACAAAGTTCCTATTCGTTTGTCGTCCAGGACAACTCGCCCTATATGACCTTGGTCGGTACGACTCCGGCAACTGGTGGCGATGCTGCATTGACCTATTCGACCTCGCAGAACTCGTGGCCGTTTTATATCGATAGCACGAATGGAAAGGTCCACGTCTCGGCGTTTGGTGCTTTGCAAAGCGGACAGAATTATTCGTTTCAAATGATTGCCTCGGATGGGACGCAACAAGCGACCACAGGCGTTTCAATCAACGTTTCGCCCGATATCAACTTTGAACCAACGTTTGACTCGACCAGTTACACGTTTAGTGTTGCGGCAAACTCGGCACCCGGAACTATCGTGGGTACTGTTACAAGTTCTGGCTATGGCACGGCACGTTTTTGGCAAACCGATTCCTGGCCGTTCTTCGTGGAAGCGGAAACTGGAAAAATTATCCTGGACAGCAATGAAGGCCTCGTTGCGGGACAAAGCCGGGTGGTGACGATGTTTGTGGCTGACCAGTTTGGAACACACAAAGTTCCCGTCACGATTAACATTGTCACTGGTAGCGGGTCTGGAGGTGGCGGCAGCGGCGGTGGAGGCGGATCTGGAGGAGGTGCTGGAGGAGCGATAATCGCCCAAAGTTTGGAGGCAAACACTGGGGACAGAATTGAGTTTTTGACCAATCCGCCAACGGTTTCAGGAAACGCGACAACGTTTGAAGGCAGCAACTACCAATTGAATTTGCAAGCCAACGGACACACGGTAACGAAATGGGAAATCGACTGGGGTGACGGAACTGCGCCACAGGAGCTGGCTGGCAGTACTACCACGATCTACCACTTGTATCGTGATGGTCTGGCGAGCTATGAGATTCGCGCGATTGCCAATGTCGGAACGGGTTCGACCAGTGGAAATGAAGGGTTGACGCCGGGCTTCTGGAAGAACCATACCAACACCAACAAGTACCCGTTGGCTTGGCCATTAACCGGGTACACGCCTAATTCGACATACGAAACAGCGATGGGTGTTTCGGCCAATGCATTTCCAAAACCACCCACGCTGATCAACGCGCTAGAAGCCAACAACGTGACGGGCGTCGACAATCGAGTCAGTGCCTTCTGGCGACATTCGTCAGCCGCACTCCTTAACGCTTCAAATCCAAACATCAACTACTTTTTTACCGCTGCCCAGGTCAAAGCTAAAGTTCAGTTGGCCTACACCTATTGGGCGGCCGGAAATTACGCGGGAATCGATTCACTCAAGAACGAACTGCAAACCGAAAACGAACGGGGTGGGGATTACACCAACGGCGGTACCAGCCAAGCCGTCGTGGCGACCAAGCTGGTGACGGTATACAACGTCGCTCCGACACTCATCATCAGCGGCGCACCTTCCATCAACGAAGGGTCGACGTACACCTTGGGCCTATACAAGGAAGATCCCGGGCTCGACACAATCACCCACTGGACAATCAATTGGGGGGACGGCACGCCCGACCAAACCGTCACTGGAACACCCGCCTCCGTCACACACGTTTTTGCCGATGGCTTGGCGACTCGAAACATCGTTGCAACGGCGACTGATGAAGACGGAACATTCTGGGCCAATCCGTTTTCGATTACGGTGAACAATGTGGCACCGACGCTGGTTATCAGCGGAGTTAATTCAGTCAACGAAGGCACCACTTACACGCTCAATCTTGCACGAACCGCTGAACCGGGCCAAGACACCATTCAACGATGGAAAATTAACTGGGGTGACGGAACTCCTGAACAAACCGTGGAAGGAAATCCACCTTCGGTCACCCATATTTTTGCTGATGGACCGGCAACGTTCTCGATCTCTGCGATGGCCCAAGACGAAGACGGCTGGTTCAATTCGAATACCAAATCAGTCAGCGTTCTGGACGTCGTTCCAACACTTGGAATCAACGGCGCGAACTCAGTCAACGAAGGCTCGCTCTACACCCTCAACTTGACTTGGTCTGATCCGGGTGTAGACCCTATTACCCAGTGGAATATCAATTGGGGCGACGGGCCGACTGAACAATTTAACGGCAATCCAAGTTCCGTCACCCATACCTATGCCGACGGTGTAGCATCGCGCACGATTTCCGCAACCGCAACGAACGGCGACGGGACTTTCAATGCGGGAAGCAAGACCATCACGGTCAACAATGTGGCCCCCACATTGATTATTCTTGGCGACAACACAGTCAACGAAGGTTCGCCCTATACTCTCTACTTGACCTCCAACGATCCCGGGGTTGACACGATTGTTCGATGGAATATCAACTGGGGAGATGGAACAAGCTCCCAAGTCGACGGGAGCCCACTTTCGACGACGCATGTTTACCCAGATGGTCAGGTAAACTATACGATTTCAGCAACAGCCACCGATGAAGACGGGACGTTCAACGCAAATTCGAAATCGATCACTGTTCTCAATGTTGCTCCCACATTGCTCCTGACAGGCACCAGTGAAATCAACGAAGGCTCCGTTTACACGCTTACCCTTGGGAAATCCGATCCCGGAACGGACACGCTCACACAATGGGTAATTGATTGGGGTGACGGCTCATCGTATCAAACGATTAGCGGCAGCCCGCCAAGCGTGACGCATTTGTACAGCGACAATATCACGGTGGCAACGATTCGGGCCTGGGCCACGGATGAGGACGGCACGTGGGGACCGGCATCGAAGACCATCGCGGTTAACAATTTGCCGCCCGATGTCGTCATTGGCGGTACGGGAAGCGTTCAAGTCGGCTTGCTGTACACCCTGACCATGTTTGCTGGCAATGACCAAGGTAACGATACGATTTCCCACTGGGTTATCAATTGGGGCGACGGCTCGGCTCCACAAACAGTAAACGGCAATCCTTCATCGATCACACACACGTTTTTGGCCGTCAACGGGTTCAATGTCACGGCAATCGCCTACGACGAAGACGGTGGCTACAACTCGAACGTTCACAACGTCAACGTCACGGGGATTCGCCTGATCGAAGAGACCCAGTTTGCCCGGAACCACACCTACTTTTTCACCGTCCCATCGCAATCTTCTGGTCCCAAGGCGGCCCAGATCAAGTTCTACAATCTGGACTTCGACACCACCGACTCCCAGCGCATCAAGGACGCCTTTGAAGTGGCCTTGTTGCGCAATGACAATACCGAGATGCCGCTGGCACCCATGATTGTGGAGGGACGTGACGCGTCGTTCAACATCACCGAAGGGGAAGCAACTCGCAATTGGTCTGGCGTTACGTACAACCCGTTGGACAACACCTTAAGCGTGGACTTGCGCCATCTTCCCGAGGGGACCAGTGCCAAACTGGTGGTGCGACTGGTCAACAACGATTCGGACAATACGACCGAGGTCTCTTTGTATCCGACCGTGTCAATTATTTCGTCCCCAATTGGCCCCACGCCTTCGTTGGCCGTTCCCCCAGCAGCCCGAGGCCCGTTAAATCCGCAGACCGTCGATGTGTCGACGCTCAAGGATGTTTCCGAAGGTCTCACGGTCAATTATCGCATGACTTCGTTTGCGGAGAACAGCGATCGGCTGTACGCCAATCTCGACATAACGAATTCGGGAAGCAAAACCGTTACGGGCAAACTCTACTTGGTCGTAGGTAACTTCAGTCTGCCACAAGTAACCGTCAAGAACATTGACGGCTACACCAATGATGGCCGGGCGGTGGTCGAGATCTCACACAAGTTGGCCAACGCACGTTTGCAACCTGGCCAGTCGTTGACGGATATTGACTTGGTGTTTGAAAATCCGCTCAAGCAACGGTTTACCTACGACGTCACTTTCTTGGGCCAATTCAATCGTGGGCCAAAATTTGACACGACTCCCGTCACAGAAATCAATGCGGGACAAGCCTATGTTTACAATTCCCTGGCCACCGATCCCGACAAGGACGTTTTGACATACTTCCTGGTCTCCGGCCCACAAGGAATGACCATTAACTCCAGCACGGGAGCTGTTACCTGGAATACAACCGTCAACGATGTTGGTGAGCATTCAGTTCGAATTCGTGTCAATGATCCCGCAGGGCTTATCGACCGACAGGAATACGTCATCAATGTGCGTCAGCCCGCAACGAATCGGCCACCACGATTCACCACATCACCCGTTGTAACAGCCAATGTCAACGAAGCCTATGCTTATGACTCGGATGCGGTTGATCCGGACGGCAACACGCTGACATATTCGGTCTTTTCGGGGCCAAGTGGCATGACGATCAACGCTCAAGACGGCAAGGTCGCTTGGACTCCCCCTGCACATCTTGTCGGCCAGTATGTTGATGTGACGCTACGAGTCTTCGATGGTGCGCTTTACGACTTGCAGACTTACAAAATATATGTGGAGCCGCAGAATGGAAACGGGCCGCCGGTGATTGTCACGGAACCGGGAACCAATTTTACACTTGGCAACCCAACGAACGCGGCTTCCGCGAATGTCTATCCCGGTCAGATCAACTTGAACCTCGGTAACGGCCAGGTCTCGCCAACTCAAACCGTATCGATCGACCTGCGCATCGCGCCGAAGATCGACGTCATGTTCTTCTTCGACGACTCGGTCGTGTGCAACGCCTTTGATGGCGGAAGCCTGCACGCAAATTTTGGATCGTTGGTTAACAACCTGCGCAGCCAATTCCCGTTTGCGGATTTGGCGTTTGGAGTTTCCCGTTTTGAAGACTACAAGGACCCTTCGTTTACGTATAACGGCGACACAACGTACAACGATCAAGATCGCCCATTTATTCTGAATCAGCCGCTGCTGCCGGTCGAACTGAATACGGATGGTTCGGTAAAGCAAAGTTATGTCGACCTGCTCAGGGCGGCAATGACTCGCAGTACTGCTGGCTGGGGTGTGGGTTACGACAACGGCCAAATCATTGGCCCTGAAGCATCGATGGAAGGACTTTATCGGCTGGCAACAGGCGAAGGATACAACGCTGATGGTGTCGCTGGGTATGGAAACTCGCCGCCGTCAAGTTTTGGTGTTCAAGTGGGAGATCCAAATTCACCGGACTACACAGGTGATGTTCCACCATTTGATGCTGGTCCTGGAACTCCAGGGCATTACAAGCCAGGTCCAGGCTCGATCGGCGGAGGCGGTTTCCGTGAAGGGGCAATCAAACTGGTTTTGATGCCCACGTCGTCAACCACGCGGTATTACGGCACAGAACCCAGCGGCTCAACGATCGATGGAATTATCGATGTCAATATCGACGAATTTAAAGTCGATGGATCGCCCACTGGACGAAACTCAAATTTGAGCATTCAGGGGACGGTCAACAAGCTGATCGAAATCGGTGCCAAAGTCATTGGTTTCGCGAATAACGAATCCCTAACGAATGATCCGGGTGGCAGCACCCCGATTGATCCACTTTCGCCTTTGGGTTCTGTGAAACAATATCTCACTGCGCTGGCCAAGGCGACGGGGGCTATGAATACTTCGGGTGCCACGTATCAGTACCTACACGGCTTCGCCGGATCCCAAAACAATAACACGATGACGGTTGCGCCCAATGATCCTCTCGTATTTCTCTTTAACGAGGGACCTGGAACGCCGGGAATTGCACCTGTTCGCTTGCACACTCAAGTCTTCGAGGCGCTCAAACTCGCCATCACCAGTGAAATTGCCGTCACGCTAGGTGTAACTGATCCAGCGGTAGGTTTCAGCTTTTCGCCAACGACTCAATCGGCCAAATCTTACTTTCAGCCAGGTACGCCAGCGGCTGCGCCGATCAACTTCAACGTCACGTTTATCGGCGATGGGCAGGCTCATGCGTTTGATCTGCAATTCAAAGTTCCGGGCTCCAATGTCGTACTCGGACATATCCCCATCACGATCAACCAGTCCTACACGTACGATGTCCATGCGATTGATCCAGACAATGATGTGGTGAGCTACGAACTGTTGGGCGACTCGCATGGAGCAAGTTTCAATCCCACAAGCGGCCTTTTAACCTGGTCTCCTTCCGCCGCCGGAAACTACACGTTCTCCGTCCGGGCCAATGACGGACGAGGGGGAACCGACTTGCAAACTTGGACCGTTGCGGTAAACACGACGACAACCGGCAACACGGCTCCTAATATCGACTCGATTAATGGACTTGTGGCAACAACTTCCCATCAGTTCAATGCCCAAGCCGGTCGCGAACTTGCCTTGCCGGTTCTCGCATCGGACGTTGACGGCCATTTCCTGACGTACTCGATCCTCAATACGACACAGTCCCCCTTCCTGCCTGGAATGTCGATCGATGCCAACGGTGTTTTCCGCTGGATGCCTGCGGCCAATCACGTTCAGGCTTCGCCACATTCCGTCACCGTCCAAGTCCACGATGGACGGGGTGGTCTGGACAATTACACCTTTACAGTTCTCGTCGGTCCGGATAAGCGCCATACGAACAGTCGTCCGCAGATTATTTCGGAGCCTTATCGCACCGCCGTGGTCGGGATTCGATATCGGTATCAAATTGTCGCCAACGATCCAGACAACGATCCAATCACGTTTGAGCTGGCTGGTGGACCTGAAGGCATGGTGGTCGATCCGAAAACCGGAGTCGTTGCCTGGAACCCCAAAGAAAGTGATGTGGGGGATTTCAATGTAGCCATTCGTGTTGCTGACAATCTCGGCGGAATCACGCTCCATGATTTCACACTCACGACCGTTCTGCCCAACGCCAAACCGATCATCCATTCGATTCCCGTTTCGCCCAAACAAGTAAACGGCAACTGGATTTGGGAATACGTGGTCGACGCGGTTGATCCGAACGGTGATTCGCTCACTTACACCATGGAATCTGGTCAGGTAACTGGGATTTCGTTTGACACGGTGCAAAAGAAATTCACCTGGAACATTTCAGCCAATACCTACGGCAATTATGAGTTCACTGTCGTCGTTGACGACCTGCGTGGCGGCATTGCCGAACAGACATTTGTGATTCGCCATCGCAACAATGAACGGCCGGCCATTTCAGGAAATGCACCTGCAGCCGCAACCGTAAACAGTACTTACTCCCATTCTTGGACTGTAACCAACGCCGAGGCCTATCAAGACGTCTACATGGAACTTGATCCGGGTTCCTACGAACAAGGCATCAACCTCACGAAACTTGGAAGCCCCGGCAGTGGATACTTCGCCAAGATCGATTGGCTGCCGGTCATGGTCCGCGAACACACGGGGTATCTCAAAGTTTATGACAGCGACGGTTCATTCGACATCTTGAATTTTACAATCAACGCAAATCAAACGATCGGCTCGAACTTGCCGCCGATTTTCACGAGCACCCCTGCTGTCCCAGCTGTAAAAGACCGTGCTTTCACCTATGTCGCCCATGCATATGATCCTCAGGGACAGGGCATTTCCTATTTATTTGCATCGTCCAGCGAAACCCCGGCAGGAATGACGATTGATTCGTCGACCGGGAAGATCTCCGGGACACCGACCGTAGCGGGCTACTATCGACTGAAGGTCAATGCAACCGACTCTGCCGGGCTGACCGCGACACAGGCCTTCACTCTGGTCGTTCTTCCGAACGCGATCCCGGTCATCACGACCAAGCCCGGCAAGGTCCACGAGCAAGGCCCGTCGTCGAACTACACTTACGACGCCAACGCCTACGACTTTAATCCAGAAGACACAACGCTGGTCTATTCGCTCGACAAAGCACCAGCAGGAATGACGATCAATGCTCAAACGGGTCTCGTTAGCTGGAATACGGCCTCGCCAAATTCGGCAGCATTGGGAATTCACGATGTGATTGTTCGTGTGACCGATCCGCGTGGCGGCTACACGCTCCAGCCGTTTGTTCTCAATGTTGTTGCGAACAATGCGGACCCAGTCATCGAGTCGACCTTTCCGAATCGTTGGAAGGTCGGCTTGCCGCTGCAACATCAGGTCTTAGCATTCGATCCAGACGGCGATGAATTGAGCTATGAATTGCTCAACGCCCCTAGCGGCATGTACATCGACAGTAGTGGGCTCGTTGACTGGACACCGACGACCTCCCACGTCGCTGCTTCGCCGCTCACTTTCTCGGTTCGTGTGACCGATAATCGCAGCCCGAACCCGAAATCAGTGACGGCAACCTACACAACCAGCGTCTTCTATCAGATCACAAACAATGCGCCGCGCATTACCTCGAAACCACTCCTCGTGGCCGTGCCCGGATTCCAATACACCTATCGCATCATCGCCATCGATCCGGAAAACGATTCGCTGAGCTACCGTCTGACCAAGAGCCCGGCCGGCATGACTATTGACGAACGTCGCGGCATCATCCGGTGGACACCGACCGCCGACAACATGGGAGATTATTCGATCAGCCTGAGCGTCACGGACTCGCTCGGGGCCCGTGATACACAGATTTTCAAATTGCAAGTCAAACCCAATAGTCCGCCAATTATCCAATCTGATCCGACCGAATGGGGTATCCGCACGGTCCAGTACGAATATCTGGTCGCGGCAAAAGACCCCGACGGACACGACGTGAACTATCAAGTCGTCTCCCTCAAGCTCAATGGCAATGTCGTGAATGAAACCATTGGCTTTGACACAACCACCAAAAACAAACTCCTATGGACTCCGCAGCAGACGGGTACCTACACCATCAAGATTCGCGTTGATGATGGAATTTATGGCGGCGTTGATGAACAGGAATACAACGTCGTTGTTACCAGCGAATCGATTAATCGTCCTCCGGTGATTACGACCAATCCGAAACTCTGGGCCGAAATCGGCAGTCAATATTCCTATGATGTCAACGCCACTGATCCTAATGGTGAAGGGATCACCTACCATTTGATGGTGCCAAACTCGGCCCTGGCTGCTGCCTATCAAATGTCGATCAACCAAACCACCGGAGTTTTCACTTGGACTCCGGTACAAGGGACCGGTACTGGTCAAGTCCAAGAAGACGACTTGATCTTCATCCAGATCCAGGCTCGCGACAACAACGCAGTCCCGGCCTATTCGACACAATGGTTCTCATTGCGAATTCTCGATCCAAACCTGGCCCCAATCATCACGCCGATCTCCGACGCGTTGGTGACAGCCGGCAGCACCTACTATAAACAGGTGCAGGCTACCGATCCGAACGGTGACGCCCTGATCTACAGTTTGGACGCCGCTTCAATTGCTCGCGGAATGACCATCGACGATTTGGGTCGCATTCGCTGGAAGCCGACCGAGGCCCAAGTCTCCGGAACGGCTTATTCGGTGACGGTCACGGTCGAGGACTTCCGCGCTCGCGAGGGAAGCCTCAATGGCACCAGCACCGAGACCTTTGACCTCACCGTCGTCACTGACAACGTCGCTCCGATCGTCGGCATCGCCTATGATCGCGCGACCGCCAAGCCTGATGACGAGTTGATTATTCGGGTCAACGCCGCGGACAACGTGGGAATCGCCTCTCTCAAGCTGACTCTGGTCAGTGTCACGAAAAACGGCACCACGACCACGCTAAATGAACAGTTGGTCCTCGACAGCAACGGTCGGGCACAACTATTGCTAACCAGCGCTCATATCGGCACCCTGTTATTCCGGGCCGAAGCCAAAGATCCGAACAACAACACTACGGTCATCGACAGCACCTTCTACGTTTCCGATCCAGCGGACACGTCTCCGCCGGTCGTCAATCTGTTGGGGGTCTTCGACAGCCAATCGATCATCAAGCCCGTGGTGCTGAACGCCAGCATCACCGATAGCCAGCCGATAACCTGGAAACTCGTGGCTATCCATCTGGATACCCAAGCCGAAACGATTCTGGTCGACTGGAAACCATACGTGGTGGGCCAGACGACTTACACCTTCGATCCATCGCAATTCGTCAATGGCCAATATCTATTGGAGCTTTACGGCGATGACGGCATCAGCAAGGCGGTTGATTCGGCTTACGTTCTAGTGACCGGTCAATTGAAGTTGGGGGACTTCGACATCACTTTCAACGACCTGACAGTTCCCGTGCGCGGATTGCCAATCACGTTGACCCGCAGTTACGACTCGAAGAACGCGGGAGCAAATGGCGACTTTGGCTACGGCTGGAAGCTCGATATTTCGTCCGTTAAGCTAACGGTGTCTTACCCCGAAGGCTCCGATTACTTCGGCCGCCGATCTTTCCGCGATGGAACGCGAGTGGTTATTTCCTTGCCAGACGGAACGACCGAAGGCTTCACGTTCTACGGACATAAGACCAGCTTCATGTCCAACTCCTACCTGCCGCGATTCCGGCCCGATGCGGGAGTGCAAAGCGAATTGTGGGTCAACGACGTGACGCTGATGAAGCTCAACGAAGATTACCTCGACGCCTCATCCGGGCGGGAGTACAACCCGGCCGACCGATACTTTGGCAACACTTATGAGTTGCGAATGCGAAGCGGCCAGAAGTTCTTGATCTTTGCCGACACGGGAGAGCTGTACCAGATCACCGACAACGACGACAACGTCTTGACGTTCTCGGATTACGGTATCGAACATTCAGCTGGCCGGGGCGTTACGTTTGAACGGGACTACCTGGGCCGAATTTCTGCGATTGTCGATCCGAAAAACCGTCGGCTGGAATACAGCTATGACGCCGCGGGGAACTTGGTGGCCTTCAAGAACCGCACCGACCACATTGTCAATTACACCTACTTCGATCCGTCGGTCGTTGGGCGCGAGCATATTCTCGACACGGTCGTCGATCCGCTGGGTCGCGTTCCGGCCCGCAGCGAATATTATCCGCGCAATCCGAGCCTGAACTCAAATCCTTCCAACGCGGGTCGGCTCAAGAAAATCACAGACGCCGCTGGCAAGACCATGGACTTCCAGTGGATCGTCCCGGCCAATCCGGCTCCCGGCGAAGCCGTCAGTACTCGCATCTCGCGCGAGTACGTGGAAAACGGTCAAGCGATCAAGACCGTCATCGGTTACAACTCCCGTGGCATGGAACTCAGCCGCGCGGTTTCGATGGTGGCTGTCGACGGCCAAGGGAACGAGACGCTGGTCGAAACCAATTCAACGGTTGTTCGTACGTTTGACGCTTTCGACAGACTTACTTCCGAACGAATGGTCGTTGGGCTCGATGACTCCGCCCCAGGTGTCACCGAAACCAACGATTTGACCAGCACCAACATTTACGACTCCAAGGGAAACCTCGTCCAGACCACCGACCCGCGTGGTCGCAGACAGTCGTGGTACTACGACGCGGGGGACACTGAGCGAGGAATCGGCGGTCTGTTGCGGTGGGAGATCGATACGAACGGCAACTCCACGAACTACACGTATTCCGAGCATCGACCCGAGCAGATCATTACGGCCACAAGCCGCACCAAATTCTACTATGGGGCTGACAATGCGTTTGGCGTCC
>JBEBGH010000137.1:0-13096 GCA_040081565.1 Pirellulaceae bacterium
CGTCGACGGATCGAAAGATAATGCTCGCTCATTTCAAGCGACTCATGGACCTCGCCGCCTGACCGTCAGCGACTTAGTATCCGTTCCCCTAAAGTGCAGTTTTCAAAATACCTTTTCGAAAAGGAACTGATTTATGCTTGGATTGATTAACATTCGTCGGCCCGCGGCTTTTGGGGCAGGAGCAATCCGGCTGATTCCGAACTGTATGGCACGCAAGCTGACTTGACACTTCGCAAGGACAAGACGCTCAATGTCTTCGATCATGCGACCGGCACGTTTTCTGAGCTGGCACCGCATTGTCGTTTTGTAATCTCGCCAATGGCCAATCAACGATCCGGCCTCTTCCACTTCAACCTCGACCCCCCCGCGTTCAATGGCGAGGTGCGAGTTCACGCTTGCTAGAATCTACGCTTGGCTTTTTGGCACTGTTGTTACAATAGAAAGTTGAGCGCCTCGCCGGTTGATGTCAGCCTTGGCTTCCTTGCCTGGATCACAAAGTGGAACGGAACATGAACTTTGACGATGGACAGAATGAATCGGACTCCCTGGCTGTGTCGGGTTCCGTGACAGGCTGGTACCGCGCTCTGAACCAAGGCGATCAAGATGCCGCCGGGAAGTTGATGAATCGGTACTTCGTGCGGCTCATCGAACTGGCTCGCGCCCGTTTCGACCAAGGACGTTTCGGAAGAGTTTACGACGCTGAGGATGCCGCACTTAGCGCCTTCAAGAGCCTCTGCATGGGAGCGCAACGCGGTCAATTCGCCGTCAATATGGATCGCGACGGCCTGTGGCGATTACTCGCCATGATCACGATGCGCAAGGTTTGCGATTCGGTGCAATGGCAAAAACGGGCCAAGCGCTCTAACGCGACGACGACTGAAGCGGAGGGCCTGTTAAACGGATGGCTTGAATCCGCCGTCTCGCGCGAGCCTTCGGGGCAAGAGGTGGCTCAATTTCAGGACGAGTTGGAACATCTGTTGCAAATGCTCGACCGATTCGAGTTGCGTTCGGTGGCCCTGTTGAAACTTGAAGGTCTGGCGAACCAGGAGATTGCGGACCGCTTGGGCCGCGGCCTCAGCACCATAGAACGGAAACTGCGAACGATCCGGAGTATTTGGCGCGAATTCAGTCATCGCGATGCCGATTCGAAAGAATGAGCTCAATGGAACCGCAATCATGTTAGGCGACTTTTCCCTTGTTCGGCTCGAGATCGAAGAAATCTGCGATAAGTTCGAGGCACGCCTTCGCAAAAACCAACCCCTCCCAATCGAAGAATTTGCAAACAACGCCAGAGAAGAACTCCGCAATCAACTGGTTCGTGAGCTGCTCCGGGTCGAATGGGACGTGCGCCGTGAAAAAGGCTCGAAGCCTGAATGGAACGAGTATGCCAATCGCGGCCTGCTGCCGGACGAAGAATTGGCGGCCGAGTTTTCCAATTGGACCACGGGACAGAATGAATCGGCGCGAGGACCGCAGCGGTTTGAACTCCTGGAGAAGCTAGGCAGCGGCTCGTTCGGCATTGTCTGGAAGGCCTTCGATCGGAAACTGCAACGCCTGGTGGCCTTGAAGCTCGCGCATCCGTCGATTGTTTCAGACGGAGCAAGATTTCTTCGCGAGGCAATCACCGCGGGTCGCCTCAGCCATGGCAACATCGTCCGTATTCTGGATGCCGGAGAAGACGAAGAAGCAAATTCGTTGTTCATCGTTCGCGAATATGTCGATGGACATTCGCTGGACCAAGTGCTGCGTGATCGTCCCATGCCCCCGCGTGAGGCCGCCGAAATTGCCCTGGCAATGTCCCGCGCCTTGACGCATTCTCATTCCATGGGCTGCATCCATCGCGACATCAAACCGCAAAACATTATTCTCGCCCGTGATGGCCGGCCGATGCTCGTTGATTTTGGATTGGCGAAAGTCGATACGGGCGGGGCAACCGCGACATTGTCAGGAACGATCGTGGGAACTCCCGCGTTTATGTCTCCGGAGCAAGCCAGCGGGGACATCCATCAGGTCGATGAACGAAGCGATCTTTATTCGTTGGGTGCCGTACTCTACACGTTATTGTCGCGAGTGCCTCCTTTTCAGGGTGCCGTTAACGAAGTCCTCGTCAGGATTGCCACCACCGACCCGCTTAATCCCCATCGACAGGTGGATGGATTGCCGGTTGACCTCGTTGCCATTTGCATGAAGTGTCTGGAAAAGAAGCCTGCGGCGAGATATGCCTCGGCAGCGAATTTGTCGGATGATCTCGTACGACATTTGGCAGGCCAACCGGTGAGCGCAAATCCGATTGGCCCTATTGCACGCGCGGCACGCTGGATTCGCCGCAACCCCGGTGTTTCGGCGATGATGTCGACCATCATGGCGCTGCTCGCGATTGTCGCGTCCGGTTCATTGATGTTTGCGATTTCGACCGATCAAGCTTTGAAACAGGAGACCAATCTGCGACGAGAGGCAGATCTTGCGAAGCTGGCGGCTCGCAAGGCTGCCGACGATGCTCGCAAGGACGCTCAGTTCTCGCAAGAGATCACCGCCTTCATGCAAGACCTGATTTCAACGGTCGATCCCGCGGTCCTTGCCTATACCGGAACACCACTGGTTGGTGACCCGGGAATTCCGGCGGGCCAACTCCTGGAGCGGGCGACGCGCAGGCTCATGAACGAACCGGTGTCGCAGCCCCGTACACAGGCCCGGCTGCTCGATTCAGTTGCCAGTATTCACCGCAGCCTCGGTGATTTCAAACGGGCCGAGGAGTTGCTGGCATTATCGACTACTATTCGTGAGGAATTCGAGCGTCAATCGCCGGAAACCAACCTCAACGACGACTGGGGCGAGCACTGGTTTTTCGTGGGCATTTTGCGACATACGATGGGTGACTATGCGGCAGCCGATGCGGCCTATCGCAAGGCATTTGACCGATACAAAATCGATCAGCCCGGTTCGCTCAAAATTGCCAACGTCGAGTTTCAGATGGGCTGGCTGTTTCTGGAAAGACGCCGCCCCATAGAAGCGAGAGAGCACTTCGAGCGAGCGCTGGCTATTCGTAAAGCAAATTTGAATTCGGAAAGCCCGGCGATTTGGGTCACCCAAATCGCCATCGCTCACTGCAGTCCGATCGAAGAGCGCGATTGGCAACTTTTGGCCAAGGCTGCAGGGCGGGCATTGGAAAACGAAAACCTGGCCGAACTCGTGGCCAACATCTGGTCCCTGGAAAGTGCCAAAAAACGTCGCAACTGGAATGAGGCCGTGACGGTCTACGAGAAGATCATCGAGGTCGTGAACCGCAGACTCCCCCAGGAACATCCGATCAGCTTGCTGGTTCACGGTGACTTCGCAGACGTCCTCAGCCGGTCGGGAAACTATCGTCGCGGATTGTCGATCATTGAGCAGACGATGCAACAAGCCCTCAAAATGGCCCCTCGTCACGAGAAAATTCGCGAGGCCCTGGTTCGATTGGCTCATGAGTACCATTTGGCTCGCCGACTGGATGATGCCAAGGCTTGTTATCAAAAACTGTCGGAAATTGGCCAACCTTCTGAACCTGGCATCGTTTCAAATATGGTTATCAACTACGCGCAATTTCTGCACGATATCGGCGAGCCCGCCCAAGGCTTGCAGTGGTTAAAAGATAACGCCTCTGCCATCACGAAAACGAGTTCTGTAAACGGCCTATTGCGTGACTCGGTGGAACTGGCCTTGTTAAAAAAACTTGGAAAGACCGAGGACGCCCACGCGGTCGAATTGCGTTGTCGGCAAGCTCTCGAGTCAATCGATACGTCGCAATTTTCTACCGAGGTCGAAAGTCGCATTGGCAATTTGGCCGAGCATTTAGGCGAATTGAAGAAAGCCGAGTTGCTTTACCGTCAGGCCTTGGAGCGGGAAATCGTTTTTCGGCCAGAGAACCATCCACGAATCGCCGATCGACAGTTCACGCTCGCTGCGTTTCTCCTTCAGCATGTCCCCGGCCATGAAAAAGCGGAATCCAGGCTGCTATTGGAGAACTGCTTAAAGGCTCGCCGGCTGAACCTCCCCGACAACGATGTTCGCATTCCCGACGCCGAACAACTTCTACAGCGCACTCACTGACCAACCCTGTCGGTGGTCTGTTTAATAATTCTTCGCGCAACTTCGGATTTGAATTTTCAACGGCCGTCCCCGAGCCAAACTTGACAGCCCTTCTGGGACTGACAGTGCTGGGCATGTGCCGCTACCGTTCCAATCGTGTTCGTCGTCAGGTCAAGCGATCGATTTGACTTTGAACAAATTGCCTTTGTGGTGAAGTGGTGGCAAGAGCTAGCGCATCACGCCAGTGACTAAGAGCGGCGGCGGGTACTCCCGCCCGCTCATGCAACTGGGCCATGCAACAATCCCACCAGGGGCGGAGCCGTTTTCGATCAACCGCGTCAATCGCCAACAGTTGTTCACGACCTGCCTCTGGTCCATCGGCGTAGGAACTGGCAATCGCCGCGTTCAGCCGAATCATTGGGGTCGCAAAGCGATCGAGTAACGTCCCGTACAGTTGCACGATCCGTCGCCAATCGGTGGCAGCGAAATCGGTCGCGCGGCAGTGCTCCCAGGCGATCGCGGCCTCGATGTGATAACGACTGAGCAGGTCCCCTGTGGCCGATTTTTCCATCCAGCTCATCGCCTCGCGAATCAAATCCCAATTCCATTGCGAACGATCTTGATCAGCCAGCAGTATCGTCGTGCCGCTGGCATCTAAACGGCTATTCAGCCGCGCCGAGTGCATCAGGAACAGTGCGACTTGTGCATACACCGTGGGACAACCGCAAATGGGATGCCCGGCGATCATTTGGGCCAATCGAATCGCTTCCGCGCAAAGATCGTCTCGAATGGGTGAATCACCGCTTGAGGCGAAAAAGCCTTCGTTGAAGATCAGATAAACCGTGGAAAGGACTGATTCCATTCGGGATACGACTTCCGCAGAATTCAGCTCGGTGATCTCCGCCTTGGCTTCCCGCAACTTTTCTTTGGCTCGCGTCAATCGTCTTTCCACATTGTCAGCGGTTGTCAGTAGTCCGCTGGCAATTTCCGAAACGGAAAAACCGCCGACCGTTTTCAACGCCAGAGCCACGCGTGATTCCGGTGCGATCGCCGGATGGCAACAGAGAAACAGCAGTCGCAAGGTTTCATCACCAATCTCCGAATCAAATTGGACGACGCCCTCCGGTGAATTTGTGGAATCGTCAATCGGTGCGACTTGACCGTGTAGCACTCGTTCGGCGAGCTGTTCTCGCCGCAGCGCATCGAGAGCCAGATTTTTTGCGGTTCGGTACAACCAGGCCGACGGATCGTTGGGCACTCCAGATCGTGGCCACGCCGTCAACGCTCGTGACAAGGCGCTTTGTACCACGTCCTCGGCAAGCTCCAAATAACGAACGCCCAGTCGACTGGCCAGCAGCGCGACAAGGCGTCCGTATTCATGTCGAAAATAATGTTCGACGAGTTCTGAAGCGGAACTCATGACCGGGCCTTAGACATAGCCGGCGAATTCCCGGATCTCGACAGGTCCGCCCATGACCGCGATCGGGCATTGCTTGGCGATTTCGACTGCTTCATCGTACGAACTGGCTTCGACTACCGAGAATCCGCCGATCATTTCTTTGGCTTCGACGTAGGGACCGTCGGCAACGACGCCACCGGGCTGCAGCACTCGACCAGTGGGCAGCAGGCCATCGCCCGCGTCCACGATCTTCTTCCCGAATTGTTGGAACCAGCCTTCCCACATGCTCAAGAAGCCTTGCATTTCTTCAGGCGATGGTTGTGGTCGTGGTTCGGTCGAGTCGCGGTAAATCAAAAGGTACTTTGGCATTTTTCAATTCCTGAAAATGTTCACGATGGGAGCCGGCAAATACGATGGCCGCAGTGAATTGCCCGCATGACATTGTAATTCGGCTCAAAGCCACCCGGCCGGACGACATCGTCCGGCAGTTTCGGTTGTGAAGACTGAGCTCCAACGAGTAGCTTCTATGGTAACGACGAATGCCAACCAAGTTTCCGGACAAGTCCCTGAATTTTTTCTAAAGAATTTCAACGATCATTCTTTGCCGCGTCCGGGGCACCTTTTTCTTGCTTGTCATAGCCGGGATGGGCATTCAAGTTGAAAATTCGCGCTGCGGCAATCTTTATCTTTTGAATGTGTTCTGGCCAAAGCTCTGTTGCTCTTGTTGGTGCGGCAAGGTGCAGGAAACCCAACTCCGTCGGTGCGATGGTTGTGATTTGCTGTTGTGCTTCACCTTCACCCAGTTTGTAATCCGCAGGTAATGGTTTTTCCGTAAACCAAAGCTGGATTGTGGTCACGTCCTTCTTGAGATTGGTCGGCGAATGTGAAAGATAGATCGCCCCGTACCCTGTGGAAACATCCCATTCCGCTGGCGAGATTTCGCGAAGCTGCTTCAGAAATTGCGAGTTCTGAGGAAGTTGCCCCCCATTGATCTTCAAACCGACAGTGCCCGATTTCATCACGAGATTTTGATCGCGGTCGTTAAGCGACACGGAAACTTCGTAGTCTCCTGAATCGAGCAAATACAATTCGCTGACGTCAACTTCTTCCCACAATTTCACGACTTCGTCTGGCGCCAGCTTTAACTGCAAACCAACAGTTTGTGGTGTTGGCCCGATAAACATCGCGGGCTTACCCTGTCCATCAACAACTTTAACAACTCGAAATGGCATGAAGATTTGCGGATCATATTCGGCAATCTTGTCGCCCGAGTTTTGCAGCTCAAGCTTTGCCAAAACAGGCTTGCCCGCCGGAATGGATTTCTCCTTCAAAGTCAAACGCAGCCGCAAACCAGTTTTAGCGTCAGTTGGTCCCCAGCCCTCGTCCAAATTGCCAATCGGCGTTGAAATCGCGGTCAAGTGTTTTTGCAATTCCGGTTTCTGAATGGGTTCATGGGATTGTTGCCACCAGATATGTTCCTGGTTTCGGTATCCTGCCTCCGCCAGTTGTTTGACCAACGGCTCGATCCACTCCAATTTGGCGTTGTCGCTGATGATCAATGTGGTGGGAACATCAGCTCCAAGACCAGAGGTTTTGATTTTTTCGATGATCTCTTGCACTTTCCAGGATCCCAAATCGAGAACGGAATAACGTGGTGTGACGATGCTCACCCAGGGTTGTTGCATCACTTCAATGACCAGACTCGGTCGGAGTTGCAATCGCAAGGCAGCCCATTCGCGCCATTCAGATTGATCGATTGATCCGTCCCAGAATGCAGGCTGACGGATCACCTGCTCAGCAGCAGCCAATCCTTTTTCGATTTCGGAAAAGGATCGCTTCGTCCAGTCACAGTTGGCAAGACAGTATTGCAGATAGTCAATTGACGGTTCCCGCAAACCGGCAAGGGTATAGCCCTCGACGATCAATAGCGGGACGTCTCCCACAAGCGTGATCGGCTCAAGGGGCCAGTCTTTCATTTCGGTCATCGTGCCAACTAAGTGGGGTTTACCCAAACCAGGTCGTCGAAACTCGGTACCCGGTTTGGCCTCGAACAGCATCTTGCAAAGCGCAATCGTCTGACCCTCCAGACCGGCGCTCGCCAGCCCACGAAGAGCCTCGATACGACGCGGCTCGTCGAGCGCCAATAATTCACTGGCCAATTGCATATAGCCTCGCGAATCAAAGCGAACATTCTTGTCAAATTCCAGCCAATCACCGAGCGTTCGGCACTTGGAAACAAAGTCGGAATCGTCCGTTAGTTCGCTGGATGTTTGCGGCAGTGGAGGTGAGGAGGGTTCTGACTTTCTTCGGTCCTTAATTGCGTCTTCCAATGCTTGGAGAGAAAGCGTGCTTTCGCCTTTGGAAGACAACTTCCAGATTTGGGAGTTTTGAGGCGATTCAGTAAGTTCTTTTCCCGACATTCGTTCGGCTTCTTCAACAATCCGTTGCAAATCATAGTGCCAGCGGATCTTCATTCGTGCAGGTTCGTTTTCCGTCGGATTTTCGATCGCAAAACGAACGGCACCATGCGGAGGCTGTCCCTCATCAACCGGCGCTCCAGTGGCCAGATTGAATCTCATCTGCAACGGGTCCCATGCACCGGCAGGTTCAGGCTTAAGTCGACGATTCCTCAATCGCAACACACCTTCGTTGTTGATCGTCCGCACATCGGCGACCAGTTGCTCCGCTCCGCCGTCAGGCGAGGCATCGGCCCTGACAACCCCATTGGAATCGTAGAGTTTGATGCGGCCATTGGTCACAACAACGGTGGTCCCAGATTCTGTCGGTGTAATTTCAACGTTTTCGCCGGCGAATTCCGCGCGCATACCCGAACCTTCGGGGAGATTGAAAATGATTTCATTCGCATCCAGCCCTCCCATTGTTTCATTGGGGCCAACTGGAAGCATCGATGGTTTTTCAGCCGATACGAGCGTCTCCTGATCGGTCACCCACACGTTTTCAAACTGCCTTCCATGACGGTCAAATACATCTGCATGCCGCTTCATCAATTCGACCGGCGATCTTCCCGCTCGTTGGCTTTCCATTTCAGCAACGGTCACGCGATCTCCATCGCGACGGACTGGACGCACCCTTTCGTCAGCATTTTTTGCTAGCGCATCGGTTACTTCTTTTCCGGACCTGAGTTCATACCGACGGCGAGTCTTTCCATCGGACGAAACAAATTCGGCGACCAGACGTTCGGCCTGTGGCAATTCCGAACCACGATCGACGATTGACGCAGTCTTCCAACTGGGGTTTTGTTTTCCGTAAGTGTGGTGCCACAAGACCTTACCCGTCGCCGAGTCCACCGCAAGAATATCCATCATCAGTGTTACATAAACCTTGACCCCGTCTGCTTCCGGGCCGTCGTCGACTGGTTGAGAAGTGCCCTCGACCTCGACCCAGCCGGATGATTCGCGGCGGGATAAATTGTAAGTGTGGGTGGAAAGCACTCGTTCTTCATCTGCGTATGCCCATTCCGTTTCAGGTTTAATCGGTTCGTTTAAACTGTTTTCCCTGGGCAATGTTGTGAACCAATCGTCATCCAGCTCTGACTGCCCAAATGACTGATGCTTCGCAAAACCGTTGTCGGACTCGATTTCAGAAACTGAATTAACAGAAGGCGATGAGTATGATTTTGACGTCGTCTCATCGGCTATGGTCGCCATACCAATCCCGATTGCGACAGCAGTGACCGAAATCAGGGCAGCGACCCCGGCTGGCCAACGCGATGACGTGAGTCGCTCGGGGGCGACAAGCCGCTCGACCCGACCAAGCAACGAGCCACCGCGCGCGGACAGCGCAAGTCCCGGTTCGCCGCAGCGAAGTTCTTCCATCCGCGCCAACGCACGAACAAAATCCAGCTTGTTGCCGCACACTTCCACGGCCAAGTCGTCGCAACAATTTTCTCGTTCACAACGCACAACTCCCGACAACCACCAAATCGCCGGATGATAGAAAAGAAGAGTCTCGATTACGGTCTGCAACAAGTTGACCAGATAATCGTGCCGTCGGATGTGGGCCAGCTCGTGAGCAAGCAGCGATTCAAGCTCGGCCGTTGTAAGTCCCGACAGCAAACTGGTCGGCACAATCACTGCAGGCTTGATCCATCCAATCACTGCCGGAACTGCTGCCGAGGCGGATTCCAGAAGATCAAAACGCCGAGTCAAGCCCAGCTTTTTCCCTAGCCGCGTCACCAACATGATTAGCTCCGGTGATTCGATTGCGACACCGCCCCTGCGCCATTGTCGGACTCGCCACAGGCCTCCAAGCAGTCGCAGAGAAAGTACTAAGACACCTGCACACCAAAGAACAACAAAGTAAGGAAAACTCGCGCTTAGCGTTTCTCGCCATGTCACTTCGGACTGGGCAGGAACAGGATTCGCGGTTGTTTCGGGAAGTGAAGTTGATGAATGAACAGGTGCGATTTGCGTCAAGACTTCTACCGATGGAGCCGTTGACGAATTCTTTGCAACGTCGTCAGGAGTGATCTGCAGGGTTTGGTTGGAGATTTTACCCGACACAACCAGGGAACTGGACGATGCTTCGATGCCATTGGTTAACCAGACGGACGTAACCAGCGGCGTGAGAGCCATCAGAACCATGCCGCAACAAGCGACGATGTAGCGCGTCGACGCGGTCGCGCTGCGGAGACCGGCAAGCAAGACTGCCGTGATCGCGGCGATCAATAGTCCTTGCCATAAGAAATGCAACAACGTCCAGCCGGCGACTTCGGTAACCGGATGGTCGGCGAGTTTTTGGAGGAACGTGCTCATTTGGCACCTCCTTCCAACTGGTCCAGCAGCTTGCGGATCTCCGCGAGTTCGCTGCGCGTTGATTTTTTTGCCGAGAGCGCTTGCAGGATCAGCTGTTGTGCCGAACCTTCAAAGACCTGGTCAAGCAGTTGACCAACCATCTGCCTTTGCGTCTTCTGTCGGGTCACCGCTGCCGAATAAACGTGAGAACGATTGGTGTCATCCCGATCAACCAACCCTTTTTCAAACATGATCTGCATCAGTTTGAGAGTGGTTGTGTAGCCAGTTCCTCTTTCGGTTTCCAGACGGTCCTGAACTTGGCGTACCGTCGTAGGCCCCAGTTCCCACAACACTTGTAAAATTGCCAACTCGGCATCGGTTGGCCTGGGAAGTTCGGCTCGATTCATGATCGGATTTCTCCTGAGTCAGATCCAACTAGAACATTCACTTGCGGAGTCCAGCAAGCTCACTTTCGGCGATTATACGAACCTCTTCGTATTTGTCAACGAAGACTTTCGTAGATTATAAGCGAATCCAGCCGGGGTCCAAGCGACTTTCCCCTGGCAATTCCCTAAATCTGGGCGACATATCCCAGCAAAAACCAGCTCGTGCCGGTTGGTGGGATTAGCCGAATACCAATAAAATCAGAGCGGAATCGAATTGAAATCGGTTTGATTTGAACAACGCCTGCGCAAAAACGGAAACGATGCATGCCCTATTTGGTAATTGTCATAATCATCGCCGTTTTAATCGGATTTGCGATTTACTCTCACCATCTGGCGAAGAAGCGGCGGGAGGCGATGCTTCGCTGCGCCCAAGCGCTGGGTCTGGAGTTTCACCCTTCTAACGACCATTCCTTCGACGAGCGCTATTCCTTTATTGCCAAGCTTTGCCAAGGCAACAATCGCTATGCCTTTAACATCCTGTCTGGAGTTTACCGGGGAAGTCATGTGCAGGTCTTCGACTATCATTACGAAACCCAATCGCGTGACTCCAAAGGTCGAACAACTACTCATCACCATTATTTTTCATTCTTCATTCTCTTGCTCGACTGCCGTTTGCCCGAACTTTTGATCTCGCGCGAAGGCTGGGTTTCCAAGTTCGTGCAATTTCTCGGATTTGATGATATTGATTTCGAGTCAGCCGAGTTCAGCCAGAAGTTCCTGGTAAAATCGCCCAACAAGAAATTCGCATACGATATCTGTCATTCCCGGATGATTGAGTATCTGTTAGCAAACTCGGACTTGAATATAGAAATCGAACACAACTGTTACACGTTGTTTTTTGGAAGCCAATTGGAACCCGAGCTCATTCAGAAAAACTTGGACCGCTTGATCGTGCTCAGAGACTTAATTCCGGAATATGTGGAGGCACAATGGAAGTCTTGATCCTGTTGTTTGTTGTTGTTTTTCTATTGCCCATTGTGTTTGTGTTTGCCCAATACAATGGAATGGTGGGATTGCGCAACCATATTCGCGATGCCTGGGCCAACATTGACACCGAACTTAAGCGCCGTCATGACTTGATTCCAAACCTGGTGGCGACCGTCAAAGGCTACGCGGCTCACGAACGCGAGGTGTTGCAACAAGTCGTGGAACTGCGAAATCGGTGTTTGAATCACCAACAACCGGTTGCAACACTTGCGAGTGAGGAATCGCAACTCACCGCGGCACTCCAACGATTGATGGTGGTGGTCGAGAATTATCCGCAACTCAAGGCGGACCAGAATTTTCTGCAATTGCAACAAGAGTTGGTCAACACCGAGGACCGCATTCAATCGGCTCGCCGGTTTTACAACGGCAATGTTCGCGATTATCGAAACCGCGTTCAATACTTCCCTGGAAACTTGGTCGCCAAGATGTTCGGATTTGGCCTGGAGGAATATTTCGATGCTGAACCCGAGGCGCGAAACAATCCCCAGATCCGGCTGGATTGATCAATCTTTTTCACATTTGGCGAAGAGCTACTTGTCGCGTTTAGGACCGAAGAGACTGTCGAGGCCTTTGAGGACCTCTCCCTGAACTTTTTCGTTCACGTCTTTCTGGGCCTTGTTGAGTTGGCCACCGAAATTGTCCTTCAACTTGTTGATTTCGCCACCGACCTTGGATTGCAACCGCTCGGTTTGCTCACCGACGACTCCATTGAGTTTGGCCGCGGCAGTACGCTGAACGAGAGACATCGACAACTGCTTGATGGCTTGCATGTCGAGCTTGGGATTGGTTACGGAACCGGTGATAGGAATCTTGATGGTTTCACCCTTCAGGCTCGCCATCCAGGCCTCACCTTTGATCCAGTCATCGGCGATCGGAATTTCTGCGACCATTTGCAAGGACTGATCAAGGCCCACGCTGCCGGAGGTTTTAAGCGTCAGGTCCTTCATGGTGATCCGCATGTTCTCGTGGAAAACCCGGCCATTGGCGATTGCGAACGGAACCTGCTGTTGATCGAGTTTCATCCAGACGCTGCGGTCCTTCGGTTCACCCTCTGACATCGGCTTGAGCATCATTCGAATGGACTCAACGGCCTCGAGAATTTTCATTCCCATCGGCCCGGCACCCACGGTAACTTCGTTGAGAGTGACTATCCCCTGACCATTGGCGGCGTTAAAGTCTGCCAACGGAACAACCAGTCCTGACGTTTCGACGGAGACTTTACCTTGAGCCGCCGCCACGTCCGCAATCATCGGCGCAACGAATTTCATCCAGTCGCGACAGATTTCTGGCGTGAGCGAAATGTTGGTCGCGACCGGTCCAGCGGGCAGGTTGATAACTTGTTGGGGCTCATACAAATTCAATGTTGGCGCGAATTGGACTTGGCCTTGGGAAAATGGAATGGCTCCCGTATCGAGCTTGGCCACACCGTTGGCGACGGAAGCTGT
>JBEBGH010000138.1:0-13025 GCA_040081565.1 Pirellulaceae bacterium
TCGCAAAATGCGGCTGACGCCTTAGTCAATCGACTCCATGAAATTCCACCTCCCGTCCAACAGATTCTCTCAGCGGCAGCCATCGTCGGCAAGGAATTCGACGAAAACCTCGTGTCGCAACTTTGTCGTTTGCCGTTGACCGATATTCAGGAATGCATGAAATGGTCACGCCAGCAGCGAATTGTCTGGGCGATGGCCAACGGCAAATACCTGTTTGTTCACGACAAAATTAAAGATGCCATTCTGGCCCGCATGTCGCCATCATTCCGCAAGGAATCGCACTTGGCGTACGCCCAGTACTTGGAAAAAGAAGAACCGGACAACGATCCTGAGTTGGCCTACCATTACCATTTGGCCGACGAAGATCAGCGAGCCCTTCCGTTCGCTCTCAAAGCCACGGCGCAAGCACAACGCTTACAATCGCTGGAACGGGCCGAAGAATTGCTGCGGATTGCCCTCAATGGATTGCAGAGCGCTGACAAACTCACGCAACACGAAGTCCACTCGAAACTCGCCAACGTGCTGATGCTGAGCGGCAAGTATGACGAGGCAGCCGCATGGCTGGAAAAATCGCTGGAAACTGCCGAATCGTCGATCGAATTCGCCAACATCGAAATGAAATTGGGCGAACTGGCATTTAAGCGCGGCGACAAAGAACTGGCAGTAGAGAAGTTCGTTTCCGCGCTCGACAGACTAGGCTATACCGTCCCGACAGGGCGAGTTTCCTTATGGCGCAAATTGGGATACGAGGTTGTCGTCCAAGCCCTCCATAGCCTGTTTCCGTTTTACTTTGTCAATCGTCGCCACGGCGCGCCGCCCGAATCAAAACTCCTGGTGTGGAAACTCCACAGCCGGATTGCTCATGGCTACTGGTATACCCAGGACAAATTCCACACCTTGTGGGCCCACTTACGGCACATGAACTTGGCCGAAATTTACGGTCCGACTCTGGAATTAGCGCAGGCCTACTCGGAACATGCGCCAGGGATGTCTCTCATACCGTGGTTTTCGCGCGGAATCAAATACGTCAAACGCTCGCTGAAAATTCGTGAGCAGATGGAAGACAATTGGGGCCAGGGCCAATCGAGAAACTTTTACAGCATTCTCCTGTACTCATCCGCTCAATATGCGGCTTGCGTCGAGCAGGCAGGATTGGCTGAATCCATTTTGGTCCGGGCTGGCGATCCGTGGGAAGTCAATATCGCTCGCTACCAGCATGCTGCTTCGCTCTATCGAATGGGAGATCTCAAGGCCGCATTGGATCTGTCTCGACGGACATACGACTCTGCTTTATCCATTGGCGACCACCAATCAACAAGTAACATTATCGACGTTTGGGTTCGCGCTTCTCTCGGTGAAATTCCGGAAGAAGTATTACTCACGGAGGCGAGTCGGTTCATCCACGATACACAAAGCCAGTGTCAAACACTGTTGGCTTACGGCATTCATCTTTTGTTCAAGGATGAATTCGAAGAAGCCATCGAGAAATTTCAAACCGCAATTGATCTTTCGAATAAGTCTGGACTCGTCAATGCCTTTGTGACCCCGAATTATCCTTGGCTGGTGACAGCAATGCGCAAGCAACTGGAAATTCGCCCGCCACGGTCTCCCGCTAAACTACGGCAACTGCAGAATCGCCTGTTCCGTGCCGCCAAACGTGCGGTTGCAAAAACGAGAGTCTTCCCAAATGACTTGCCACATGCCCTCCGCGAGCTAGGGATCGCATCGTCAATGATGGGACGTTACAAGACCGCCAAGTCTTCGCTGCTGCAAAGCATTGCCTTGGCCGAAAAACAAAAGGCGGCCTACGAAAGAGCCCAGTCCCAGGAAATTTACGGCTTGATTGGTTCGGAACTCGGCTGGCCGAATTCAGAACAAGTTTTGCAGGATGGTATTCAGAGCCTCAATGACATTCGAAAGAACGTCACCAATTCTGACGTCACCGAATCGATGTCGATGCTGGATCGATTTGATTCGTTATTGATGGCGGGCCGCCAAATTATTTCCGTGAATGCGCCCAACGAGATTTTGCAGCAAACAATTGCTGCTGCCAAACGACTGTTGCGGGGACAACGGACCATTGTTGTCGAACGGAAAAAATCAGTTGATGGTGCTTTCTGGCATTCGTCCGATCCCAATGCCGTTTTCGACTTGAGTATTGTCGAGGAAGCAGTCGGCAAACAACGAACAATCGTTCGCGACTTCGAACGCTATGACGAAGTGGACGCGATCGCACGGCGGCATGGCACTTACCTTTGCAGTCCGATCATTGTTCATGGCGAGGTCGCCGCTTGCTTGTATGTCGCTAACGAGTTTCTTTCGGGCCTGTTTGGCGAAAACGAAATTCGAATCGCGGATTACGTAGCCACTACCGCTGGCAGTGCCCTGGAAAAATCCGATGGTTTCCGCCGGCTCGAAGAACTCAACGTCGGACTGGAAAAAATCGTCCACGAGCGAACAGCGACCGTCGAAGCACGTTCGGTCGAATTGGAGCGCACCGCCCGAGAGCTGATGGCCACCCAGTCGAAACTCGAACAAGCTCGCGACGAAGCCGAAACCGCCAATGCGTCGAAGAGCGAATTCCTGGCCAGGATGAGCCATGAAATCCGGACACCGATCTCGGCAATCATGGGCTTTACCGAATTGATGCTCCGTGGGATTGTCAACGATCCGCTCCAGCGGACTCAAAAACTGGAAACTATTTACAGCAACAGCACCCATTTGCTTCAGTTAATCAATGACTTGCTCGACTTGTCGAAAATCGAAGCGGAAAAGATGCAAGTTGAATCGATCGATTGCAACCCGTTACGAATCCTCTACGAAGTCGTCTCGTCGTTGAACGTTCGTGCTGAGCAAAAATCAATTAGCTTGAGCATGAAATTTGATGGCGAGGTCCCGCAACGAATCACCAGTGACCCGACTCGGCTGCGACAGGTGTTGATCAACGTTATTGGCAACGCCATCAAGTTCACGTCCGTCGGCGGAGTCGACGTGACCATGCGCATGGTTGAAAGCCCGTTTCGCTTCGAAAACAACTTTGAGTCAACTCAATTCCTGGAATTTGAAGTAGTCGACAGCGGAATTGGTATGACGACCGAACAACAAGCCAAGATTTTTGACCCGTTCTCTCAAGCCGACTCCACCGTTACCCGCAAATTTGGCGGCACAGGACTGGGACTTTCGATCAGTAAACAACTGGCGGAGGCTCTCGGAGGTGGTGTGAAAGTGTCGAGCGTGATCAATGTGGGCAGCGCCTTTACCATCCGAATCAATCCTGGCGCCCTGCAGGTCGACGACATGTTGACTCCCGAAGAAGCCCTGGAGTCAGTCAGTTCAGTCTCTGATCGGCGATTCCTGAAAGCCGACCTGTCAGGCTTAAAAGTGCTGATCGTCGACGACGGCGAGACAAATCGCGAACTGCTGAAACTCATGCTGAGCGATGCGGGAGCGAGGGTCGAATGCCGGAGCAATGGACAAGAAGGAGTGGATGCGATCAATAGTGGCCTGGATTGCGATGTCGTGCTGATGGACATGCAAATGCCGGTGCTCGATGGATATTCCGCGGCCAAACTGTTGCGACAACAGGGCTTCGAGAAGCCGATCATTGCCCTCACGGCCAATACGATGGTTGGCGACGAAGAAAAGTGCCGCGCTTGTGGCTGTAGCGATTACCTGTCGAAGCCAATCGACATCAATGCTTTGTTACAAAAATTGAGCCAACTCTTCGGATTGAAGACCAAAACGTTGAGTCTTACCGAGTGCTTCGAACGCGGTCAAGAACGCGAACAGGAGTCTACTAAGGAACTGAACCAACAACTTACGGTTTCCAGAAAATCTAACGCGCCATGGGAACGTGAACTCCCTGACGACGAAATTTTCCGGTCATTTGCAATCGACTTCGTAGAAGAAGTCGACGGGCAAATGGATGAACTCCTGCAACTAGTGCAAAATCAAGATTTCAATCAACTGGCTGGGAAAGCCCACTGGATCAAGGGAACGGGCGGAACGGTGGGACTCCCTAGTTTAACAACCATTGCCGGTGATCTGGAAAAGGCGACCAAGGTTCGTGACATGGATATGATGACGCAGGCGTTTGAGCGACTGTGCGCCTTCATTGGTCATGAGTGTAAGTTAAGTGGTTCGCCCCGCGAATCGCACGTCGAATAATCCTGCCGCCTTAGTAACGAACGGCCACTCCCAGACTTGCGGCATGCACTGCCAACTGGGTGGTAACATTGGAGCCGGGTACTGGTCCGAACGGAGTTACAATCGGACCACTCAGCTCATTCTCTGGTGAATAGCTATAGGCGAAATTAAGATTGGTTTGCTCGCCGAGATGAATCGTGCCACCCATGCTGTAGACATGTTGATAGTGCAGGGGGGCCAACACGCCAATCGTGGCTTCATTGTTCGCTAACAACGACGAACAAAACGTGTAACCGCCTGCGGCCGTGAATCGTTGAGTCAGCCGACGCCGCAATCCACCGCCCAGCATGTATTGGTCACTATATCCCAAGCCAACGAGCGAGCCATCAGGGTTAAATCCGGATCCACCCCAACCATCAGCATTCGAATTACGCACGTATCGCGCATCAAAGCTCAACACTGTGTTCTGGAAACCAGAATATGCAGTGCCGATTGATAACAGGGTCGGCAAATCGAAGTTTGCATTGACTTCGCGAGGCAAACCAAGTTCATTCACACTGAGATTGTCGAAAGTCTGCATCCATTGTTTGCTGCGGTAGGTGGCACCGAAGCTAACCGTTGGAGACGCCTTGAAATACGAAGAAACTTGAAATCCTCCACCCCAATTCATGTGGGCGCCACTGCCGATGGGATAGCGTGCCGCGCCCGAACCGTCGGCGTCATCTGGTGCAGCAAATACAAACGGATCAATTACCAGTTGGCCCAAGGTAATCGTGGGCGCGATGCCGATCGAAAATCGCTCGGTCAGTCTCAAGCATACGGACGGCATGATTTGCAAAAACTGAGCCGAGGTGTCGACACGTCCCAGCCCGCCAGGAAATAACGGATTGTTGCTTTGCGGAGTGAAAAAGGGGTTCGTGGCCGAAGACGGATAATTTGTCTTGGCACCGCCCACCGATGCCACACTTAGGCCATAAATGATATTGCAGTTTTGGGAATGAAAAATCCAGCCTACGTTGGGGAGCGGAATTACTCCCGGCTCACCATCGGTCGAGCCAGCGCCCAACCCTGTAATCGATGAGGAAGTTGAAACTTGGGGAAAGATCAAATCGACGCCAAATCCCAGTTCGTTTGACTGCGTATCTGCCATGGCTGCCGGGTTCAAAAAGGTTGTCGAGACCGCGTCGACCGGGGCCGCAGTGGTCGCTCCGCCCATGGCTCGGCTAACCGGCCCAGTCCAAGGAAACAAAATCCCTTGACCATTGCTCAACGAACAGCAGGCTAATACTAGGCAACCGCAAACGAAAACACGTGTGGCAAATCGAGACACGTCTGACCCCCATTAAACAGCAGACGGAAAATTCTTCGTCATCCTCTCTATCGGAATGACTGTCTCATGACTAAAGCGAAACTTTAGCCAAATTGCCGATTCTCGCGAAAATGAGGAAAAAGCATGAGCTTATCGGCGGCCGGGGGTAATCTTCAATTCCAGGCGTTCGTCTTTTCGCATCACAACGATCGTCGTTTCGGTACCAGGTTTCAAACCGTCGATCGCATAGGTGTAGTCGTAGATGTTCTCGACCTTTCGACCACCGAATTCGACGACGATATCGCCGCCTTGCAAACCAGCCTTGGCTGCAGGGCTGCTCTCGGTGACACCCGATAACAAGACTCCTTTGACGTCGCCAGCATAGTCTGGAATCGACCCGACATAGGCCCTCATACTGGCGCGCGGCGCGGTTTCGGCTTTTTCTGTCTGCGCTTTGTAAACCGGCACTTCTTCGCCGGTCGCCAATGAGTTGGCAATCAACCCCATCAATTTGGCGATCTTTGCAGCCTCGACGTAGTTGAGTTTTTCCGGAGTGTCGCGCGGTGTGTGATAGTCCTTATGCGAGCCCGTAAATGCCGACAGGATAGGAACACCCGCTCGGTAAAACGAACTGGCATCGGTCGGTAACGAGGTATCGTTGCTCAGTTTCAGATTGAGTTGCGTTACCGCGTTCTTCTGAGCAGCCTTCTTCCAATAATCTGCTGAGCCGATGCCTTGTAAGATCAACGTCCCGTCATAGCGCCCCACCATGTCCATGTTCAGGCAGGCCACTAATTTCGGATAAAGATTGAGCTTAGGAGCACTTCCGTTTGAAGCACTCGGCGACTTTGAGTCAAACGACTCGACGAAATGCTGCGAGCCATGCAAGCCTAACTCTTCGCCACTCCACGCGGCGAACAATACGTCCCGTTTCAAGTTGAGCTTTCCTGATTTCTTCGCGGCTGCCATGTTCTCGGCAATTTCCAACATGGCGGCAACACCCGAGGCATTGTCGTCTGCACCGAAGTGAACCATGGATGTCTCGTTGTCGCGTGCCAAGGAGCCACTACTGCGGCCAGAACCCAAATGGTCGATATGGGCCCCGATAATAATTGCTTGCTGTGCGGGCGCCTCGGACGCTTTTAGTCGGCCAACGACGTTTCGACCCACACCGATGACTTGTTCGATTTCCAGATGAGCGGCGAGTTGAACGCCCTTAAGCGCGATCCCCATCATCGGTTCACCCGTGTCCAGTTTATCCTGCAGTTCTTTCAAATCGCGCCCTGCTGCCTTTAGCCATTCGGCGGCAACCTCATCAGTAACGCTGATTGCCGCAACACTTGAGCCTGACAATGAAAAGTCCTTTTCCAGTGGGACTAACTGTTCGCGGGCGGCAGAGTTGGGGCCGCTAACGACGATGATTCCGCGGGCACCTTTATCACGAGCATCCATCGCCTTTTTGCGAAGGCTGGCATGGAATTGCAAATGCTGCCGAACCTTGTCGGAGGTGTTTTCGGGGGCGTAACGGAAAATCATGACCCATTTATCTTTGACGTCGAGATGCACATAGGAATCGTAAGCCTTGATGTCGCCATCTTCGGGAGCAACGATTCCGTAACCTGCGAAGACTACATCCGTAGCACCTATCGAACCGGTTTTGGAGAAGGTCAGGGGACGCCATTGCTTTTCAATTTCGTAAGACTTGTCGCCAAATTTCAGGGCATTCGTCGGACCAAGCTTGGCGCCAGCGGGGAAGTCGAATTTTTGATACCACGAACCATCGTCGCCTGCGGGTTCCAATCCCAAACTATCGAGGTAAGCGGCAACGTAGGCGGTTGCCTTTCGCTCGCCGATCGAACCGGTCATACGACCCTCAAGATCCATGCTGCACAGGAATTCAACGTGCTTACGAAAATCAACGGGTTCGAAATCGGCCGAAGTCGCTTTTGCCGTATCACGACCAAATTGCTCTGATTTGGGGTCACTATTGGAAGCCTCTGTCGTGGTGTCGTCGAGTCCCAACGCTTTCAACGCTGCAGCATGATTCCATTTCGCAACGTAGATTTGAGACAGCCCATCGGAATTACGGTTCGAGGTCCACGTGAGTCTTTCGCCCGTTGGGTCCCAACTTGCCAACGCGTCAAAACCAGGCGTCGCAGTAACGCGGGCCGGTGCTGATTTTCCTTCGGCGTCGACAAGATAGAGTTCAAAATTATCGAATCCGTGTTTATTTGTCGTGAAAATCAAATACTTCCCGCTAGGATGAAAATACGGGGCCCAGGACATCGCTCGTAGGTTGGTCAATTTTCGTTGTTCGCTTCCGTCGACGTTCATCGTATAGATTTCTGCCGTGGCACCATCCTCGGCCAATCTTCGCCAACAAATTTTCTTGCCGTCTGCGGAAAAAAATGGGCCGCCGTCGTAGCCTTTCACGTCGGTGAGCTGTTTCACATCAGAGCCATCAGCACGCATGATGTAGACGTCCATCAATAGCGATTGGTCCAAATCAAAAGCCTTTTGAGTGGGTTCGTCCAATTTGTCGGTGAAGCCTCGACGGTTTGAGGCAAAGGCAATCCACTGACCGTCTGGTGAATAGCTTCCTTCGGCGTCGTATCCCTTTTCCGTGGTCAATGTTTTGTACTTTTTGGTCTCGAAGTCGTACTCAATCATGTCGTAGGTGTTGTCGTAATCCCAAGCATAACGGCTCTGTTGGCCCTTTTCGCGCAATTCAATTTCCGCCTTTTGTTTGGCCTTTGCTTCCGGATCATTTTGGGTCGATCCAAACAACGCTCTTTTTCCCGACGGGTGCAACCAGGAGCATGTGGTCTTGCCATGGCCAGGAGAAACTCTTTGACTTTCTCCGGTCTCCAAATCCAACACATAGATTTGGAAGAACGGGTTGCTCGCGTCCTGTTCAGACTGATAGATGATCTTGGTCCCGTCCGCGCCAAAGTAGCCTTCGCCAGACCGTTTGCCTTCATAGGTCAACTGGAGCGTATTCGACAGAAACTGGCCTTCAATGCTCTCGTCGGTGACTTTTGCAACCGGTGGGGCACTGTCGCTGGATTTAGTCTGCGCGATTGCAGTGAGTCCCAATAGCGCAACGGCGGAGCCAACCAGAATTATGCAAAAGACTGACTTCAATTCCATTTCAATACTCCGAAAAAATAAGCAGTGTTCGTCAGCTACGAACGCCGCGAAATAACCAAGACGAGTTGAACCAACCAATTATTCGCTTAAGATCTTGGCGTTCAACGAAATCCGATTGACCTAAAGGCATTTCAGACACCCTTTGATTTTACAATCAACGGGTTCATTTTCCGACCTGCAGGCATCAATCAATCAACTGTTTGGACATTTACGAAACAGCCGACTTCGCGTCTTACTACGCAAAACAGAACGATTTTCGATAGAAATTTATGCATGTTGCGTCAAATTCGCGCGTGAATTTTGCCGATTATTTGCGGTACTTTGCGGTCGGCCTGAAGGTTAAAATTAAGGGACCTCCGCGCATCACGTCTTTGATGATCTTTGTTTCGTTCCTTTTTGAATTTAAAAAGCTAAGCTTATGATTGCCAAACGCAGTTACGATTGTCTCGTTATTGGGAGCGGACCTGCCGGAGCTTCGGCGGCAATCCTGGTTGCCGAACAAGGTCACTCGACATTGATCGTAGAAAGGGAAAAGTTCCCTCGGTTCCACGTTGGCGAATCGTTAATGCCTGAGACCTACTGGTCGTTTGAGCGATTGGGAATCCTTCACGAAATGGAGCGAGTTGGCTTTACGAAGAAAAACGGTGTTCAGTTTGTGACAGCTGACGACAAGGAAACTCGTCCCTTTATTTTTTCAGAGTATGATGACCGCGAATGCTCGACGACATGGCATGTTCAACGAGCCGATTTCGACAAAATGCTTTGCGATACGGCCTACAATCGCGGAGCGACGATCATGGACGAGACCAGGGTGCTCGACGTCGAGATCCGCAAGACATCACCGCATAAAGTAATGTTGAAGTCCGCCGATGGAAAAGAACACGAGGTTATGGCCCGAGTGATTGTTGATGGATCGGGGCAACAAGCCATCCTGGCCAACCGGTTGGGCTTAAAAGAAAATTACACGGACCTGAAAAAGTCAGCCATCTGGAGTTATTTCAAGGGAGCCAAACGAAACGGGGGCGTCAACCCAGAAGTTACTTGTATTCTGCACACGAATTCGAAAGACGCATGGTTTTGGTACATCCCGCTTTCGGATGGCACTGTTAGCGTGGGACTTGTTGGCGACAATGACTTTTTGCTGAAACGCGGCGGAAGTCCAGAAAAAACCTTCATGCAAGAACTGGCCAATTGCCCCGGCGTTAAGCGGCGACTTGCCGACTCGGGGTGCGTGAGTCGCTATCACGTTGCCAAGGAATTTTCTTACCGCTGTTCACAACAAGCGGGCAACGGTTGGGTAATGGTTGGTGATGCCGGCGGGTTTATCGATCCGATTTATAGCTCGGGAGTATTCCTGGCACTCAAATCAGGCGTCATGGCGGGTGAAGCGATTTGCGATGCACTAGCGTCCAACGACCTTTCAGCGCAACGCCTTGGTCGCTGGACCAAGGAATATAACGAGGGCGTCAAATGGATTCTGAAATTGGTCCGTGCGTTTTACACCAAGCCGTTTAGCTTTGGAGATTTCGTCAGGGAATTTCCGCAACACCGGGAAAACCTTACCAATCTGTTAGTTGGCAAGGTGTTTGAAGGCTCACCGGGACTAATCTTTGACGATATGGATCCATGGATTGAAAAGCTGGATCAAATGGTCGTTGCCTAGATCCCAATTAACGTCGTTGTCTCTGGGGATCTCATTTGCCAAGCGAACTCTTGATTTCATCGCGGGTGGTGACCGAATTGACGATCCCATTCCGAACCTCCAGTCGGACTGGGGCGGCAACAAACCATTTTTTTTCGTCGTCGATCTGAAAGTAAACCGCGTCCACTCTTTCTTCCGTTCTCAGCTCCGAATGAGGTGAAAACTCCACAATCGCAACGCGAACTTCATCTGTAGTTATCGGTAGCGTTTTTTGGACTTCGTGGCACAACTCGCATTCCGAAATTAGCAAAAACACGGTCCAGCTGCCCTCCCGCAGCTGATCGCCGTTTTCCAACCAGCGGATGAGCGGGAATTTTTTTCCCTCCCATTTGGACGGTTCTAGAAAGGCGATCCCGCCGTAACCGTCAAAATCAATTTCGCCTGACTTTAGCAGCGGTGAAAACCTGATCACCAGTGCAATTTGGACAAAACAAATCAATGCGGCCAGGGCGAAAATGGTGGCTACAAAACGACGGCTGGAATTCTGTTCATAGGAAAAGTTAAAGCTAAGGCAAGTAATCGCAGCGACGTCCAATGCGAGAGACAGCCAAGGACTCGTTTGGAAAGCTCCAAAACACCCGCAATTGGTCGCTCCCTGAGTAAGCTTGAATATTGAAATCAAAGCGAAAATTGTAAACACAACGACAGCGGCCAATTTAGCCCAACGTGATCGCCATCGGGATGCGAGCCAAGCGGCGAGAAAGAACTCCATCCATACCACCCAAAGGGTCAACAAAAAGGAACCACCAATAAAAAACTCGGGGAATGGTACGGCCAGCAATACATGCGTTTTCAGTGCTGCGGAAACGACCAACAAGAAAACTGGAAACAAAAAGAATGGCAAGCGAAACAACCAGGCCAACCGCCTCGTGTGTTTTTCTGCAGGGCTCATCACTCAGGAACCGGGTCGTTTTTTGCTAAATGAGAAGGCTGCTTTTTTGCCCCTCCCCACACATAAAGAACAATACTCCCGACCAAACAACTCGCCGCAACACAGGCCCAGACAAACCATTTCTCCAACGGACGCTTGGGCGTTTCTAGACCAATTGATTCCGGTGTATAGTATTTCGGATCAGCGTTCGCATCGCTGATACTCTCTATTTGGTACGTTATGGTACGACCATTATTGAAGGATGACGTGATCGACCACGGTAAAACCCGTCCGGAAACAATGTTGTAACTGATGGTTTTGTCTACCGATCGGTGCACTACGTTTTCTCCTTCGGGCGTGGTAAATTCATTATTTGCCAAAATCCGCCGCAAAAGGTATCCATCTTCTGGCAGCCAATGCAACTCACCCGAAATAATCCCACCGCTATGAGGAAAACGAAACGCAATTCCCTCAACAGTTTTACCCAAATGATCGTCTAGACCTGACATCCAGGTCGTAGTCATTCCGGGAGCCGTTAAAAACAACTCCAATGGAATAGTGTTCACGTAGCCCGGCTCCAAGGCAAACGGGAATTGATTCCACAAATTTGCTTGGATTTTCTCTTGAATTTCTTGGTCATAGCCCAAGAGCCAAAAAACGTATTCCCCGGTTGGCTCTTTACTCGCGTTGAAACAATAATCATGGTTCCGAGCCGTAACAAGTTGCTGAACGAGTTCATCAGAAACCTGGGCCGTCAAATCCGAACGCCATATTTTAGGCTGCAATTGGCTGAAATTGCAGGTAACAACATTTTCCAAAACCTCGTTGCGTGAAACGGTCTTTTTCGATGTCGCTGAGAGGCCAACAAACAAATTGCGACGTGCATCAATTTTAGATTTGATGCGAGATAACAATTCTTGAACATCCACCTCTTGCTTGCCATCAACTTGACAAGTCACAGCTGGTACTGCAACACACAAAGAACAAAAAAACGCGACTATTCGAAAAACTTCTCGCACGTACTTGCTTCCTCGAACAAATCGAATCTACCCACTCAAAATCATTTTTTTTGGTCTGCCAGCAACCGTGAGTTCACCTAAAATGGTTCTGGCAGACGAAAAAAAGTTGGTCAATCCTTCACAAAGTCAATCACCGCAACCGGTCGACGGTCACAAAGGGGGTTGGTATAGAACACAAACATTCTTTGCGCAGGGAGTGATCTAAGTTTGGTGAGATCGACGTCAGCAACAATTTTTCTTCGTTCGCCTTTTGCGAATTTTTGGGGAACATTCACAAATGACACACAATCGCAGTTTGAGTCGACATAAGTTACTTCCACATCAACACTGGCTGCAATTTCGAACTCAACACGGATTTTGGTGGCCCCTTGAACATTGATTTGCTGCGTTGGATTGAGCAGTTGTATCGGCTCGGCGAAAATAACGCCAAGGCCAAAATACAACCCTAACCCAGTCAACAACGCGAAAAACCAAATTATTAGCCACTTTCCAGAAATCCAATTTGAACCTTGGCGCATTGATATCACATGTCGAAAACTTGGTAAACACCAAAAACAAAACAGCTGTTTAAGGCAGCGGTGCCAAGCAGATGCATTGGCAAGGAAGAAAAGCTCAAAATGCACAAGCAATTGTCAGCGGATAATAGAAAAGGGCCAAGTCCTAATTCTGAACAGGATCGAGGCCCAATTGCGCGTCTTACTATATTTTTCGTCTAGTAAGCACAGTCACATTTCTTTTTGGTCGAGTGACATTGGCCAAGTCCGTAAGGTCCACACGGAGCACCTGGATCGACGCACAGAGCAAACGGGAGACCCTCAACCTCCAAAG
>JBEBGH010000139.1:0-13019 GCA_040081565.1 Pirellulaceae bacterium
TAAAGAACTAGGTATCTGCTGAAGGCAGAAATCTGATGGATCAAAACGAAAAGGCCGCTTCAAGTTGAAGCGGCCTTTTTTATTAGGAAACGTCGTTTTTTAATGCCGTCAGCGATGCGACTAACGAAATGCTATTTGCCGAAAGGTACACCACTCGGTTGCGGACAGCTTTTGCCGTCGGCAGAGCGAATTTCAATGGGGAAACCTAAGCGATTTCGTCCAGGATTCGATCGAGTGCCATCTCAATCTTTTCTCGAGTCTCATACCGGCCGCTGGCGATTTGGGAGCGAAGATCGGCCACCCGATCTGCCCGAAAACCGCTGTCAAGTCGGTTCATCATCATTTGAGCTTCGAATGACAAATCCAGTTGGTCGACAGGAGTTTTGACCCCCTCATGACGCTCCGATTTGACTTGAGTTGCGCCAACCTGTGATTGGCTGACATTCGAAAGATTATTGGTTGGTTGAATATGCATAAATACTCCGTCACGGTAATGGCCCAATTATTTTGAGCCGGTTGTTTTGGTTTGGCGACGTCCGCGAATGGTTGCCACTCGCAGCGCTGAGTCGTTTCTTAATCCGTTCATTTTCTGTCGTTCATCCGTGACCGAGTTCGCTGCTCCAGCGCTACCAAACCCAGTCTTGTAGCTATCGGACAAACGCCTGAAAATGCTTGTTCTTTTCGTTGCATTTTGGTCTAGGCACTTTGCAATCGAGTACTCTGTGGACGACAGATTTATCTCGCGGACAAGTTGAATCGTATGTAGGACATGCGATTCGACTTGACGCCTGCCGTCGCCCACGGTAATTCTTCGCAGAGCGATAAACCAAGCCATCCCGAATTCAAAAACTTAAAAATTCAATTGACTTAATTCTTGACGGCCCACCAAATACGTGCCTGACTCAAAATGGGTTCGAAAAAAATTCGTTGTCGAAAAAATCTTCGGCCCATCCAGAATCGCGCGGCATCGTAGGGAAAGTTTACCCAGGCCGCAATGTCAAATTTACCTCAGGAAACCAGGGTCGAAGTTACCAATTCCTGAAGCTCGCCCGTTTTCCGACTAGGTTTTGCTAGCGAATGGGATAACAGCAGTCTATTCACAAAGAATTCGGAATTCTCGACGGCCAAAAAAAACCCGGCTTTCGCCGGGCAGAATTTCTCAGTTTTTCGCAAAGTTAGCTTATTCGTAAACCGGCGGAGTTAGACCATCTTTTCGACTGATCAACTGGCGGAAGACGTCGCCATTTAACACGGGATTTGGCAGAGCCCAAAGGTTATCGTTATCGACTGAGATTGAATCCGCAAGAAACTTGACTGAACCGTCGCCGAAAGCAACCATACAACCGCCAGGATGGCGTGAAGACACACCTTCAAATTTTCGTCGGTAGTCGCCTGCATCAGGGGTATTGTAGTTGATACCACCGAATGCAGTGAACATCACATCACGAATCCCGTTGGTCTCATCGGCTAACGTTTCACCAGCCGAACTCGGGTCACCTAGACCTCTTGAGCCAAACAATAGTGCAGCGCCGGTCGGTGTTTGGTTATTGGCTTGCGTTTTACGCACAGTTTCATAGGTTCGTTCGCCCAAGAAAATTGTGTTCGATTGACCGTCAAGAAAATCGCGGAATCGCGTTGGAGCACCCGAGTTGAATGCGCCGTCTACTGACACCGAATCGCCCGTACCCAAAGACGGTTGGCTGCTGTTCGCGGCAACATAATTTGTTGTGGAAACAAATCCCATATTTGTGCCCGGTGGCGAAACCATGTTCGTAGGGCCGCGGTGCGCATTTCGTTGCTCTTGCGAATCCGAAGGGCACAGGAATGCTGGATAAGAATTGGTAATCACGGTTTGATCAAAACCAGTAATAACCCATCGCTCACCCAATGAAATCGTGGGACTCGGCGAAAGTTGATCGTAAACGACGGCTAAATCCATCTGCGGCATGATGAAAGACGACCAAGCCCATAATCCATTGTAATCGGAAGGCGCAATAGCACTATTATCTCGCAAGATACCAACAGGCAGCTTTTGCAACGCACTTTCGTAATTGTGCATAGCGATGACGATGTTGTGCAGGTTATTCGAGCATTGTGTGCGGCGGGCTGCTTCGCGAACTTGTTGTACGGCGGGCAGCAACATTCCCACCAGAATGCCGATGATCGCGATGACCACGAGCAATTCGATCAAGGTAAACGCTGAGCGACGGTAATTCTTCGACATACGGGAGGACTCCTCAAACTGTAAGTTGTCTAACACTGGCCTTGAACGACACATCAAGGACGAAGGACGTGACAAAGTAGAGTGATTACCGGCATCAAACGTTGGTCACCAACTTGTTTTTGCAAAAGTATTATCGTCGATTGACAGATTCTGCGAAACTGATCGACGCGGGTTTTGCCACCATTTCATTGTAGCCCTCAGCAGATGGATAAAAAGACTGAAATTCTACAAATTTGTAACATTCGTATCATTTCGATTACGCTGTAATCTAAAACCTCTTAGTTTACCCTTGAATTTCGCCATCGTTAGGCGGTATGACGTCCGCTTCACATTCTTTAAAATCACAAAGTCCTTAGGTTAAAAGAAATTGCTTTTTCCAGCTGGAAAGTCAAAAACAACCGCTAAATTGCTTACCTCCTATGTCAACTTCTAACACTGAAAAAATTGAGTTCTCGTGCCCATCCTGTCAAACCAGAATGGCGGTAGCCAAAATCCATGCGGGAAAACAGGTCAAATGCCGTTGTCAGCAACAAGTAAATGTGCCTTTGGTTGCTCAATTAGCAACGAATCAAAAAACGGCCCCACCCAGCGGGCAGAATCCAAGCGGTCAAAACTCTCAGCCCACGCCTAAACCGGCACCGGCACCGACACCGGCAGTGAATCCAGCTGACTTCATGACCTTTGTTTGCTCTGGATGCAATTCAACTTTAAAGGTCAAGAAGTCGGACGCGGGCAAGTCATGCCGCTGTCGCTGCGGGACTTCGTCTACGATTCCGGTACCAAAGTTGGCCCCGGTCGCCCTCGAACCGCTATTTCCAGAACCCGTTAATAAGGACTTCGACTTCGATTTTGGCGGATCAACAGGCACCGGCAATCTAGGGCCGCCGATGCATCAACCCGTCGTTGGGAATCCCTACCAGACGCAAGGGATACCGTTTTCCGCAACGGTTTCAGGTCAGTCATCAGGACCGCGAAATTTGCCCCAAAGAACTGAGACTCGAAGCGCTCAAGAATCTCAGAGTTGGGAGGGGAGGGTTTTCAATGGCAGCGTGTTAGGCGGAGTTGCCGCGATGGTCATTGCAATTGTCTGGTTCTTCGCGGGACTTGCGGGCGGTGTAATTTTCTTTTACCCGCCGATTCTGTTTATCATTGGGCTGGTTGGGATGATTCGCGGACTCGTCGCCGGCCAATAATTGCGGACAGATCGTAGTCCAAAGTCCAAGTCAGAAACGACCGATTATTCTACCGTTACGCTCTTTGCCAAATTCCGAGGCTTATCAACATCACAGCCGCGCATAACGGCGATGTGATAGGCCAACAGCTGTAGTGGAATAATAGAGACGATCGGTTGCAAGAATTCCTGAACGTGCGGAATAAAGATCACGTCATCCGCGACTTTCTCAACTCGACGATCACCCTCAGCGGCAATCGCAATGACTGGCCCACCCCGCGCCTTGATTTCTTCCAAGTTGGACATCACCTTGTCGTAGATAAAGCCTTTGGGCATTACAAACACGCTGGGAGTCTTCTTGTCCACCAAAGCGATGGGACCGTGTTTCATTTCAGCCGCCGGATAGCCTTCGGCATGGATGTAGCTGATTTCTTTTAACTTCAATGCGCCTTCCAACGCTGTCGGGAAATTGAAGTTGCGACCGAGGTACAGGAAGTTTTGACAATCTTTGTACTTGGCGGCGATTTCCGCCACTCGATCGTTGGTTTTCAGGGTTTGTTCGACCGCGTCTGGCACTGCCCGAATCTGATCGATAATGGCTCGACCGTCGGCATATCCCAGGTGGCGAAGTCGTCCGAAATGCAACGCCAACATCGCCAGTGCAACACATTGACAGGTGTAGGCTTTGGTCGAGGCGACGCCGATTTCTGGCCCAGCGTGCAAGTAAATACCGCCTTCGGCCTCTTGAGCGATCGAGCTGCCGACCACATTGCAAATCGCCAAGGTCCGGTGGCCTTTACGTTTCATTTCCCGCAACGCGGCCAGCGTATCCGCTGTTTCGCCGCTTTGGGTGATGGCAAAGACCAAAGTGTTCTCGCACATTGGCGGATTTCGGTACCGCAGTTCACTCGCATACTCCACTTCTGTGGGGATTTGCGCGATTTCCTCCATCATGTACTCGCCGACCAAGGCCGAATGCCAGCTGGTGCCGCAGGCCGTGAAGATGATTCGTTTAATGCGACGCATCTGGTTTGGCGTCAAGTTCAGCCCGCCCAAGACTGCCGTCGCATCGTCATCATTCAATCGGCCCCGAAGCGTGTTTCGCAAAGCCGCAGGTTGCTCAAAAATCTCCTTGAGCATGTAGTGATCGAAGCCCGCAAGATCGACGCTGGTGACGTCCATCTGCAGTTCCTTGACATCATGCTGGATCAATCCGAGGTCGCGGTGCGAAACTTCAATGCCGTTTGCGTTTACCACGGCAACCTGATTGTCGGAAAGGTAAACGATTCGATCGGTATAGCCGACGAGTGGCGAAGCATCGGAGGCGACGAAGTTCTCGCCATCGCCAATTCCGATCACCAGCGGGCTGCCGAGTCTAGCGGCAAAAATTGTTTCAGGCCAATCTTTAAACAACACCACGATCCCATACGTGCCGCGGAGCTGACTAATGGCGTCTTTGATCGAATCGAGTGCCAATTGCGGATCATCGCGGTCCTCGTCGGCCGCCTTGCTGCGTCGATTCTTCAAGCACTCGGCAATCAGGTTCGCAATGACCTCAGTGTCTGTTTCCGAGTGAAAGGTGTAACCCCGCTTGAGTAACCGATTTTTTAATTCGTCAAAGTTTTCGATAACGCCATTATGAGCCAGCGCCAGTTCACCCTCGCCGCCGATATGCGGATGGGCGTTGCGGATCGACGGTGCACCATGAGTCGCCCAACGTGTGTGGCCAATCCCGATACCGGAGCTGCTGGGCCTTTCGTTGACCAACAGAGCCAGCTTCTTGATGCGTCCCACCTCGCGATGGATATCGAATTTCAATTCAGTATCGATGGTTGCGATTCCTGCGCTGTCGTAACCGCGGTATTCCAAACGCTGAAGTCCCTCCAGCAAGAAATCTTGCGCGACGCGAGGACCGACGTAACCAACAATACCGCACATGAAATCGTCTCCGAGCTATTCGGTTGGGGTGAAAATGGAAGTCTTGACTGAAGGCGGCATGCTAATAGGTAGCGCCAAACCCAGTTCGGAGTCGTAAAAAAGCCGCGTTGGGCTCCAATCGACGAGAGCTTCTTTCGGTTTTCCGTAACGTTTAATCGGCATATTACTGCCAAGCGGCACGCAGAGAACACTACAAAACATAGGTCAAGGCATGAAAACGGCTGCAAAAATTCCCTTCATCGGCCTCCTCGGAGTGTACCAATCGTGACATCCTTAGGATTTAGTCTGATTGATTGATCTTGGGTGTCAATCGGTTATCTTAAGGGCGTCTGGTTTTGCAGGTCATCCGAGCATTCGCAACCAATCGCCGTAACCCTGGTTATGGCTTCCTGGCGATGTGACCTGTGTCGTTTTGTTCTGACTTTGGGAAAATTATGCCTCGATTTGAACCCCCGAAACCGCGAGCGGTGCCCAAGCTGAACGATAAGGAAATTGTTCTGGTTGCCAGCGGTGATTTGAGACTTTCTGCCAATCAAGTCTGTTGGGCGGCTCAAGAGAACATGGAGAAAGAACTGGATGCGGCGATCGTTGCCGAAGGTTTCCGAGTCAAACGGGCTCATGCGTTCGACAAGAAAAAAAAACATGGCTTTATCGATTCGCAACGCTACGGCATGGAGGTCTTTGCGGGAATTAATCCCGAATCAAAACTGATCGTGGCCGAAGCCGTCTGGCAATACAGCCACCATTTGTTGCACGGACTCATCAATCACAAAGGTCCAATTCTGACGATCGCGAATTGGTCGGGCCAATGGCCTGGTCTGGTAGGGATGTTAAACCTGAACGGCTCCTTGACCAAGGCCGACGTCAATTACAGCACATTGTGGACGGAAGATTTTTCCGACTCCAGCTTCCGCAAGAAACTCGCTCAATGGCTGACGAAGGGTAAACTCGCTCACTCGCAATCACATGTGCAACCAATCGAGAAGGTGGAAATTCCGGCTTCACTTGAAAAACTCGGCGAAGGACTCGCGGCTCACATGCAGCGGGAAAAGGCGATTATGGGGGTCTTTGATGAAGGCTGCATGGGGATGTACAACGCCATCATCCCCGACCATCTGTTGCACCCCACAGGAGTTTTTAAGGAACGACTTAGCCAATCGGCCTTGTATTTCGAGGCCACCCAAGTCTCAGATTCCGAAGCCAAACAGGTGTACGAATGGCTCGTGCGAAAGGGAATGAAATTCCATCTCGGGAAAAAGCCCGAGTCCGAACTTACGCTCGATCAGGTTCTCATACAATGCAAAATGTATGTCGCGGCACTGCGGATCGCGAATGACTTTGGCTGCCACACCATCGGAATCCAGTATCAACAGGGACTCAAGGACTTGATGCCAGCCAGCGATCTGGTTGAGGGAATTCTGAACAACGCCGACCGTCCACCAGTCAAATCGCGAGATGGTGAGGAAACGCTCTATCGCGGCGAACCTTTGCCGCATTTCAACGAAGTCGACGAATGTGCGGGGCTCGATGCGTTGATGACTTACCGCGTCCATTCGACTCTCCGCCAGCCGGTCGAAACCACGCTTCATGATCTACGCTGGGGCGATTGGGACCAAAGCAAAACCGTCAAAGACTACGTGTGGGTTTTTTTGATCAGCGGTGCAGCTCCGCCCGAGCATTTCATCGGCGGCTATAAAGGCGCTTCGAGCATGCGACAACCGGCAATGTATTTTCCTTCGGGAGGCGGAACATGCCGGGGAATTTCCAAACCGGGAGAAATCGTATGGTCCCGTATCTTTGTTGCCAAAAACGGTTTGCACATGGATCTCGGACGAGGCAAGGTAGTAGAGTTGCCCGAGGCGGAAACCAATCGCCGCTGGAAGGAAACAACCGTGGAATGGCCAATCATGCACGCGGTGACCTATGGTGTTTCTCGAGATCAAATGATGGCTCGTCACAAGAGCAACCACATCCAGGTTGCCTACGGACTGAATGACAAGGGCGCAGACGAAGCGCTGTATACAAAAGCGACCATGGCGAGTGCCCTTGGAATGAAGGTGTCTTTCTGTGGTACCCGCGCGGATGGCAAAAACTGGTAATCAATCCGAAAGTTCAAAATGAAAATTATTGCTGTGTTGATCGCGCTGGCCGCGATTGGTTTTTTGATCTTTGGCATGTTGCCTACAGGTCCCCGACAGGAACGAGGGTCTGTTGATGTCGTCACCGTTCTGGAGAAATCGAAGTCCGAAGAAAAAGATACTCGATTGAGCGCGATTTTGGCGGTGCATGACGAGCCGACGTTGCTTGAAAACGAAGAATTATTGTCGTTTATCCTCAGTCGCCTGAACTTCAACGACGAAACGGAACGCGGTGCCGCGGAATTGGTCGTTCAAGACAATTCCGAAACGATGGTTGTCAAAGTTAAACCATTCATCGAATCTCTCGAATATCAAAAATACGTTCGGGGCGCAGCAGCCATTCGAATCATTGGTCCACCCAGCTCAATTTATGTCGATGTGGTTGGTAAACGCCTCCGCGATTCGATGAACAATGCGAATCCGGCCAACAAAAATCAGGAATTCAATATTCGTCTTTCGTCATTGTGGGCCCTGGAGGCGATGGGGAATGCGGCGTTGCCCTATCTGGATGACGTTATTAAAGTCATCCAATCCAAATTTGAACCAGGACCGGAATTCAACTTACGGGTTGCCGCGTTGCGCGTTTTGGGCAGCATTGGAGCCGATGCCAAATCCACCTTGCCGATGCTCGCGGAGTTTTACGACAAAGGCGACCCAAACCTTTCCGAAAGCTCCCAGTTCTTACTGACCATAGGCTTGATTGGCCCCGGCGAAGGATTGAATGTTATCGAGCTCTTGATCAGCAGCCTTGACCTGAACACACATCGTGAGAGAATCTCGGCGCTGGAGGCACTCGGACGCCTGGGCCCCAGCGCGATTGGGGCAAAAGACAAAATTACCGAATTGATGAACGACCCTAACAAAGGTGTTAACCCGCATGCTGCAGTTGCCTATCACCTTGTGACCAAAGAGGTCGCCGAACCATTAAAGATTTTGGAGAAGTCACTTGGTAATCCATCACTCGAACACGACGCCATTGAACTTACGGGTCGTCTGGGCCCTCTTGCCGCTCCTTTGGTGCCGATCTTGAAACGCAAACTCGATTCTGAGGAAGCCATTACGAGGGAATACGCCGTCGTGGCCTTGAAGAAAATCGGCATCGGCAGCCGGGATGCGTTATCCAAGCTTGAGAAGATCGCCGCCAGCGACAGCGATTTCCTGGTTCGTGAACACGCCCGAGCGGCGATTGCTGCAATCAAAATTAACGCCAAGTAACCCGGCTGTGGGCTCAAGAAAATTCGTTAATCCGATTGGCGATTTTCCGCCCCGTCGCACTGAGCGGCAACCCGCCTAACTCATTAATTGGAACCCAACGAAATCTATCGGAACGCCGCGCCCGGCCACCTTCAATCTGTCCGACAAGACAATTGAGTTCGATTCGGTATTTCGTCACGGCATGCCGGAAGGAAATTCCGGAATCTCGCAGCCTCAATTTCAACCCGTAGTCCTGTTCAAAAGTCTTTCCCAGCCGCATCAACGAATTCAATTTCGGTTGTGGATAACGTGGGAAATCCCAAAGCCCAGCCCAACGCTCTTCATGTTGGCAAATCCTCAATAAAGCCGAACGGCGACGTACTACCACGATCGCAGCTTCGCGAATGGATTCATATTCGAGCTTGGGCGTTGACTTGGGCAACTCATTTTGCCGCCCTGTAGCCAACGCAAGGCAAAAACTGGCGACCGGACAACGCAGACAATCTGGCTGCTTGACTCGGCAAACTTGACTTCCGACTTCCATTAAAGCTTGATTAAAATCTCCGGCTCGTTTTCCAGAAACGATCCGAGTAGAGAATGTCCAAAGTGCTTTTTGGGTTGCCGGCTTTCGAATATCATCCGCCAGTCCCATCAGCCGGGCGAACAGGCGGATGGTGTTTCCCTCCAGGATTGGCGATGGTTGATCGTAGGCAATCGACGTGATTGCCCCAGCCGTGTATCTGCCGATCCCCGGCAGTCGTAGAACTTCATCAAACTCTGACGGAAATCGCCCCCCAAATTCACCCACAATAATCTTCGCTGCCTGGTGCAATTGACGGGCTCGACGATAGTAGCCCAGACCCTCCCAGAACTTTAAAACCGATTGTTCATCGGCCGCCGCCAGCGATGCTACCGTAGGAAACCTTGCCATGAACCGTATGAAGTAATCAAAGACAGTCGCGACTTGGGTTTGCTGCAACATGATTTCGCTAACCCAAATCGAGTAAGGGTCGCGATTCAGTCGCCACGGCAAATCCCGCTTATGCCGATCGAACCATTGCAGAATTCGCTGGCGAAATTTTTGTGGCGAATAGTCAGAAAACCAGGATTCGCATTCTGCGACTCCGGCTGCCGAATCCAATTTTTTGGAGGGACGATTCACTCGCTTATTTGCCATTGTTGGAAAATAGATCCAACAGTCCCCAACTCATCGCGTTGACGCCCGTTTCAATTGATCCCAACGGTTCGGGGGCGTACTTCGAGGAATGTAGTGAGGGTGGAGTAATTTTTTCTGCGGACCAAAATTCGTATTTTCGCGGTTCAATAGTACCCAAACGGAACATTACGCTGGGAATGCCCTCGCGGCCAAAATGGCTGAAATCTTCACCGCCCATTTCCGCTTCGGTCGTTTGCACACGGTCCTTGCCTAGCTTCGATTCGAAGACGGTGCGTAACCTCGCGGCCAAGGCCTCATCATTTTTTAGTGAAGGCGTTCCTTCCGAAACCTTGATCTCCGGCAATGGGGCACCAGCGCTGTCCGCCGCAGCTTTGGCCTTCCGCTCGATCGCGGACAAGAGTTGTTTTCGAACATCGTCGGAATAACAGCGAACCGTGATTTGCAGAGCGCATTCATCCGGCACGATGTTGTGCTTGGTTCCCGCATGGATTGATCCCACGGTTACCACCGCCGACTCAATCGGTTTCACCTCGCGCGAAACAATCGTCTGCAAATCGAGCACCAACTTCGCGGCAATCACGATCGGATCGATGGTCGTATGCGGGTATGCACCATGCCCGCCGCGTCCTTTGATCTTAATATCGACACTGTCAACATTGGCCATGACGTATCCGCCTCGGATAGAAACGACGCCCGTTGGCATCGTCGCCGAACAATGCAGCGCGACTGCGAAATCGGGTTTGCCAAAGCGTTCGAACAATCTGTCATCGAGCATTGCACGGGCTCCCGAACCGCGTTCTTCTGCCGGTTGACCCAGGAAGATTGCCTTGCCTTTCCACTGGTTCTTATTTTCGGCCAGGAATTTTGCGGTTCCTAACCAGCAAGTCATATGGATGTCGTGCCCGCAAGCATGCATCGTACCGACTTCAATGCCCTCGGCATCTTTGACTTTCTTTTTGGAGGCATATGGCAAATCTGTTTGCTCGACGATCGGCAACGCATCCAGATCGGCTCTGACCAAAACCTCTGGACCTGAACCATTTTCCAAAACCGCAACAACGCCGTGCCCGCCAATTCCTTCAGTCACGTCGTAGCCGAAGGATTTCAACTGGGCGGCAACATAAGCGGCGGTTTCCTGTTCTTCAAAAGACAACTCGGGATTCTTGTGCAGATGAACATACGATTCAACCAAAGAGGTCAGATTCTGTTTGGTCCAGGTGGAAACCTCCTGCGAACGAGCCACCATTGAAACGCCGATAAGCGCGGAGCTGACGAGAAAAATCATTGTCCATTTCATATTCTGGTTCTCGAAAAAGTATTTCCGCAATTGCTGGTGCGTTGCGAATTCGCGAAAAATATCATAAGGAAATTCGTTTGCAACGTGGGCTTCCCCAAGTCCGGAGTCCTTTGTAACCGCGGGAACCACGTTTTAAACCCTTTCCCAACCGAGAAACTCGGTCAGAATAAAGATGGAAACGCTTTTCCAGATCAAGACTCCACGAAAGATCCGTCAGTGATGCGATCGACGGATCGACGTCAGAGGTACCCAATAACGATTCGGCCTTGTTTTGGGGATTCGCGAATGAAACAAGAGAAACCGTCAATTCACCGGTATGGATTCGGACTACTCAACGGATCCGGGTTGACGGCGTTGGCGGATTCGGGCGCTCACTCGTTCCAGCAGTCGGCGTTCTTCAAAAGTCAGCGATTCAATGCCTCGATCGTGCAACTTGATCAAAACTTCGTCGGCACGTCGTTCTTCATCGCGTTCGAGTTCCAAATCAATTTCGGCACGACCCCGCTCGCGTTCCTGTCGTTTTTCGATAAGCCATTGCGAATAGCCACTTTCATCAGTGAGAAACTCAAGGCGATCTTCCGTGTCGTAGATCAGATCGGAATCGTCGGCACGCTGTTTATCATCAACCCAGTTCGCAGAATGATCATACATCTGCCGCAGGCGCCTGCGAAAATCAAATCTCGCTGCAAAGTAAACTGAAATACCGGCCCCGACCAGCACCGCCCACATCGGTTCAATTGGGCCACCCGTTTGATCGCGCAACAAAATGCCGATGCCGATCAAAACGGCACCGCTCAACTGGCCGATTGCTTTAACAGTCGATTCAATTTTTAGATTGCTCAGGCCCTCATTAACCGCGCCGAACATCGTCCGCATGATTTGCGCAAAATCGAAAGGATACGAGGGAGTCAAATTAACGAAAGCAATTTGGAAATTGAGCCAAACAAAAATTTGAGCGATCGACGACGTCGCGTTGAGAGATTCAAAAACCGGCGGCCGCAGCGGATTGACAAGGTCACTGAGCGACGCACGTCCGGCCTGGAGCACTAAGAATCCGCCTAGCAAAAACAGAACGGAGTTGGCGAAAATGCCAGCCCAATAGACGACCATCCGATCGCGGACACGGTCAGAAACATTAAGTTCCGAGAAGCCACCCCAGGGGGTAAGCGTAATCGAACTGACTGAGCCGCCCAGACTGTATGCCGCCAATGCATGCGACAATTCATGAATCAAAACACAGACGAGCAGCGCCAAACCGTAAACAAAACTGGTGCCGCTGATACTGGGACTGCGTTCCGAGAGATTCCATTCCAAAGAGCCAATCACGAGGACAAACAAAAACAGAAACGCGTGCATTCGAACGGGCACGCCAAACCAACGACCCACCCCAACGCTCCAGTCGTTCCTGTCCTCCATCTCTCTAGCTCCCTGCCTCATCCTCAAAAACCAAGATTCCTGAGGCACCATTTGCGATCAAATTGAATTGCCCGTTGACCATATTCTACCCTGCAGAATTGCGCAATCAATCAAAGTTAAACGGAAAAGTCTGCAAATCCCTGTAGCTCAAAACATCCCTTAATTTGTGTTTTCGGATCAAGTTTCCAGTGCAAGCTGTCGCTGCATCCATTTAGCGGTCATTGCCAGGAGATTTGTTCAGTACGTCGTCGGTTTTCTCGGCCTTGGCCTCGTCCTTTGATTTGCCCAACTCCGTTGTTAAAAGATCATTTAACTTTTCATCGGCGAAGATATCGTTTTTGTCGACTCCCAGCGTCTCGTTCAGATCAACCACGATTTCCTGCAATTGGAGGTATTGGTCATCGGTCAATGCCACCGAACCGACTTGCTTGCGTTCGATTTCATCGAGCATGCCGGTAATACTG
>JBEBGH010000140.1:0-12984 GCA_040081565.1 Pirellulaceae bacterium
GAGCACGTTGTATGTGAACGACCAGGTACGAAATTCTCCGTCCGGAACCGCCGGTTTTGAAGAAGAAGTCAAAGGTACAATCGTTGTCGCGTTGATCAGAAAGTTGAATGCAATGTTGTGCAAAGTTTGGTCCAGTCGGTCGCCTACCTCAAATTCAAACTTGTAAGTCCCGTATTCCAGTGTTGTCGTCGGCAGGTTTTGAAACAGGGTCGAACCGCTTCCGCCTGCACCAAGTGTAGCGACATTTAAACCTTCAAATGCATTCCCGCCGGAGAAGTGAGTCGTCGAAGGATTCAGAAAGGTCCTCGCGCCAATCCCGCTCCACCCAGGTGTTGAGCCTCCGCTGGTCGCCCCCTCGGCCAAGACTGGATTCTCAAAACCCGCATTGTTGATGGTGATGAGGTCTGCGTTAGCAAATGATTCCAAAAGAACAATCGTGCAAAAACATATCGCAATCACCCCACCATGAACGCCGGGTCGGCTCAGGTTTGTCAAACGCAAACCGCTGTCGTCGTGCGGGCTACCGGATTTAACCACTTGGGACAAGTTCAGCGGTTTCCGTCGTCGTTGACAAACTAAACCGAGCAGAGTGCCCCCTAGCAAAAGCAGACAACCTGGTTCGGGAACCGCCGTGAATAGCATGATGTCGTTTCCTGATCCACCGGCATAGCTGATGAACAGATCGACTCCACCGAAATTGCCGACCAATGAGCCTTCACCCAGTCCGTTAAACTGTCCCGACAACGATCCGCCGATATCGCCAATCAGGTAGAACTGGTTCGCTGCCAGGGAATGGCCATCGATCAACGAGACCAACAAATCACCATTAAGGTTGAGATCACCGAGCACTAACATTTGGTCAAATTGACCTGTCGAGAGTCCACCGAGTTCAATGAAAGTGTCGGTACTATTGCCAAGAAAAACGTTGCCGCCATAAAGCACGCTGTCGGGACTGTTGCCCGGCCGCAGGTCGCCGAGGGCAAACAAATCTCCACCGCCAACGAATCCACCGCTGCCTGAGAATGCACCAAGGATTACCGCTGTGCTTTTCGAATTACCAACGGACGAAATTTGCATCACTCCGTTTTGTGTGATGTCGTCAAAGAATGTCGCATGGGCACCACCGCTGACCTGAATCGTGCCAGTGTTGTTGATGTCGCCCTGAATTGTGGAAGCGCCAAATGTCATTGCCATCGAACCGGAGTTGGCAAGCGAATTCACGATCAACGAACCACTACGAACAGAAATCAGGCCGGTTGAGGCTTGATTGACAACCGAACCGTCCACGCGAAGTTCAGCCTTTTGGACTTCGATCAACCCGCCGTTGGTCAGAGTGCCGTTGGCCAACCACAATTCAGAACCAGAAAGAGAGCGAATTCTACCGGCCGCATTGTTTTGAATATCGCCGCGAATCCGACCGTTGCCCCGGATCGTACCATTATTGAAAATGGTATTCGTGGTACCAACATTGTTGGCCAGAATTGTTCCATTGTTGGTGATATTCCCTTGGATCGTACCGTCGCCCGTCAAGGTTCCGCTGGAACCGATCGTGGTGCCACTAGATGCGGTCAGCGTAGAGCCATTTTGCAGGTTCAATGTGACCAGCCCTGTTCCACCGCCAATCGAGAGTGAGCGGACTTCAGTATTTGCCGATGGCCCTTGAACCGTAGAACTGGCCGCCGAGTTGAGGAACACATCATGCACCCGACCCGGATTGAGGCTCAGAGTCCACTTGGCGTTGTTTTCCCAAGTGTCGTTGCCGCCGCGCCAATGAAGATCAGGAGTGAAGGTTACAACCTGCGTCCCAGAAGCACTGCTACGAGTGTATGCAAACTGTCCGAAATCATTGAAGCTTTTTCCGAATTGCGTATTGAAACTTGTGATGGTCCCGATCGAGGAAGAATCACCTTCGCGAACGACCTGCAGAGTATCGATACCGTCACCCAAGTAGAATGCCCGGTCATCGGTGGAGCCGCCAGTCGTATTGGAAAGTAACGCACTAAAGGCCACGACTCCGGAGTTGTTTACCCCTAAAATGTTGAAGGGCGAGAAGTTGCCCCCGATTGGGTCACGAAAAATACCGTTGCCTCCCGGCGCGGTGGATCCTTCCGTTGCGATGATATTGAGCGAGCCGTTCCTTTCACGAACAACGGCCGCATTGTCGTTCTGGCCCTGAACCGTTCCATTTCGCAACGAATGAAAAGCAACAAATCCTGAATCAGAGAGAAAAGTGTTTGAAAAGCTTGAAAGGGTCCCATTGCCATCCGTCGACGCTGCGCCTTCACGAACGACTGTAGTGAGCGATCCCGGCACTCCCTTGAAAATGCCGCTATCGTCCAGGCTTCCTCCAATCGTTCCATTCAAATTGGCTGTAAACGCGACTTGCCCACTATTGTTAAGGGCTGGAATCAATCCAAAATTAGCGAATTGACCATTGTTGTCAGGTGATGCTTGATTCACGCGGGCAACTTGACCGAGAACACCTCCCGACGAACGAAAAATCCCCTGGTTTGATGTACCTCCCGAAATCGTCGCAGAAAAGGCTACCTGCCCAAGATTGTTAATTTGGGCCCCAAACAAACTATTGATTGTTCCGTTACTATCAGGAGCCGCTTGACCCTGTCGAACGATTTGCGTTAACGCTCCACCTGATCCAGTAAAAATTCCCTGGTCGTCTAGCACACCTCCGCTAGTTCCAATCAGGTCGGATATAAAAACTACCTGTCCCAGGTCGTTCGAGCCGATCGTAATGCCGCCGAGATTTCCAAAAGTTCCATTGCCAGCGGCCGAACCTCCTTCTCTGGCAATCAATACCGGAGTTCCGCCTAACCGAAAGATTCCTGAGTTATCATTGCTTCCACCGCTCGTACCACGCAAATTCAGCCCTGCAGCGATTTGACCGTTGTTGTCGAAACTCGCGAAGGAGCCAATGTCGTCGAAGACTCCATTTCCTCCTGGTACTGCGGTACCTTCACGCAATATCGAAAGAACGGAACCGGGAACACCCGCAAATAGGCCTGAATTGTCATTGGCGCCGTTTGATGTATCCGACAACGTTGCCGAAAAAGCAATTTGCCCTTGCTGATTGAGCCCTTGAAGTTGAAACGTGGAATAAGTTCCGTTCCCGCCCGCAGCTGCTTGACCGGCCTGCGCGGCCACATCGATTCGGCCTTGAGCATCGGCCTGTTTCGATTGAACGCCAAAAATTGCGACCATTGCAAGTAAGACTAGCAACTGATTCTTAATGCAATTTGAAATCCTTTTACGAACTGAAAATTCTTGAAAGGGTCGGGTTGATATCATGGTTTCACCTTGAGGGACTGGAGAATATCGGATACTGCTGCTCATGGACTCAATTGCGCAAAGCAACGTGAAGTAGCGCAGACAATTCCAAAAAAAAATTTGAAGAAATGAATTTCGAACTCCGACTGGTGCCGATTTTTCGGAGGAAATCGGATTGAAAAAAGTCATAATGGACGTTCATGAACGACGTCACCCAAATCTTCAACGAGATTGACAATGGAAATCGGCAGAGCGCCGCCAGCCTCTTGCCAATGGTCCATGAAGAATTGCGCAAGATGGCGTGTTGCCAAATGGCGCTGGAAGAGGTCGGGAATACACTCAGCCCAAACACAAACAAATCAAGCCTGTTTTGTTAGCGCTGGTGATGCAAACGGACTCAGGCAGTCAATCGTTAACAACTGATTTTCGTCCAAGATGCGGGAGCGGTGCAACTGTCAGTCCCGTCGCCGCCATCGACCACTCCCAACATGGTGATCGCTAAATCGATCGTAATCAAATCGTCCCCAGCGAGTCCCTGAACCGAAACTTCGTCCGTAGCATCATTGGTAAGCGAGTCCAATTCCAACGTGGTTGTCAGTCCTCGTGGCTTGCGCACGAATTGAGATGTCGTGGCTGTCAGGAATTGCAACCTTAGGGACTCGGCGTTATTGGTTCCTTCGAATTGGTACAAGTCAATTCCAGCTTGTCCGTCCAGCGTATCATTTCCCAGCTGACCCGAGAGAATGTCGTTCCCCAATCCACCCAACAGGCTGTCATTGCCGTCTCCGCCGAACAACCAGTCGTTGTTTCCTTGTCCGTCCAGTGTGTCGTTGCCATCATTTCCGAATAGCCAATCGTTGCCGTCGCCCGCTAACAAGGTGTCATTGCCCTCGCCTCCTCGAAGAATATCAGCGCCGGAGTCGCCATTGAGAATTACGGAACCCGAAAATCCCACCGCCGTCAGCAAATTGGCACCGGATCCACCGTGCATCGTGGCTCGTTCCACGTCATCAATCAGGATTCGCCCACTTGCTCCGCTGATTACTCTCGCGTCATTCAAACGCCAATCGGTATTCCCGGATACGACCAATCGATCAACGCCATTGCCGCCGATGTACGAAAACGCTCCGCCGGCGACTGGCAGACCGATGGCCGGGCCGTTTACGGTGAGCGTGTCATTGCCCGGGCTGGTACGAATCGTCAGGTTCTGCACGCCGGAACCCTCCAAAGCGTTGGCCGCCATTGAGATGGAGTCCGTTTGCGAGTTTGTCGAATTCACACCAGCTGTGTTGATCGTCAGATTCGGCACGTTGAACCGGATGGGCGTGATCGTGACCGTCGAAGTGCCGAAGGAAGTGCCGCTGATCTGCGACAGGCGCTCGGTGCCGTTGAAGATGGATGGTGCGAGATTCAACGCCTGGGATGCCCCTTCCGTTTCGACGAGGACACTCAGCGATCGCACCAGACTGATCGAGTTCAGATCGATGAACTCAATCTCTTGGCCGTGAGCTTCCAGTGTGCCGCGTCGACTGAAAATGCTGGAAGGACGTGCCGTGAACGCTTCCGTGCCAAGACCGATCATGGTCACATCGAGTTGTCCGGCGGTTCCGGCGAGCTGCATGCCTTCCGGCAAGGTGAACGTGCCACCGGATCGGAAGTCGATGGCGAGCGTTGAGTTTCCGGTGCCGGCGCTGAAGTTCACGGAGCGGGTCTCATTGAGTACCGAACTAGCCAGAATTACGGGGTTTGCCGGATCGAAGACATTGCGAATCTCCAGAGCAGTCCCGTTCCTGCGCATCTGCAGGGCGGCGTCCGCTCCGGCTTTGAAGTTCAGATCCGGCGTCAGGTGTGAGACGTAGGCGCTGAAAACCCCCGGAACACCAATAATGAGGGATCGATTTGCGACGCCCGGGTCGAAGTCCGCGTCCTGGTTGAAGATCCCGGTTGAGAAAATGCTGCCCGTGTTGTTCACGGCGATGGCTCGACCGAATTCAAGCGAGTTCGGTCCGCCCAGACTGCGTGCTGTCATAAACGTCCCGACCTTGCTCATCCTCGCTACGAATGAATCCGGCCGGCTTTGTCCCACCACATTGACTGCCGTCAACTGGGGAGCGGACGTTCCGGCTCCGAAGCGGGCGGTCTTCCGGTAATTACCGGTGATATGAGTGAAACCCGCGTCATCAATGGCGATTCCCTGGACTGAGTCGTCTTCCGGACCACCGATCTGGCGAGCAAAGACGAATCCGCCGAGGTTGTCCTGCATCAACACATAGCCATCCGAGGGGCCAGCGCTGGTGAGGTTGAACGTTCCGGTCCCGCCGTTGAAATCCGCTGTCTGCCGAAACTCACCGACTGTCAGAACATTGCCATCCGGATCCAGGGCAATTCCAAAAGGCGAATCATTCACTGCAGACCCGGTACGAGTGGCCCAGACCAGTGTTTCCCCATTGAGCCGCGCGACGAATGCGTCAGCGTTTCCCGCACTCACAAGGTTCAGCGTGCCGGCGCTGGGATCGAAGTCCGCAGTCCCGGCGAATGTCCCGGTGACATATACGTCTCGCCCCGGTGCGATCACGATACCCCGTCCTTCATCCGATTGCGTTCCGCCGAATGCCGAAAACGTCTGGCTGGCGAGCGCGCCGGAGGAAAGGATCGAAACGAATGCGTCACTTGCCCCGATGCTGGTCACGTTCGGAATTCCATTGCCAGGGTTGACGGTCCCCTGGAAGGATCCCGTAATCGCGATTTCCGCGTTTGCCGGGTCCACTGCAATTGCCTCAATGCCGTCCGACAAGGCGCCCCCCAGTCGCACAGCCGTCAGGAAATTGCCGTCATCGTCCAGACGCAGCACAAAGCCGTCGGTGAGTCCGAGGCTCACGAGGTTCGTCGTCCCGGCACCAGGATCAAAGTCCACCGTTCCGGTAAATGAGCCAGCAACGAGCAAGTTGCCGTTTGCTTCCAATGTGATGCCACGCCCAAAATCCTCTCCGGTCCCGCCGATTCCCCGTACCCAGACAACTGCTCCGGCCGGATCGAGCTTGGTCACGAACACATCGTTCAGACCGTTGCTCGTCACAACGTGGATCCCCGGGAAATAGCTTCCCTTGAAATTCCCCGTGACGTAGGTGTTCCCTGCATCATCAGCCACGATCGCGTGCGAATCAATTCCGAGTGTACCACCCACGTTGTTCAGAGGCTGCAAACCCGTCGCATAGCCGAAATTCGCCGCGAACATAGTACGAGATTCCAAGTTTTCAAACTGAAACTGGCTTTGGTTCGCGAGGCGGCGTTTGATCCTGCGCTGGCCGTGCAAACTCTTGGATTCCAAATCAGCCAAGCGACTAATTTCCGAAAACAACTGGCCAAAAATCCTGCTAATTGAATTCATTTTGATATCTCCTCGAGACGATTTGAAACTTGGATTGCACCTATGTCCAAACAACCACCGTCACCCATTCGAGTGAATCGTCCTGGACCATTGAGCCATAAGAAAACGGTGCGACTGCACTTGAACCAAATTGCGTGGAGAGTTGTGAATAAGCGCAGGCAAATCTTAGAAATTTTCAAGAAATAAACTTTGAACTCCGACTGGTGCCAATTTTTCAGTGGAAAATCGTTTGAAAAAGGCCATAATGGGCGTTCATGAACGACGTCACCCAAATCTTGAACCAAATCGGGAATGGCGACCGGCAGAACGCAGCCAGCCTTATTCCATTGGTGTACGAAGAACTTCGCCTAATGGCCAACCGAAAAATGGCCAATGAAGCTGCTGGGTACACGCTCAGCGCAACGGGGTTGGTTCATGAAGCCTTCATGCGATTGGCCGCTAAGGGGGACCAGCCCCGATGGGAAAGTCGCGTCCACTTCTTTCGAGCGGCGGCCGAGGCCATGAGAAGAATCCTGATTGACAGGGCCCGCGCCAAGAAAACGGTCAAGCGCGGAGTTCAGTACAAACGAATTGATCTGGATAACGAACAACTGGGCGACGATCATGAACTAGATCAGCTATTGGCGCTTAACGAAGCGTTGTCGAGCCTCGAATTAGAAGATCCCAAAGTTGCCGAGCTGGTTAAGCTTCGTTTTTTTGCTGGTTTAACCAGCGACGAGTCCGCCAAGATCCTGGACGTTTCACCGCGCACCGCCGATTCCTGGTGGTCCTATGCCAAAGCCTATCTTGCTGCCCGATTGGTGAACTGAATTCTTGCGGGAAATGCGGGGAGCCTCGACCTCGCCAACGAAAAAGGTGAGTTCTTCGCAACCAAATTGGGTATGATGTCTTGCGTGCATTTCAGCAAAAGTCGATGAGTTAGCGATGAACGAACGTGAAATTTTCCTGGCTGCCTTGCAAATCGAAGATCCAGAGGAGCGCAGTTTGTTTCTGGACAGGATTTGCGAGTCGAAAGATCTTGTTCGCAAACGACTCAACCAACTCCTCGAAGCCCACTCGAAATCGCAAAACGCTGTGGATCGGGTTGCTGCGTTTATTGCGGGCGAAGTCAGCAGCGGCAATTCAAATTCTACAGAGGAGAATGCCGCCACTGAAGAAACCTCGCATGCGCTGCTGCAGAAGGCCCTCGGCGAGGTCTTCAAGTCGCCGGATAAGGGGCTGGTCAAGCCTGGCAAAAAGGCCTCGGTACCTACAGGTACTCAACTGGCGCATTACCAAATCGTGGAGCGGATCGGTTATGGTGGGATGGGAGAGGTCTATCTGGCACGCGATACGAAACTGGATCGTCGGGTCGCCCTTAAATTGCTTGCGGCCAGTCGTGACAACGATACCAACTGGCTGCAACACTTTCGTCGTGAAGCCAAATTAGTGGGTGGCTTGAATCACCCAAATGTCTTGACGATTCACGAAATTGGAGAGACTGGTGGTGTGCATTTTTTGGCAACCGAGTTCGTTGATGGAATAACCTTAAGGCAAAAGATTGCGGCCGGTCGGTCTACAATCACGGAAGTCGTCGACTATGCATTGCAGATCAGCCGAGCCCTGATTGCGGCACACGCCGCGAACATCATTCATCGCGATCTAAAACCTGCAAACCTGATGGTTCGGAAGGATGGGCTGCTGAAAGTCCTCGACTTTGGACTGGCCAAATCGGTTGCTATTCACGACGGGTCCGATCATGCGACGGATTCACACCATTTTTCGTCGAACCCAGGCCTGGTGATTGGCACGGTTGCCTATATGTCACCGGAACAGGCGAGAGGCAAATCACTGGATACCCGAACGGATATCTTCAGTTTGGGCGTTGTGTTGTATGAACTGTTGACGGGAGAAATTCCATTTCCCGGTGAAACCGCCACCGATATCCTTGCAGCCATTTTGGAACGCGAACCTAAACCGATTCATGAACTCCGCCCGGAAGTTCCTGTCGATCTAGCCAAACTTGTTGTCAAATGTTTGAAAAAAGTCAGGGAACAGCGGTATACGTCAGCCAGCGCTCTACTGCACGATCTTGAGCGGTGTGCATTCTCCGTTGCGTCCGACCAAAATCCCCAAGCCCCAACAAAAGTTCATCCAGACGCGCGAGCTTACGAGCATGAGTCCGATGATATTCCGATCGTTCGGTATGCCCGAAGCGGGAATTTGAATATTGCCTATCAGGTTCTCGGTGAAGGAACGATTGACCTGGTTTTCGTCATGGGCTGGGTTTCGCATCTGGAAATGTTTTGGAAGGAGCCCTCGTTTGCAAGATTCCTGCGAAGACTGGCGACCTTTGCCCGCCTGATTATTTTTGACAAACGAGGAACAGGGCTCTCCGACAAAGTCCCGATTGACCAGCTGCCGACTCTGGAGCAACGAATGGACGACGTTCGGGCGGTGATGGACGCGGCCGGTTCGAAGCGGGCCGTTTTGTGCGGCATCTCGGAAGGGGGCCCGATGTGTACTCTCTTTGCCGCGACCTACCCGGAGAAAACGATCGCGTTGACGATGATCGGATCTTACGCGCGCCGTTTGTGGGCACCTGACTATCCATGGGGACCGACTGACGAACATCGAGAACATTTTTTTGAAGAGATGCGTCGCGATTGGGGTGGTCCGGTTGGTATCGACGACCGCGCGCCCAGCAAGGCCAGCGATCCACAATTCCGAAACTGGTGGGCAAGTTATTTGAGAATGGGAGCCAGTCCCGGCGCAGCCTTGGCATTGACGCAGATGAACGCCCAAATCGATATTCGTCCGATTCTGTCTTCAATCCAGGTTCCCACACTGGTCATTCACAGAACTCGCGACCGATGTCTGGTGGTCGAAGAGGGCCGGTTCCTTGCCGAACAGATTCCTGGCGCGAAATTTGTCGAGTTGCCCGGAGAAGATCACCTCCCGTTCGTTGGCGATCAAGACGCTATTCTTGGTGAGATCGAAGAATTCTTAACAGGCGTTCGCGACGCGCCGTTGGTTGATCGCGTTTTGGCAACCGTTTTATTCATTCAGTTTGAAGGACAATCCGAAAGCCATAATGAAGGGGTTCATTTATCCAAGTCGGATAAACGGTTCCAATCCCACGTCGCGCGCGAAGCTGAACTGTTCAAAGGCCGCAACGTTTCTTTTCGCGCCAATTCCGCAGTCGTCGCATTCGACGGACCTGCCCGCGCTGTTCGAGCCGGAATTGCAATCAATGAAACGGCAAAACGGCTTGGTATCTCGCTCCAAACCGGCGTACACACGGGTGAATGCGATCTGGTCAACGGCCAGGTCAACGGCACTGCCGTCGAATTCGCCGAGCTGGTAGCCCGGAGTTGTCCTGCTGGTGACACACTTGTCTCCAGCACCGTTAAAGATCTGGTCGTCGGTTCGGGCCTTCGGTTCGAGTCGCACTCGACCATCAATTTGCCCAAACAGCTTGGAGAGTTGCACCTTTTCAGGGCTCAACGTTAGGCCCGACCGCGTAACGGTTCTCACAAAGGCACAAAGGCACGGAGAGTTGCCGAATCCTCTGGTAAAAGGATTCTTGACTTCTCGTGGTGATCATGAAAAGTGGAATTTCGATCACATCTCTGTGCCTTAGTGCCCGAGAGAAACCTCCAGCAACCGTCGCCACGCCTCAATGGGAGAACGACCGCGTAACGGTTCTCACAAAAGCACAAAGGCACGGAGAGTTGCCGAATCCTCTGGTAAAAAGATTCTTGACTTCTCGTGGTGATCATGAAAAGTGGAATTTCGATCACATCTCTGTGCCTTAGTGCCTTTGTGAGAGAAACCTCCAGCAACCGTCGCCAGGCCTCAATGGGAGAACGACCGTTTTCCTCATTCAAAGAAAAATACTCGAATTTTCGAGCAATAATGCTTCACGCGGTGCCCTCGGGCGTCGGCTGGAATTTTTCCGAAATTTCAAAAAATCGATTGCGCTTTGCCTGGCTCAATCTCGCAATTAGATATGAGGGGTTCCGTTTGGAGCCGAATCATGCGGCAATTCTGGTTGCCGAAAAATACGGTATGGTCATGTAAGATGCCCTATTAGTCAAAATTTCGCCGTAGCATAGACCTATTGCGGTTCAACAAACACATTCAATTCTGCCCATGAACGAGCGCGAAATATTTACCGCCGCATGTTTGCTCGAAGATCCCGAACTTCGCGCAAGTTTCCTGGCGACCGTTTGCGCGGGTGATGCTGCTCGGCTGCAAAGAATCGAATCGCTCCTACGTGCGAGTGAAAATTCCGGCGATTTTATTGGGCGATCCAATCGGGCTCTGCATCATCTGGCTGTAGATGTGCAAAACGAAGAAAATCCCAATGATGGTGAACGGGAATCCGCCAGCTTTGTATCAAGCAAAGAAATAGCGACGCCCGGAATCTTACAGCCTGGCACGCAGATTGGGCCCTACCAGATTCAGCAATTGCTTGGCGAAGGGGGTATGGGAGTCGTCTACGCCGCCAAACAGTCGGAACCGGTCAGGCGGCAGGTCGCCCTCAAGATCCTGCGACCCGGCGATAACTCGCGCAATGTGTTGGCTCGATTCGAACAAGAGCGTCACGCGCTGTCGATGATGGAACATTCTGGCATCGCCAGAATTCTGGATGCGGGTTCGACTGTGGATGGGCTTCCCTATTTCGTGATGGAACTGGTCAAGGGCATACCCATCAATCAATACTGCGACCAAGAAAATCTTTCGCCTCAAGAACGACTGCAGTTGTTCATTCCGGTCTGTGAGGCCGTGCAGCATGCCCACCAAAAAGGGATTATCCATCGCGACCTCAAACCTTCGAATATTCTGATTGCTCTCTACGACGGAAAACCCGTATCCAAAGTGATTGACTTCGGTGTAGCCAAAGCGATCGGTCCCAGGCTGTCGGACACCACGATTTATACGGAGATAGGATCCGTGGTTGGGACGCTTGAGTACATGGCTCCCGAACAGGCGGAACTGAACAACCTTGATATCGACACCCGAGCCGATATTTATTCGCTGGGCGTTGTCCTTTATGAATTGTTGACCGGCAGTCCGCCGTTTTCGCGGCAGCAGTTGAGGAGTGCGGCCTTCGACGAGATGTTGCGAATCATTCGCGAAGTCGAGCCACCTAAACCCAGCACCAAAGTTTCATCCTCGGCGGAGGCCGCCAGTGTCGCGGCGCATCGCAAGCTCGAACCGAAACAGCTTGCCAAAGCGCTTTCCGGGGACTTGGATTGGGTCGTGATGAAATCGCTGGCCAAAGAGCGCACCCATCGTTATCAAACCGTTGGTGAATTTGCGGCTGACATCGATCGATTTCTCAACGTCGAACCGGTCGCGGCTGGCCCGCCAAGTTACGCCTATCGGGCAAAACGGTTTCTCAAACGAAACAAAGTTCTGTCGATCGCCACGTTGATAGCCTTGTTTGCGGTTTTCGCGGGTGTTATCGCAACCTCGATAGGAATGTTTCAGGCCCGGGTGGCACTTGCGGGTGAGCGGTCGGCACTCAAAGAAAAGACAGAAGCACTGCAAGCCGAAGAAAAGTCGCGCGCCGAAGCCGAATTGGCAAACCAAAAGACACTTCAAGCCCTCGATTCGTTGACGGGATCGTTTACCGCACGCTGGATGTCGCAGCAAAATGAACTTTCGGACGCTGATCGAAAGTTTTTGAAAGATATCCTCGTGTTCTATGAGGAAGCATCCAAAACGAATTCCGGAACCAAGAATTCAAAACACATCCGCGTTGCCGGTTTGCACAAAACAGCGAACTTGCACACTGTGCTGGGCAATTCGCATGAAGCCCTCGAAATCTATCAGCTGGCAGCGAGGTTCTACCAAGAGCTCTCCAAAGAGTTTCCGAATATGCCGGAATACATTGACGGGGAATCGCGGTGTTTGCGGCCTATTGCCCGAATTCTCGCGAAGCAGGGAAACAGACAGGCCAGCGAACATTCCTTTCGTCGCGCCATTGAGCTGTTGACGGGATTGGTCAATTCGGGTTCGGCTCCACCTGCTACACATATCGAGCACATTGAGTCACTCACAGATTTTGCTTCGCTTTTGCACCAACATGGGAAGAATTCCGAAGCGGAAAAAGTTTTTCAACAGGCGGAAGACGCTTTTCAAAAGAACAAGGATGAGTTGCCGAACCCGGCCCAAAGGCAATCACTTTACGCCAGCATGTTACAGTCTCGTTGCTACTTCTTTCGCGAGTTGGGACGCCTCAAGGAAGCGATCGCCGACGGGCAAACGGCGATTGAACTCCATACAGCTTTGATTGGGTCAGGCGTTGACCGAGCACAAACCAG
>JBEBGH010000141.1:0-12981 GCA_040081565.1 Pirellulaceae bacterium
GTTCAACCCAAGAATATGCTGGTAAAGTTCTTTGTCTTGCATAAACGTTCTCCTTGGCGGAGAATTCTAACAAACCCACGAAATTACCGGATGGACCGACAAAGACGTAGAACAAGACTTACCGCATTTAACAACATCACCGGCTGACATTCTAAATTCGTTGGTTAACTCTACGTTTAGCGGTCCAATAGAATTTGAATGCATATTTGCCGTAACCGGTGATTCACGAGAAGTGCAGCGGATGGCTGGAGCAATCGGTTTTAAATTAACGAGTAGAAACGACCTGCCTGACTATTTTGTAAATCCAATCACCTGCACTCGCGACGACGTGGCATTTGTCCAAACCAAACAGACCGCAAGGTCGACCCGCCAAGCATTGACAAACGGCAGAAAGAAGCTAGGGATAGGAGTCGACACGTTCAACCTTTACAACAATTCTGCAGTGTTAAAGGTAATGGAGTCAGTCTGCTTCAAGAAGCAAGGACAAACGGATTTACATGTGATCGACTTAGCTCAACAGGCTTTTAGGCGACTTTATCCAAGATCGCAAGCATCTCGCGATGCTCTTGAGACGATCGCGCTGTCTGCAAGCAATCAACTTGAGGATCGAGTAATTAATGCACTTGAACTTCACTCGATTGCGATCGCCAGTTCCGAACCTCGAGTCAAACTCGTCAATTTGTGGTCAGCCCTAGAATGCCTCGCCGGCTGTTGCGAAAGAAAAACTGTCATTGAGCGAGTGCTTCAGCTGGTTACACCCTTGCTTATATGGCGGCGTTTTGACAAAACCGTTCGCTATGCTGCAATATCTACTGCACGTTTCGGTAGCACGATCGGTCAGAATAACTACGGGTCAGGTTTCACCAGGTCCAATGTTAAGTTCGTCCATCCATTGGACATGATGATCAGCCTATGCCGGCCGAAAGATCACGAAGACATAGTGAGTTTATTGAGTTTCTGCTCAAAGCATCCGTTTTTGGTACATCGAATCTATCGGCTTTGGAAGGAGTTTAGCGATCCCACCAATCTGCTAAAAGCCTCAAATCGATCTCAAGAACGAATTAAATGGCAAGTTTACAGGATCTATCGCGCACGAAACCTTTTGGTGCACCATGGAATTGAGATTCCTGAGCTGCCATCTTTACTCGATAATTTGCAGTATTACTCATCAGTGGTCCTGCAACGTTTGATACACGCCATGAAACAAAATCATGGGTGGCAGTTGCGAGAGTCTCTTGAGTATTGGAATGCAAAATCCGGTTATGTTCTAAGTGCCCTCGAGAGTAGGCCGAACATTTTGCGAGTTTCAGATTTTTTTCCGATGACTTCCGAAAAAAATTCGCCGCAATTGTGGGCTCCTTTAGCTTAGGTGCAAGTGATTTGAAGTTAACCGAACGATCCGTGGTTTTATTTTCCCTTGGTACCGACCAAAATACAACTACCGAGATAATGCAGAAAGACCTAGCGGAGTGAGCGCCAGTGAATGGCGACGGAACCGTCAACCTCATTCGCTATACAGCGTGGCTTGCCACGTGAGGAAGTAAAGGCGGGATCCGCGGCGGCCCGCAATTCTTCGGGTTACAACTACAACCTCGGCCTGCTTCATCACCAGACGTATTACTCGGCGATCGAAGTCAACCGGGACGAAGCCAAGATGTAACTGAACCGAATCTGGTACAATAGATAAAAGGGTCAAAACACTCCCTTCCCTTTTGTCACTCAACCCAATTGTCCCCGTAGCTTAATTGGATAGAGCGTCGGCCTCCGGAGCCGAAGGTTACAGGTTCAAATCCTGTCGGGGATATTGCGATTCTCGCAAGAAAAAAATAGGCCGTTCACGAATGCCGGAGAAAAAGACGGAAGGTAAACCCGACGCTATCCGTTGCGGCGCATCATGATGGTGGTGCCAACGGCAAAGCCGACGACGCCAACAGAGACCATGATGGCCATGGGTAAAAACAACTCCGACCAACTGAAGTCGCGCCAGATTGCTCCTTCAATTCCAAGAATTGCCCAGCGGACGGGACTGATGACACTGATTTTCTGAAAGATGGCCGGCATGAACATGACCGGGATCATGCAGCCGCCCAACATGGCCATGACCATGTTGAATGCCCAGCCCACTCCGGCCACGCTTTGTTCTGTCTTTCCCAGAACGCTGAGAGTCATCATGATCCCGACAAAACAAGTCGCCGTGCAAACGCCAACCACCGCGAGTTTCAAATAGCTGCCCGGCTGCATTTTCAGGAGCAAGCCGAGCGCAACCATCAGGACCATGACTAACAGGGTGGCCAGGAAACAGGCCAAGGCCTTGCCTAACATGATCTGCATTCGACTAAGCGGAGCGGCCTGCAAACGAACCAGTGTGCCCTGACTTCGTTCCTTGGCGATGGACACAGAAAAACCGGCAATGCAGCCAAGGATGCCCCACAACATGGCTTGTGGAAAACTGATGTCCCACCGTGAGCGGATTTTTTTGACTTGGGCCTCGGGGCTGTCGGGATCGAGTTGGCGAGAGATATCGAGTGGCTTGATGTTGGCGAACTGAAGTGAAGGAGCAAAGCCGCCATCGGCTGTCTCCGTCTTGTCTTGCAATTGACCCGCGCTGTTCACCATTGCCTCCAGCGAACCGAAAAACAGGCCGCCGACTTGTTTCGTAACTGCGTCGGTGGATTCGTTATTCAGAAAAGACTCTTTGGCTTTGCTGATACTTGGCAGAAAGGCGCTGGGATCGCGGAATCGCTCGCCCATGAGTTCAGCCACCGCCTGCATGACGAAGCCCTCCATCATGGCACTCTCGGCGGCTCGCGAGGGGTCCATGCCCAACTGCAATTCGGGTTGAGGTTCCCAAAAGATACCGGCCGATTCGCCAAATTTTTCCGGGATGACCAGCAGTCCCGTTCGCCGCGCCTTCCGCACACTTTCCTTGGCCGCCTCCAGTTCGTCCGTAACAACCTTGATATTGTCATTCTTTTGCAGGGATTCGACAAAGCGTTTGGACATTGGCGACTGATCCAAGTCGATGACGGCGATTTCCATTTTGCCGCGAGTCCCTGATGAAAAGCCGCCCAGGATCATGCCGAAGAACAGGCCCATCATGATGGGAAACCCAAACACGAAGAACGCACTCATTCGATCGCGCGCGAGCAGCCTCAAGTCCTTTAGTGCCAAATTGATCAACGTCATTCGAATCACCTTACTTCAATGTCAGTGAACTAAACGAGGAGCCTGGGATGTCCTTGGGCGGATATCAATCCCGCAAACTTCGGCCGGTCAGCTTCAAGAAAACGCTTTCTAAATCCGGGCTGTTGATTTGCAAGGTCTGAAAACGGACACCGCCGGCGGTCAGCCGCGCAACTTCCTCCAGAGGTTGATCGGAGGCAAAGCGTAAACACTGCTCGACCATCTTCCCCGGCAGTTGCAGGTTGCTGGGGCAATCCAGGACTTCACCAACGACATGGCTGGTTCCACCATACTGCCGAATCAATCCGTCCACGGTATCGAGGGCCAATAATTTCCCGCGATCCACAATGGCAATACGGTCACACAGGCGACGGGCCTCTTCCATGTAATGCGTCGTGTACAGAATCGTGAGGCCTTGTTTTTGAAGCTTCTCGATACTCTCGAAAATGTGATTTCGCGATTGAGGGTCGACACCCACGGTTGGTTCATCCAGCAGCAGGAGTTGGGGTTCGTGAACCAGTGCCACTGCGATGTTGAGTCGACGTTTCATTCCGCCGGAATAGGTTGAGACTCGATGCCGAGCGCGGTCTTCCAGTCCGGCAAAGGCCAAAGCCCAAGTGACACGATCGCGAATTCGAGCCGCGGAAAGCCCGTAGGTCCCGGCAAAAAAAGTCAAATTCTCTTGACCTGTTAACTCTTCGTACAGCGAAAGGGCTTGAGGAGCGACGCCGATTTGCTGTCGGGTTTGGGCAATCCACGGATCACCTCCCATCACGCGAACTTCGCCACGATCGGGTCGCAACAAGCCGATGAGTAGATGAATCGTCGTCGACTTGCCGGCACCATTTGGTCCGAGCAGACCAAACGTCTCGCCCTTGGCGATGTCAAAGCTCAGGCCGTCGACGGCCTTGTTCTGTCCATATGATTTTTCCAGACCGCGCGCTGTGATCACTTGGTTTGATCCCTTAATGAATATCTTCAAGCCCAGACCGTTTTCGCTCGCCCCATGCGAATCTTGTCAGTCGTTATCCAAGAATTGTACTTTGGAGGGCCCAGCAGATCATACCAACGACAAATCCATGCAATTTGCAACGTTTTCTCGAGTCAATAAAATGTTTCGATTAGCTTGCAGACATGTCCAATTTGAATTTCAATGCATGAGTGAACTGCCAACACCAGGAAAAGAGTCATGAAAAAAACAATTCTTGCGACGGTTCTTCTTTTGGCGTTCAGTGTTTTCCCACGCCTCGGAATTGCTCAAGAGTTATCATATTCTCTTCCGCAATTGACGCAATTGCTGGATATGACTGCTGCTCAAGAGGCTCAATGGAGCGCTTACCATCAACGGATCATCGAATCGCCCAACGAAATAGCCTTCCTGTCGAAAGAGGAAGCAATTGCACGGCAACAAAAGTTTCTTGAATCAATTCTTACACCCGAACAAATTGAGGTCGAAAAATTCTATCGGCGTATTAAAAAAGACATTCTCCATGCTCTCAATTCGAACACGTCTCCATTGATCGAGGTGCTCTTAGGTGCCGAAATCTCGGGCGAATTTGATTTGACCGATGCTCAAAAAATACGACTTGGCGATTTGCAGAAGTCTTTTGAAGGCGAACTAAAGTCTATTAAAAACGATCTCGATTCAAGCTTTGAGGAGTTGCGCCGCCAGCTTGATCGAGAAGGGATTGAGCTGTTGACTGACTCGCAAAAAGCGAAACTTAAGTTGCTTTTTGGCAAGGATTTCGATTTTTCAGAATCGAGATTTGTTTCAGTTGTGAAGGCAACACGATCGTTTAGTAGAAGTCGTTTCGGTCGCATGTCGCCCTCGGATCACAGTATTTTGATTTTCTTATGGCCTGGCGCCAAACTAGATATTCGGATGACTGACGAGATCGTGGGAGAACTGGTTAAATCCGAAGAAGTACAGAGGGAGATTGGACTTTCGCCGGAGCAAAAAAACGAATTGGAGAAAAGGCTACCCTTATGGTCAGAGGTCGTGCGCAAATACGAAAATCTTGATATTGATTCGGGCCGGGAGTCCAATTACGAAAACTTCCTTTCCGAAAAAGAACGGGAGACGGGAAAGTCGGCTCACGCTGAAGTATTGTCCTCAAATCAAATCGAACGACTCCAACAGATTTTTCGCCAACTATTGGTTCGAATTTACAGGGATGGGTGGAAATTTCAACACCCCGCCGTTTGGATAATCCTTGAATGTACTGCCGAGCAAACTCGAAAACTCAAGGCCTTGGCTGCAGACCTTCGATCGGGGGTCGAAGAGCAAACAAAAGAAATTCAGAACCGAATATCGGAGGCCCATTCGAACAATTTCGTTGACGTTTACCAGATTTTGGATCAACAACAGCAGGAAAAGTATGACAAAACTTTACAGGCTATTTTTCCTATCCCCAACGACGATGAAAAAAAGAAAAAGTAATTCGTAATTGCTTTTAGATCTGCCAATTATGGTGAAGCCTACGTTTAATCTACGATTTCAGCTTTAGCCTTGTCTTGCGACGATTCGCCCGTGGTTTGGCCGACGCCGGGTGTTTCGGATGAATTGCCCTTGGTGCCTGTTTCGTCCCCCGGGTTCGATTTGGTGGGCTCGGCGTTATTTGGCTTGCCGTCAATTTCCCAACCGGTCAATTCCTCAAGCACCGAATAAACGTAGTTGTAATGGCTGCTCTTGTGCGTAATCTGCCCGCCTTCGTAACCGCAGTAGGCTGTGGCAACCGCGAGTAACATGGCTCCCAGTTTCCAGAGCACTCCGTCATCCGGATCCAGCGAACGAGCTCGCGCGGCATAGAGAGCCAGGAGTAACGAGAAAATGGCAACTCCAACGCCCGAGATGCGGTGATAGTAGTGTTTCGTGTCCGGTTGAGTCAACGAACTCAAATCGCTGGGTCCGCCGATGTTTGTAGAAGCTGACCAACCGACGACAGCAGCAAAGATTGCGGAAAGCGCTCCTAGCCACAAGCAACAATAGGCCGCGTCACTGACAACAAAATTTCCCCGCAGACCAAATAGAGAAAACAGACCTGCGGCCAACAACAATCCAGCAGGTAAATGGACGGCGGCCGGATGAAGGTAGCCCAGGGCCTTCCAGATCTTTTCACCAATCGTCAACTCAACAGCAGCTGGGCGCGTCGCGGGATTCGTTTCTGCAGCTTTATTTGCCGGTTGATCTTGTTTCTCGGGAACTTGCTCAGGAGTTTTAATTTCGCCCACCGCCCCGGCGTCTTTGGATTCCGTGTCTTGAGGTTTGGCTGTTGCAGGCGGTTCGGTAAACTTCACCCCTTCCGGCCACTCAGCACCTTGGTCAATCCAATCCTTTATCAATTTGATTTGTTCGGGTGTGAGTGGGTTGTTTTCTTCAGGCGGCGGCATCCGCTCATCTTCGGCCTCTGCCGTCAAGGCCGTAAAAAGTTCGCTGTTTGCCGAATCTTTCGCTGAGATAAATTCCATCGCGGTGTCGCGTCGGTCGATGCGAAACCCCTCTTCTTTGGTCGGTCCATGACAGCCCATGCACTTGCTCTCGATAATGGGCTTGATGTCGCGAACAAAGTCTACTTTGGTTTCCTGCGAAGCCTGCAGCTGGCCAGCGGCCAAAACCGAGAATGCCAGACTGGCAAAAATTCGAAATGCTTGCATTCGACGCCCGATCATGAATAGACAAAGTTAAGGTGCGAAACGTCCATTTTCGCAAAACCAGCCACTAGATTCAATATCGGGGACGATCTAATGAATTGCGATTACCAACGATTCCGTGGCTCCAAACCCAATTATTTGGATTCGATCACTCGCATTGCGGAGACCTCTGTTGAGGATCTTCCGCGTACTCTGGACAAAATGTGAACTTTTGCGATAGTGGTACGGTCGTTTTCGACTGGGGTCGTTCATGACCCGCAAAATCAAGAACGCGGATGTGGCGGAATTGGCAGACGCGCAAGATTCAGGTTCTTGTGTCCGAAAGGACGTGGAGGTTCGATTCCTCTCATCCGCACTCTTATTCTCTCTCGCGATTCCCAATTCAATCGCTCAGCCTTAACCATCCGGGGGCTCACGTTTTCAGCCGAATAAAACCGCCGTTTTTTGGATCGGCGATGCGCAGCAATACCAGCACGAAGCGCAAGCGAGTGAGTCGTTTTTGCATTCAAGAACTCACTCGCTTGCGCTTCGTGCTCGTATGAGTAAAATCAAAAAGTACACGCCTGCTTCGCGTCGGACCTCGAATCTCTCTAAGTCGCTAGCATTCGATTGGTAAATCAGGTTTTCACCACGTTCAACAGTTGGCTCAGAGGTAAAAACGTCGTTTTCCCTTGACGCAAGTTGCCAAGACATCTAATTAAGCGGCTGAAATACTCGCGAACCTACGGTTCCAAGGACGTCCTTGTTCCGTGTTGGTCTCATCATTGCATCGAGCCTGTCTTGATTGTGGTCGCAAACGAACGTAATCGACGACGCGAATCGTGCGCTCGCATGAGAGTCACTTATACCGTGATCTTGATTCTGATTGGTCTGCTGCAGAACATCGGTTGCCGCCAAGTTCTTGAACCGCAACAAACAAAATCACCCGATTCACTGTTCGCGCCGTATCGTATGGCACCCGATTGCGTGGCAATGGAAGTCGCCATCGCCGAGTTCGATGCCGACAAGTTCAAGCAGATCACAGCGACGTTTGCACCGTTTCTGGATAACCAGAAAGTCACATTGTCTCAGCGACAGCGCTGGGACAGGAATGGACTTCAGATTGGCGTGATTACTTCGCAGCTGCCGGGAGAACTCCGTAACGAACTGGAGACTCGCGACATGACCCCGGAGGAAATGGACGAATTGGGTTTGAAGCCCGTGGGTTCCAACGGTCGACCTTTGACTTTTGCCCCAATCATCTACCATCGCCGGATTCAGTTTCGATCGAACGAACCCAAACCGATACCATTTTCCGATTTTTATCCTTCAGCCACTTGGACGGTAAATGTCGACGAGGGTAAATCGGTTGGCCGCGACCAACACGTTCGCGGATGGATGTTGGTGTGTACCCAATTGGGTAAGGGTTCCTCGGTCGACTTGAAATTGACACCACGCATTTCACATGGCAATCCGCATAAAAAAGTTGGGGTCGTCGACCAGTCATTTGTCACCGAAGAGTCTCAAGCCGAGATTGACCTGCACCCACTTTCTGTGAATGTCACTTGCAACCCTGGGGATACGATTTTGATCTACGGCGATGCCGAAGCGGACGAGATCGGCGAGCTGTTGTTAGGAAACGCCCAACTCGAAGCAACTGGGAGTGCCGCGCCCAGGCGTCAACGACTCGTGATGTTTCGGTTGATTCATACCCAGCACGACGATTTGTTCGTTTCGCCGGAGTATCGTTAAGCCGGGCGAAACGACAGCGTGCGGCAATGTCGCTGGCCAGCGTGTTGATTCCCTTGTCGTTATCAGCGCCCTCCCTCATAATCAAACGTACAAACTCAGAATTTCAGGAGAACTTGCGCATGCCTTTGGTACCCATGAGAGTCGTACTGGACCACGCCGCCGAAAATGGCTACGGCGTAGCTGCCTTCAACGTCAACAATATGGAACAAATCCAAGCGATCATGGAGGCCGCTCAAGCAACGGATTCGCCCGTCATTGTTCAGGCCTCGCGCGGTGCCCGCAAATATTCTCAAGACAATTACTTACGGCATCTGATGTTGGCTGCGGCAGAGCTGTACCCGCACATTCCCGTCGTGATGCATCAAGACCATGGAAACAGCGTCGAGACTTGTTTGAGTGCGATCGCCAACGGCTTCACGTCCGTGATGATGGACGGCTCGCTCAAGGAAGACGGGAAATCTCCGGCCGATTTCGCTTACAACGTCAAAGTCACGGCTGAGGTCGTGAAACTGGCTCACGCCAAAGGCGTCTCGGTGGAAGGTGAACTCGGTTGCCTCGGTTCACTCGAATCGGGCGAAGGCGAACAGGAGGACGGTCATGGTGCAACCGGGACACTTTCGAAAGAACAGTTGCTCACAGATCCCGCCGAAGCCGAACGGTTCGTGAAAGAAACCAACGTCGATGCCTTGGCCGTCGCCATCGGCACCAGTCACGGCGCCTATAAGTTCAATCGCAAACCAGACGGGGAAATCCTTTCGATGAAGACGATCGAAGAAATTCACCGCCGTTTGCCGAACTGCCACTTGGTGATGCACGGCAGCAGCAGCGTTCCCCAAGAACTTCAGGACATCATCAACAAGTTTGGCGGCAAATTGAAACAGACCTGGGGCGTCCCTGTGGAGGAAATTCAACGGGGCATCAAACACGGTGTTCGCAAAATTAACGTCGACACCGACAATCGACTGGCAATGACGGGCGCGATTCGCAAGGTCTTTGCCGAGTCGCCGGATAAGTTTGATCCGCGAGATTACTTGAAACCGGCCCGCGAAGCCATGCAGCAGGTTTGTCGCGACCGGATGGTTGCCTTTGGCCAGGCGGGACACGCCAGCGCGCTTCGTAAACGGCTCTCGTAACGATGCGTGTTCGGGCATGCTTCTTCGACAGAAGGCTCAGCCACTACTGATAGATCATGACTTCCGAAATCAAAGTTTCGTTTATCGATCAGCGGGAACAATCGTTGCTGGCGCCGTACGCAATGTTCAGTCGCGATACGGCTGGACGGAAGCACACGGAACAGGAGCACCCGTACCGCGGGCCCTTTCAGCGCGACCGCGACCGAATTCTGCACAGCAGTGCCTATCGGCGTTTGAGTGGCAAAATGCAAGTCTTCACCGGCGAAATGGGTGACTATCACCGAACTCGCCTGACGCATACGCAAGAGGTCGCCACCATAGCCCGCACGGTTGCCCGGGCATTGCGTTTGAACGAGGACTTGGTGGAGGCCCTCGCTCTCATGCACGACATCGGGCACCCACCTTATGGTCATGCTGGAGAAGACGCCCTCAACGAATGTGCACGGAGTATCGGCGGATTTTCGCACAATCGATTCGCGCTCACGATCGTGGAAGAATTGGAGATTCGCTACAACGGGTTTACCGGATTGAATCTGACACGCGAAGTCCTCGCTGGGCAAACATCTCGTATCGACAAATCCAAGGCTGGCCTTCATCGGCTCTTGGAGGTTCAGCTTGTGGATGCCGCCGATAGCGCGACCTACGACGCACACGATACCGACGACGCCTTGAAACTGAATCTCGTCAGCTTGGAAGAAATGGAGCATTTGGCCCTGATCGACCGCTGCCTGAAAACAGTTCAACGTGCTTACTCCAATTTGACCAGGGGATTATTGCGGAAGGCAACCATCCATCGGCTGATTGGATTACAGGTCAATGATCTGGTATTGCACAATCTGCGCGAGTTGGAGTCCAGAAACTTTGGTTCTGCGACAGAGGCTCTGTCGAGTGATTTCGTGATTGGGCCCAGTGCAGAATTGGGCGAGATGAAGATCGAGCTGGAAAAGTTTCTTTATCAACGCGTTTACCGGCATCCGAGACTCGTAACGATTCGCCAAGCGGCTCAAGCGCGTGTTCGCCAACTGTACGAGCGCTATTGCCAGTTCCCCGAATTAATCCCTTCGCACTATCAACCTCGTCTTCAGAAAGTCGGCGTGCAACAAATGGCCGTCGAATACATTGCCGGCATGACCGACCATTTTTGCGAAGAGACCTATCGCCGAATGGACGAAACGGGCCGAGTTGAGAACTGATTGCCCGAATGGTGGAGCAATACTCCTTAATTAAAGCTCACCAGAAAACCTGGCGGCAAACATCGGTTCAAAAGTGGTTGGGTTTATTCGGCAGGCTATTGCCGTGGGCAAATCTGCCCAATTACAATGAAGCCGAGGCAAAATATTTATACTTTATTACAAGCGGTCGGGAATTCTCGACGGTTTCCAGGTGGTCGGCTCATGCTTTCAAGCCGGTTTTTTTCATTTCAGCAACAGGCTGCTCCATCGGAGCCCCGCATTTATCGGCCAGTTGCAAATTCATTAAGACAGGGTTTCTCAGATGCATCTTTCCTTATGGGCGCTGCGCGCCTTCTTTTTCATTGTGGCGGTTGGTTTAGCATTCTCTCTAACAACAGGCAGAGATGCTCCCGACGACTTCCGCATCAAGATGAACGTTTATGCTTTGTTCACGATCGGCTCATTAGCAGTGATCGCCATCGACATTTTGATCAAGCGTAAACGAATCGACTTGATTACGTCGGTGTACTTTGGAATCTTGGTCGGCTTATTATTGACGTACATTTTCAGCTTGGCACTCACGCCTTTGTTCCAAAGTTACGCGACGACGATCACCTCGGACTTTGCCCTGACAGAACAGGATGTTCGCTCGATTGTGCTGTCATTTTTGGGCGTTGTGATTTCTTATTCCTGCGTCAGCATTCTTTGGCAAACCAAAGACGATTTTCGTTTCATCATTCCCTATGTCGAATTCAGCAAGGATGTCAAAGGTGCGGTTCCTTACATCCTCGATACCAGCGTTGTGATCGATGGACGGATCGCCGATATTGTTGAAACAGGAATTATTGAGAACCAATTGATTTTGCCCCGGTTTGCGTTGATGGAGTTGCAAGCCATTGCTGACAGCTCCGACAAATTGCGTCGTTCGCGCGGCCGCCGCGGTCTCGATGTTCTCAATCGTCTACGAAACAACGAGACCGTCGACTTGAAAATCTACGACCAGGAAATTCCGGAAATGAAGGGCCAGCCGGTCGACATGAAGTTGTTAATCCTTGCGAAGAGTCTGGGAGGCAAGATCGTGACCGGTGACTTTAATTTGAACAAGGTCGCGAAACTGCAAAATGTCCCGGTGATCAACTTGAACGAAGTCGCGAATTCCCTGAAGCCCGTATTCTTGCCAGGCGAACACTTGAAGGTCAAAGTGGTCAAGGCTGGCGAAGGCCTTAATCAGGGCATCGGCTATCTGGACGATGGGACCATGATTGTCATCGAGGACGGGCGTCAACATATCGGCGAGAACGTTGACATTACGGTGACTAGCATGCTGCAAACAAATGCGGGCCGGATGGTCTTCGGACGCTACGAAGCAAATGCCTGATCGATATCGAAACGAAGCAATTGAGTTCCGCTAACTGTCAGGTTGACTTGGACAATTCATCAGCAGCGTTGACGAATTGCTGGCCTTGAGCAGTTATGAATTCGCTAATTGACAAGGTCTTTCCAATGCTTACAGGTCGATCCGATCATCGGCCAAAAGAGAGATTTTTCAGAAAATAGATTAAATTTTTTTGCCTTCCGGTGGAACGGTGATATGCTTCAGTATCTTCCGCTCATCGAGAACTTTTCAATTCGGAGGGGCACAAAAAATGCAAGATCCGCCTGGTTGTAATCAACGAGAAAGTTGTCGCAACTGACAACAGATCGCGCGGCTTTCTCGACTCGTGTATCTTTTCTTCAACTTTAACCCTTAACCAACTTCACATTTCAAAACCCTAATGACCTCACGATATTTGTCGTGAGGTTTTTTTATTTGGCCGTCAAAAAATCGACATTGGATGGCTAGGAGAACTGGTTTAGAATTCCCGCCACGTTTCAGCGGCAATGCCGCCCTCTCGCGACGCGACTTTGATAATCATGAAATCTCAGAACGACCATGTCCTCGGTAACAACTACGATCGCGCTGCTTGGTTTTACGAACTGAGCGCAGCGATCTTTTCCGCGGGGAAAATCCGGGCCTCCAAAAAATATGGCGTGTCGCAACTGGCTGCGGGTGACCGCGTTCTGTTTTTGGGGGTGGGGTCCGGTGAGGACGCGGTTATGGCTGCGGCCAA
>JBEBGH010000142.1:0-12916 GCA_040081565.1 Pirellulaceae bacterium
CAACGACTCCCGACCCCTTTTTGAACCATCGGCGAAAGAAGTAATGCAGTCCGACCAACTTCGCCTGATGGCTCGTGAGCTGGCCGAGATGGTCAAGAAGATGCCCAAGCTCGACTGGACACAGCGGGAATCGGTCCGGGCGGACCTGCGTCGGAAGGTGCGGCGGTTGCTCGCGATGTACGGCTATCCGCCGGACCTATCGGAAGATGCGACGCAACTCGTGCTCAAGCAGGCGGAACTGTCGACAGAAGCGGGTGCATAATACAACCGAAGTGCTGCGACTTTGGCCCGGTTGTTGATTCGTTTGAGCTACCTGAAGAGCGTTTTGAAACTCATTCCAGACATTCGCGGCTACCTACATATTTTTCGATCTTTGCACTTGTGTTTCGAACTTATTTTAGTCTGAATTTCCCGTCTGGTCGTGGTGCAGGGGTTTGGTTTTGTTGCAGATTTTCTTTTAAGCAGCGCTCTCGAAGGTCCGGCCTTTGAAGCGAGTTTCAATACCTTGTTGATTTCCGTATTTGATTCGGAATCCAGCATCAAATAGCGGACCCCGTAACCCGAGTACATCCGTTTTGCCAGTTTGGGGGCAAGTTTAGAAAAATTTCTTCCTTTGTCTTCCCATTTGATAAATTGCTCGAACCCCAGGATTGGAAACCCATCTTCACCATTACCAACTTTATGTGGGCCGATGCCAATCCAATTAATGCGCTTTGCGATCCCCGCGCGAACAGGATTCGAACCGATCCCGCCAATTCCCACGACCGCATCGAACTCGTATCCGCGGGCTCGTCGCATGCAACAGTAGATTCCAAATCGCCCCGAGTCGTCGGGGTCATAAGGGTGTGTGCGTTTGTAAAGAAATACCCGCATTTTTTTCATTCCTGTCAAAATCATTTTAACGATTTAAGATAGTCGCAGAAGTTGATACCATCCAACACCGCCTGGAATTGGGCGGGGCTCTCAATGGCGATCATTAACCGGGTGCGGTGTGACGGTGTAGCGTTGGGTTGACATTGGCCTATTTGCGGAAACTCGGAAACTGCTCAAAAGAAACATACTTGTTTCCACAATGCCGGCAGATTCTCCGCCTGCGGATTGAGCCGTTCCTAAGCTTCTCGGTATTCGTCACGTCCAAATGTCGTAGGTTGCGGCAAATAACGGCCCGCTCGGTGCACAGGATTGGGTTTGGTATTGCGAGCCCTAGTTCGTTCTGGATTTAACATGGCGATGAAAACATTCCGTATTGAAGGCTAGGTTTACCATGGACGGGATCCGGTTGCTTGTTAAAGGCACTTGTTAGAAACGATTTTCCAAACACGAATGCGCAAAAACACGTTTTTTCAGTTCGTTTTCGGTCGCCTTGGCTTTCCGCTTCGTTCATGGGTTGGAATCCTGATTCACGTGGAGGCGCGGAGACGCGGAGGAGTCGAGTTTGTTCACGATTCGATGGAGACCTTCCTTGAGCGTCGCACCGCCGAAGTTGATGAGCAGGCCAACTGGGAGCTTCAACAGTCTCAGGTACGTGAGAAGCTGTTTGCCGTGCACGGGAGCCAGCTTTTCGACCGATTTCAATTCGACGACGACGCGACCATCCACCAGTAGATCGAGCCGCAGCCCTTCGTCAAACACCACCCCATCGTATTCGAAGCGCACGGTCTGTTGACGCTCGACGTGAAACCCACGCCGCTCCAAGGCCCGCGCGAGCACGACCTCGTACACCGACTCCAGGAGCCCTGGTCCGAGTTCAATATGAATCTTCATCGCGGCGTCGATGATCCGCCGGTGATGTCGTCGAGTTCTCGCAACTTGAGTTCCTTTCGAGGGGATGGGTCACGCGGAGGCGCGGAGAAGTGAGGATAACCATTCGTTTCCTCCGCGTCTCTGCGTCTCCGCGTGATCACTTGTTTTGATCTTAAGGTCACAGTTGGTCCAATTCGCTGGAACATCCCGCCTCTTTCCAAAGCACTTCATCGACATTCTTCATCGCGGCGTCGATGATCGCGCCGGTGATGTCGTCGAGTTCTCGCAAACTGGGTTCCTTTCGAGGGGATTGGTCACGCGGAGGCGCGGAGACGCGGGGAAGTGAGGATGGCCATTCGTTTTCTCCGCGTCTCTGCATCTCCGCGTGATCACTTGTTTTGATCTTAAGGTCACAGTTGGTCCAATTCGCTGGAACACCCAGCCTCTTTCTACAGGAAATCGTCGACATTTTTGAAGGCTTGTTCAAACATTCCGTAGCATTGTCCTTTGCTTGATTTGGCGAAGTTTATCCGCGTGCGAGACCGTCCAGTTTAGCTTGGATGACATTGACCATGTAGCCATCGCGAATAGAAGCTCTCCCTTTTTACTCAACCGCCTATTGGACAACGTTGCGTGGTCGGGGACTTGTGAGGTGAGATGCTCGCCCAGCAGATCATGGGCCTGCGGGTCGGCTAGGCGTTGATGGACTCTTGCTGAAGGCCGATTGCACGCCCGTAGCTGGGGATCGCGACTCCAGAGATCTCCAGGTCGCGGCAGCGATTATTTCGCCTTCGACTTCTCCTGCTGCCAACGACCGCTTTTGTTTTTAAGAAAATAAACTAAATTTTCTGCGGGTGAGATGGGAACAATCAGCAGAGAGAATAATGGGAATTATCGTCCAGAAATTTGGTGGCACCAGCGTCGCCAATAGCCAGCTAATCTTGTCCGCAGCCCGCAAGGCGATCCGCGCCCACCAGGAAGGCAATCAAGTCGTAATGGTGGTCAGCGCCATGGGCAAAAACACCGACCATTTGATTGAGTTGGCTCACGAAGTCAACGAAGTACCTCCGACGCGAGAAATGGACATGTTGCTCTCGACCGGCGAACAGGTCAGCGTGGCCCTCATGGCGATGGCCATCGACAGCTTGGGATACAAAGCGGTGAGCTTGACCGGTGGTCAAATCGGTATCCGCACGGATAGTTCGCACACCAAAGCCCGGATCAAATCGATCTCCACGGAACGAGTTCGCAAGCTCTTGAACGAGGGCAATATCGTTATCGCCGCCGGTTTCCAAGGGATCGACGAAAACTTCGACATCACGACTTTAGGGCGGGGCGGAAGCGATACAACGGCCGTCGCATTGGCTGCTGTTCTCGAGGCAGACGCTTGTGAAATCTACACCGACGTGGATGGTGTCTACACGACAGATCCACGAATCCTGCCAGAGGCCCGCCTGACCCGCCAAGTGAGTTACGACGAAATGCTGGAACTCGCGAGTCTCGGTGCCGGCGTGATGCACAGCCGCTCCATCGAGTTCGGAAAAAAGTTCAACGTGCCGATTCACGTCCGCAGCAGTCTGTCTGACGTTCCCGGCTCGTTGATCGTAAAGGACCCGGAGGCACCGGGAGCCGTTGTTAGCGGCGCAGCGTTAACGAAAGACGAAGCGAGAATCTCGCTCCTCGGTCTCGTGAATTCCCCCGAAGTGAGTTTGAAGATCTTTGAACCGATCGCCCAGCAAAAGATCACGGTCGACATGATTGCTCAGAGTGCAACGGACAAAGGCAAAGCCAACTTGTGCTTTACGGTTCCACGGGCTGAAATGGCGGCAACGCTCAAGGTTTTACGTCCTGTCGTCCAGACGTTGGGCGGAGAAATCGGTCAATGCAGCGACCAAGTTTCCAAAGTCTCGGTGGTCGGGTTGGGAATGGCCCGAGCCGTTGGGGTTGCGGATCGTATGTTTCATGCTTTGGCTCAAGCCGCCATTAACATGCAGATGATCACCACCAGCGAAATCAAAATTTCGGCGCTCGTCGATCGAAATGAAGCCTTACGGGCGCTACGTACGGTGCACGAGGAGTTTGGTCTGAACCTGACTCCGCCGAACGCAGTTACCGACCCGTTTTCAAATTTGTCGAATCGGCGCGAGAAAGTTGCGGCAATCGATGTCATCAGCCGTTTGCAAGGCGTGGACATGGAAGGCTTGACGATTGACGACATTTCGCTCGATGACAAGCAGTCGCGACTCACTTTTTTAGGCCTCCCCAATCGCTCGGGAATTGCCTCGAAAATTTTCAAAGAGTTCGCCAAGCAGGAAATTTTCGTCGACATGATCGTGCAAAATTACGTCGATCTCGATTCGTCTGACGTTTCAATTACGGTGCCCCGCCGCCAATACGCTCAAGCCATGAAAATTTCCCAAGACCTCGCGGCGGAATGGAAACCGTGTAGCGTTACAGGAAATGAAAAAATTGCCAAGCTCTCGGTATCAGGAATTGGCCTGCGGAGCCATACCGGCATGGCAATCACGATGTTTCGGGCTTTGGCCAATCAAGGCATCAATTTGGAAATGATCAACACCAGCGAGGTTCGCGTCAATGCGGTCGTGGACGAGGCTTTCGCCAAAGTCGGGCTGGCTTCCCTCCGCGCGGATTTCGCCGGAGCCTTACGGTAACCGCATCCGGGCCAACGAATTGTCCCCGAGCGCCACAAAAAAAGCGTGCACTCCGAAAACGGAATGCACGCTGGGCAAGAATATAAGGTAAGAGCTTTTCGGCCGATTTACCGATTTACTTGCGGCGTCGGAATCCGAACGCAGCAATGACCGTACCGATCAACAGCACGCCAGCAGATCCAGGTTCTGGAACCGCTGTCATGAATTGCGATCGTTTGGGTGGTTGAACGAATGCAGTCCGCGATTTCACACGCCAGACGTTGGAGTCGCCCTTGAAACCGAACCACATGTCTCGAAGTGAGCCCCAAGTCGTTTCCGAAGTAAACTTGACTTCGCCAGCACCAATGCTGCCGATCATCAATTCACTGGAATTGTTTTTCGCACGTTGGTTGAAAAACGGATCCAAGCTATCCCAGTGACCGCCTGCGGTACCTGGGCCGCCCAGTTGTTCGATTGGAACAACGCCAGCAAAACGATTCTTCGATTCAATTCGGTAAGCGGCCAATCCATGTTTGCCAATGTAATCGCCCCGGGCCGTTGCATTGCGCAAACCATTGTCGTCCCACAACGTACCAATCCCTAATACGTGAGCCATCTCGTGTCTAATCACATTCTCTAATGTGCCGTTCTGCAGCATATTTCCCAAATCAGCCGTGTCGAACTGCATGGTTCCTGCTTGGGCGATTGCAATTTGTGGAAACGGCCGTCCATTGGCAGTTCCGCCACCATAACGCAGAATCTGGTTCGGGCCAGCTTGGCCCAAAACACCGCCAGCACCATCGATCGCCGCAGTCGAAGCACTGATCTGCAATTTTGCAAGCTGTCGTTTGACTCCAGTCGGCAGATTGCCGCTATAGCCGACGAGCCGTGACTCCCAAAAGCTTTCGGCAGCCTTGAAATAGCTTCGGAAAGCTGGATCCACAGCGGAAACATCCACATCCATCACGTCGGCCTTGGCAGATTGCCAAGCGCCACCAAAGACTGCCAAGCAGACGGCAATCAAGCGAAACATCCTTTTCTTCATTTTCTCACCTTTGTTTGGCGGTTTTTGGAGGGTGTTCCAAATTCCCGCTTCTTACTTATCCAAAATTCCAAAACGACGCGTTTACAAACAACCCAGTCTACTTTTTCGGCTCATTTTCACCAGGCGCAAAAGTCTTGCTAGCGAAAATCCTCCACTTTTTCGTTTTTTTGGCAGGATGTTCGGAAGAAATGGACTTTCTTGCTCAATCAATACAATCCATCCATCCGATACTACTTTTCGAGAGAAAACCGGAAACGGTGTCCGGACCGCGTGCATAACCAAACTTGCTGGAAAAGTGCAATGTCTCTGATGAAATGTTGGATAGTGGCGTTTGTTGTAACCCTTAACTTGGTTGCAAACGGATATGGTCAAACAGGCCTGCCCGGACCGAAGTTTTCGCCTCATGATGTTCAGGAAGCCGACAATACGCGACCGCTCGCCGAACCGGGAATCTTTGACTACGACGGACAAATGTTCGCTCCCGTCGAGTTTTCCGGTTCCGAAGAGCTGCGTCCGAACAGCGGCTTCTATGCGACAGCGGAGCGAACTTATTACAGCTTGTCTCGAGGTGGTGCCCGCGATGTACTCCCGCTGGGAGTGATTGCGAGTGACGTTCCGGTAGGCAGCGATTACGGATGGGGTAGCCGATTCGAAGTCGGCACCATGTCTGACGAAGGATCGGGATGGGGTCTCGTCTATGACCAGAACAAATCAGTCGGTTTTGCCTGGGGCCAAGACTACCAGATTGGTACCCCATTTCTGATCAACTCGACCTTCACCAACGTTGAATTCAACCGCACCTTCCGCCAAGCACTCTCGCATGGTGGTTACATTGATCCGTACTTCGGTGCCCGGTTCATTAACGTTTCCGACAGAACGTTGGAAGACACGGCCGGCGGTCACCGCTTCAAGCAAAATGCGACGAACAACGCCTTGGGCGCCCAAGTCGGTGGTCGATATAACTGGAACCGCGGACGCTTCCGCTATACCGTAGACGGTGCAATTGCTGCCGCCTATAACAGCCAAAGCTACTTCTCGACCGACATCGATTTTGGAACAACCACAGCCATCGCCGAAAGCAACTTCACTGGCAATTCCTTTGTGCCCCTGGTCGACGGCCGACTCGAAGTCGCTTACATGCTGACCCGCGATATCGGTCTGCGATTAGGAACTCAGTTTGTTCATATGTGGGACGGTGTTGCACGTACGGACAACCTGACGACGGCCTTGAACCCGAACTCGACTTTGGGCCTCGGTGGCGGAACCGTCGGTGTCTTCAACGAGAGTGCCACGGCTGCTGGTTTCAGCCTCGGTATCGAATGGCGACGCTAGTCGATCACTCATCCAATTAAGCTCACTCAAGCGACCTCAACTCGAGGTCGCTTTTTTTTTGGCATGCACCCCCTACTCATTCGGTTGCTTTACTGGTCAACAAACGAGCGGCAGCGGACAGTGCGGGACCCGGAATCGCGTGGTATCCCTGGAATGAAACAAAGTCCACAGAATGCCCGGCGGTAAGAAACAGATCCCGCAGTTGGGTCGCTCCGGAAAATGGCAGAATCGGATCCAGCGTTCCATGCGATTGGACGACCCGCAGTCCACGATGGGCCTCAGCACGCTCTTTCCAGCGACTGCGATTGAGCAACGTTCCAGACCATGCAATCAAGCCTCCGAGCGGTTCCTCGGCCTCCAGGAAAACGTCGGTGGTCAACATAGCGCCTTGCGAAAAGCCGCCGACAAAAATCTCCTGTTGCGGCAGCTCGAACTCAGCACGTACTTCGACGATGACCTGCTCGATTTCGCGACGACGATCGGCCAGTCCCGGCGGGATTGATTCAACCAGGTCGCGGTACTCTCCCCGAGCCGCCATCTCCTCGAGCATCGCAAAATTGATCGGCCACCAGGCGCGCGCGTCGAATCCCGGCTCCATCTCGATTGGAGCAGCCGGAAAAATGAAGGCCACTTCCTCCAGACCTGGATCGCAAACCGCCAGCTCATCTGCCAGGCCAACCAGATCTGTTCCGGGCGCACCAAATCCATGACACAGGATCGCTGCCCGACGTGGTTGCACGTTTTCAATTTGCGCAATCACGCAGTCTAACACTCCCAGCTTTGCTCGTTGAAAACGCAAATTATTGTTCCTTGAAAATGAGTCACTACTCAACCGCGGGCAACTGTGAGTACCGATAGCCACCGTTCACTTTCCAAATCTGTCCGGAAACGAACGACGACCTTGGATCAATCAACATCGCGACAACTTCTGCAACATCGAGTGGAGTTCCCCAGCGCTGCATCAGGGACTCAGCTTGGGCACGGTGCTGCCAACGTTCACTTGCGTGTTCAGACCACTCCGTTTTGATCCATCCCGGTGCAACCGCATTGACGCGAACATGCGGTCCAAGTTCCTGAGCTAGACTGCGGGTGAATGACATGACGGCTCCCTTGGACATCGCAAACAACTGGCCGCTGTCGCCTTCCATTCCTTGTTCAGCCTGGTCCCACCCAAGGTTGACAATCGAATAGTCGTTGTTGGTGTTTTTCTTGGCTGCCTTGGTCGACCGCATTCGCTGCCCAACAGCACGAGAAAGTACTGCCGTCGCCACGACGTCGACCTGCCAGAGCACTTCCAGTTTTTCGAGGAAGGAACCGTGCGCCGCGTCGCCGGTTAAGACATCGGCTCCGGCATTATTGACCCAACTGTCGACGTGGCCCCGCCAAGTCCAACAACGTTCGACCAAGTCGTCCAATAATTCAACCTGTTCTAGATCACAAGGGATCGAGTAACACTCGCCGCCCATTCTGCGTAAAAGCTGTTCCGTTTCACTCAGCGCTGATGATGGCGAGCGACCATGCAAGATCACGGCTGCGCCGCGTTGCGACAACGTCAGCGCGATCTGTCGCCCGATACCGGTGCTGCTGCCGGTGACAACAACAACTCGTCCGGATAGGGGTCTGGCAGGATCAATCACTTGGTCAACTCGCGCGGCAAAAGGTCAATTCAATAATGCGACTTCAAAACACGACATTTCCTCGTTGCTGCGCACCAAAATGTACGGACCTGCAACGCAGATGGTATTCCAACAAATTCCTGAAACTGTTTTCACTTCGCCTAATTTCTCGAAGGCGGCGGGCGATGCTTTGGCCAACATCAATTTGCCGTGCTCCGAGTGAACAACCAGCAAGTCGCCGACACTCAACAACTGACCGTTTCCGGCGTGCGACCGTTCCTTCCACTTGAGTTCCCCAGTCGCAACCACAATGCACTCGATAAAGCCATCGGACAACGAATAGGCATGACCGTCATGGATCACCGGATTCGTAAGCTTCGTGCGCAACACTCGGGAATTGTTCCAAATCTCTGATACCGAAAGGTTTCCTCCGTCCTCGGTGATCTTCAACAACTTCCCTCCGCAACCGTAACCTTTTGAAACCAGTACCCGGTCGCTGCCAACAATCGTGGCCTGCGAACAATTGGCATCGCCCGTTGAGTTGCCGGGAAACGAAGATTTCCATAACTGTTTCCCATCGGTGGGGGAGACCGCCAGAGTGTGATTTTCGGCGGTGATTACAATTTGCGGGACGCCTGCCAACGTCGCGAGAGTTGGCGACCCATAGGCAATCATGTCGTCACCTCCTCGCCAAACAATCTCACCGGTGAGTTTGTTGCAAGCGATCAAAGTTGTCATGGACCCCTTGGCCGGTCCACCACCACCCGTAATCACCAAATCGCCCACAATCAAAGGCGAAATCGAACGTCCCCATGCCAGAAGTTTTTCCTGCCGGAACTCCTCGCCAGTCAACAACGCGACCTTTTTTTCATTTTCGCTACCGACCAATGCGTCGATTTCTTGTTTCCAGATCAGCTTTCCGTTGGAACCGTCCAGGCACATCAGAGTCCCCGTCGCGCCTTGGCAATAAACATTTCCGCCTTCAATTGTCGGAGTACTACGCGGACCGACATAACCCATGTTGCCGCGGTCATCGTGTCGTTGCGGATTTTCGTGGACCCAAACCTGATCGCCATTATCGACTCGGTAACAGGTGACGCATTCCATCGGTCCGCGTTGCTCCATGGTGAGCGCAAAGCCGTTAACGACTACAATCCCGGACCACCCGTCACCGACTGGTATTTTCCACTTTTGCTGCGGAGGATTCTTGGGCCAATCCGGGTCAAGTTTTCCCGCCACGATTCCATCGCGGCTGTTTCCGAGGAATCCCCTAAAGTCCGACGCTGACAATTTCGTCAAATCGATTTGATTGGTTGCCCCCGCGGTGGACTTGAACGTCGGCGGCTTCCAACTGCGCAATCGCACGCCGGTAAGTTTAATGTCACCTGTCATTTCAAATTGAAACAGAATCGGCACAGCTAATCCGATTCCCACAATTACTGCTGTCAGCAAGAATCGGTACAGCAACGTTCCGCCGCTTCTAAAAAAAGCCCACGCGATCCAAACAACCCAAGTGAACATTACGAGCAGGAGGGCAATGACGTTGAGAATGTCGGTGCCGATCGCAAATCGCAGGCTTATAGCCGGTCCGAAAAATCGGACCACCATAAAAATTACAACGACCAGAATCGTCCAAGCGAGTACCCAACGCGGACGTCGCCGTTTCCTTGGCTTTTGCTGTTTCGGTTCTTCGTTCACAGAGTTTCCACCAGATTTTTATAGGCAATTTTGATTCTTATCGCTTCATCGTCAGCAATATTTGTTTCTACGTCAATGCGCGTTCAATGGGCGGATCCAACGCGCACTTAGAATCCCAAAAGGGGTCAGACCCTGGGAGAGGCAGAGAGGATCAGACCCCTTTTGGGATAGGCTCTCAGGCTGAATAGCGAAGATTTTCGCTTCCTGATATGATTGGCGGCAAAGCCTTTTTTTCGCGGAACGCTCGCGAATAAACCAACCAACTGCATCGACGAATTCGTTGCGGTGATTTGTCAGGAAAACTAAGGATTCCCGTGAAATTCGCAGCCATCGGCCCCATTGCCGTTCACCTGCCAGAAAAGGTGGAGACCAACGCGGAACTTAAGGCACTATTCCCCGAATGGGATATGGACACGATTGGTCCCAAAACGGGGATCGATGTCCGCCATGTCGCTGCACCTAACGAATGCTCGTCGGACTTGGCGTTCGCCGCGGCTGAGAAATTGTTTGCCGAGCACGGGATCGAACGGTCATCGATCGATTACCTGTTATTCTGCACACAGACACCGGATTATTCGTTGCCGACGACGGCTTGCCTGTTGCAGCAAAGGCTGGGGCTCAATACGTCGATTGGAGCACTCGATTTCAATCTCGGTTGCAGTGGTTATGTTTACGGGCTTTCGTTAGCCGATGGATTGATTCAATCGGGCATGGCCCGCCGAATTTTATTCTTGACTGCGGAAACTTACACCAAGCTAATCCACCCAACCGATCGCAGCTTGCGAACGATTTTTGGCGATGCCGCCGCAGCGACCTTGATCGAAGCCCATGAAATGCGCTCGTTAACGGCATTCCAGTTCGGCACCGATGGCAGCGGGGCTGACACCTTGATCGCCTCGCGCGGTGGCTTTCGCGATCCATCGCAACAGATCAAGCCGCGACACCGCAAGCGCTGGCCAAGCGATTTGTATATGGACGGCCAAAGCTTGATCAATTTTTCAATTGGAAAAATTCCGGACTTGGTCGAAGGCGTTTGCCGTTCAGCGAAATTAACGATGTCAGAGGTGGATTGCTTTTTGTTTCATCAGGCCACCTTCAAGATGTTGGAACAAATGCGGTTGATCTTGAATATCGAAGAAGAAAAAATGCCGATCCGGCTCGATGGAGTTGGCAATACCGTTTGTTGCACTTTGCCGATCTTGATCGACCGCCTGCGTGGCGAAGGACGATTTTCATCGGCTTCACGCAACATGCTGGTAGGATTCGGAGTGGGTTGGTCTTGGGCCGGTTGCCTGTGGCAGGACATTCTAGGTTCGAGGTCCTAACCGCAAACCTTCTGCGGAAGCCGCAATTTCGTTGAGTAACCAATGATGCCGACTCGAAAAATTCAAACCGTGCCCGGACCAATCGCCGGGACGATTCGACCACCGGGTTCCAAGAGCCTCACGAATCGCGCGCTTTTGCTGGCAGCTCTCGCCCAAGGTACCAGCCGAATTTCCGGCCTACTCGATAGTGAAGATACCCGAGTAATGCTGAATGCCCTCCAAACATTGGGCGTTTCAATCCAAGTCGATTGGACAAAAGGAATCGCCGAGGTCGCCGGAACCGGTGGCCGCTTTCCCAAATCTTCAGCCGTCGAACTGGATGTGCAGAACAGTGGTACAACCATTCGGTTCTTGACGGCAGCACTGACTGCCGCGGGCGGACAGTTCAGTTTGCGAGGCATCCCCCGCATGCACCAACGGCCGATCGGCGACCTCGTTCGTGCTTTACAGTCTTTGGGCGGGGGCGTGAGCGCACAGGGTAATCAAAAGTTTCCACCGGTTGAGATCGCCTCCGCTGGCCTTCGTGGGGGAACGGTTCAGGTTGCTGGAAATCTATCGAGTCAATTTCTCAGCGGACTGTTGATGGCCGCGCCATTGGCCCAAGCCACAGTGGAAATTGTCGTCATCGGCAACTTGGTCTCGCAGCCTTATGTCCGAATGACTTTGGCAAACATGAAGTCCTTTGGCGTTAACGTTCGCACGGAAGGCGCATCATTGTCGCGATTCATCATCGAGCCCCAGGCCTACCGGGCCACGGACTTCTCGATTGAACCGGACGCCAGTGCGGCAAGTTATTTTTTTGCTGCGGCGGCAATTTGCGGCGGGAGTTCGAAAATTCTAGGCTTGAATCGCAATTCCCTTCAAGGCGACGTGGCTTTCGTCAATTTGCTTGAGCGGATGGGTTGCCATGTCGTATGGGGCGATGAGTTCATCGAGGTCCAGGGACCTGCAAGAATCGGCATCGAATGCGAAATGTCGGACATCAGCGACACGGTGCAAACTTTGGCAGCTGTCAGTCTATTTGTGAATGGGCCAACAACGATCCGCGGTATCGCACACAATCGTTTGAAAGAAACGGATCGAATTGGCGACTTGGCAATCGAGTTGAGAAAGCTCGGCGCCTCCGTCACCGAACATGCTGACGGCTTTATGGTGATTCCGGGGGCTTTGCGAGGCGCCATTTTGTCGACATACAACGATCACCGCATGGCAATGAGTCTGGCACTGGTTGGGTTGAAGGTACGCGGTGTCGAAATCGAGAATCCCGATTGTGTCGTTAAAACCTATCCGAACTATTTCGACGACCTCGATCAGTTTGTCGGCGGCGAAGGCAATCAACCAAACCGTTGACCTGCGATAATCTTCAAAGAAAATTATCCAAATAAAAAAATGGGCTACCTGTCCGCGATCACTCGCTGGAACAGATAGCCCAATGGCTTTCCAGAATTTCTATTGCCTTTAGTCCCAATTCAACGAATCAAACTTGGCGATCACGGCATCGATCTT